>NC_013720.1:5498099-5847149 GCF_000025185.1 Pirellula staleyi DSM 6068
TCGGCCAGCGTGGTTACTTCCAGTTGATCGCCGGTGATGGTGAAAACCGAGATCTGCCGTCCACCTCCGGTGTTGGCACCTTCGCAAGCGATGATCCGATTCTTGCTGTCGACAATCAGTCCGTTCGAGCGCCGGCTGGGGTCGCGAAACACTTTCGTCTCTTTCGACTTCGGGTCGAAAACGTACATCTTGTTGCCGATATCGCTGAACACGATTTTGCCGTCGGCCAAAGCAGCCGGACCTTCGGTGAACTCTCCGTCGGCCCAAAGGAGCTCGAGTTTTTTGCTTTCGAGGATCGGCGATAGTTCAGCAGCATCGGCAACAGCAGCGACCGGTGAGATCACAATTCGCAGCCCCACGGCGTCATCCCGTGCGTCGATGGCAAACGGCTGTCGCGCGGCGGTTGCACATTCGTCGGCCGAGTCCTTCCAGCTTCCTCCAAGGACGGCGATCTGTTTTTCGTCAATCGTTTTTCCATCAGCCGACTTCCACACCCCCGCGCACATCTCGCGCAGGTAGCCATGCATGTCGTAGAGACCGAATGGATTCGGTTTTTTCGCTCCAACGGCGGGATCGTTCCCTGCGGCGTTGCCGGTGTACCAGCAGTAGTCGTCGATCTTGGTCGCATCGTCCCCAAACGAGAACTTGGTGGAGGTGCCGCCAGCAGCGGCGTAGCGCCACTGGGCTTCGGTGGGAAGTCGCGCTGCTTGATCCGCAGTGATCAACTTTTCGTGCTGCAAACGAGCAGTCAAACGCTTCAAAAATTCCTCGGCTTCACCGACCGAAAACATCTCGGCGGAGTTGCGAGGTCCTTTCCAGCGGCTCGGATTGCCGCGAGCGATGATCTCGTAGAGTTCCTGCGTCACCTCAAACTGCGAGATGCGAAAGGGCGCCAGCTCGCTGGCGGGGAACTCGCCTTGGCCGGGCTGAATCAGCACCATTTCCTTGACGCAGCGCTGGAGAATGGCGCGCTCGGCATCGAGCGGCTTGGCGAGAGCTTTTTCGGCCTCTTGATCGCCGGCAATGAGTGAAATCATCACCAGTGAAAGCGCAACAAGTTGCATAGCCAGATTCCTTCTGCGGTGGGTCGGCGCGCACGAATCGAGGATGACTCCGAAGAGTCCTTGCGAGGCGGGGGCGAGCCAAATCAGCTCGCGATGGTGATTCGTTTCAAGCGGCCCTGCGAATTGGCGGAGCTACTCGCGGGCTAGGTGGCGATGCCACCGGTGGTGAGGTTGCCTCGACGGAAAGCATCGGCCATAGCCATCGGCACTTCGGCTTCAGCGTCGACCAACCGGGCCCGATTCTCGGCCACCTTGGCCTTCATCTCTTGTTCGGTAGCAATCGCTTCGCAGCGGCGCTGTTCGGCTGTCGCGCGGGCGACGCGCGTGTCGGCTTCCGCTTGGTCGGCCTGGAGACGAGCGCCGATGTTCTCTCCGACGTCGATGTCGGCGATATCGATCGATACAATCTGGAACGCTGTCTGGGCATCGAGGCCGCGTGCGAGCACCGCTTTGCTGATCACGTCGGGATTTTCGAGCACTTGAAAGTGATGTTCCGCCGAACCGATCGCGGTAATGATCCCTTCGCCGACGCGAGCGATCACGGTGTCTTCGGTGGCACCACCAATCAGCTGCGCCAAGTTCGTCCGAACCGTCACGCGAGCTTTCACCCGGAGTTCCACACCATTCTTAGCGATGGCCGAGAGGGTGCTTTTGCCACTGCGGCGAGGATCGGGGCAGTCGATCACTTTCGGCTGAACGCTAGTCCGGACGGCATCGAACACGTCGCGACCAGCGAGGTCGATAGCCGACGCGCGATCGAAATCGAGATCAATCCCCGCGCGATGGGCAGCGATGATGGCATGGATCACGCGCATCACATCGCCGCCGGCGAGATAGTGTGCTTCCAGACGCTGTGTGCTGATACCGGTCTGTCGATTGATATCCATGCCCGACTGGGCCGCTTTAATTTTGGCGTCGACGATCAGTCGAGAATTCACTTGGCGAAAGCCCATCGCGACCAGGCTCCAGATGCCAACGTCGGCGCGCGACATGAAGGCCTGGAACCAAATGCGACCGTAGGCTGCGAAAGCAATGCCGACGATGAAGAGAAAAATCGCCCCAAAGAATGCGATGCCAACCAGGATGATCTCGAGCGTGCCCCAGCTACCGCCACCGTTCTCTTGTGCCAGGAGGGGATTGAGCCAAGTGAGTGTCATCGAGAGTGCTCCGCCGAAGTTGCCAGCTGTCGTCGTCACGCGAAAATGACTTCTATTACTTCCCAATCTTTGGATCAGGAAACGACAGAGGATGCGTGAGAACTAGGTGGAAGAATAGCGAAACGGTAGACCGATTTCCACTAGAGCGAATAGTCAATTCGAGGAATCGATGGCGTTTTGCGCTCCTGGTCTACTCGATCCAGCCACCCCCGAGAACACGATCGCCGTCGTAAACGACTACCGCTTGCCCCGGCGCGACACCGTGGCGAGGTTCGTCGAAATCGACTTGCAAGCGATCGTCTGTCAGTCGCACCGCTGTCGCCGGCGCAGGGTCGCTGTTGTAGCGAATCTTTGCCTCGCAGCGAAACGGTTCGCCGATCGCCCCGACAGGCGACTTTGTCGTGTGCCAGTTGCAATTGGCAGCCGTCAGCGCAGTGCGAGCAAGGTCGTCGCGCGTTCCAACCACCACCCGATGGGTATCGGGCTCGATCCGCACGACAAAGGCCCGTTCCCCCAGGGCCACGCCGAGTCCGCGACGCTGTCCGATCGTGAAACGCTCAATTCCGGCATGCTGTCCCAGCACTTTTCCTTCCATCGTGACGATCTCGCCGCGCGTATCGATATCGGGACGTCTAGCGCGGACGAATTCATCGTGCTTACCGCTCGTCACGAAGCAAATCTCTTGGCTATCGCGCTTGTCGGCCACTCGGAGACCAATTTCATGAGCCAGCTTGCGGATCTGCGGCTTGTAGTAGTCGCCGATCGGCAGCAGCATGCGCGGCAGCAGCTCTTTTTTGATTCCAAACAGGACGTACGACTGATCTTTACCATCGTCGACACCACGGCAGAGTGCGAGATCGCCATCGATCTGTGCGAGCCGAGCATAGTGGCCGGTTGCGACAAACTCGGCTCCCACGCTGTCAGCGTAGTCAAAAAGTTTGCCGAACTTGAGCCAGTTGTTGCACTGCACGCAGGGATTGGGGGTTCGACCGACGGTGTACTCGTCGATGAAGTAGTCGATGATCTGCCGGAACTCGGACTGCAAATTGAGGGCGTAAAACGGAATGTCGAGGCGGTCGGCAACGCGACGCGCGTCTTCGGCATCGCTCGCACTACAGCAGCCCTGCTTGTGATCCGAACGTTCTTTGAAGATTGGGAGCTGAAAGCCAGGAGCATCGACGGCGCAGGCAGCTTGCGCCTCTTCGCCATGTCGCATGAAAACGCCAATCACCTCGTGCCCAGCGCGCGTGAGGATCGCGGCAGCGACACTGCTATCGACACCTCCCGACATGGCCAGCACGATTCGCGACATGAAGCTCTTTCAGCAAACGAACCCGAGAAGCACCGCAGCGCACTCGCTGAGGAAATGCGGGGAACGCATTATTTTTGGCACAGTGTTTAACTCGGACCAGTTCAGCAACTCTCAAGCGTCCGAAGTTGCACTTCCATCGATCATTATGGCACAGCGTCGCCGGTGGGGGAGGGGAGTTGCGGCGTCTCCCCCGGTTCAAAAATCGCGAGCCATACGAGTCCCGTTAGACCACGGGGGGGATCGAGAGCCGTTTCGCCACTAACTGGCGACTCGGGGGAAGTTTCGGCGGCGATGGGCCACGCCACATCGATCACCAGTTCATTGCGAGGGCGGAGCCGCGACTTTATGTCGATCGAAAAACGCCCCGTTTGCGGCTCGATGGTGGCCAAGTGATCGTCCGAGAGTTTCACGATCGCGCGGTCGTAGACAGCGTCGATTACGAGCCACAGCTGATGCTCCTCGGTGATGCCGGTGGGCATGTTGAACCAGCGTCGAAACCGGACAACACCGGCGAAATCCTCGGGCAGAACGGTTCGCCAATCGCACGGCAACGGAATGTCGCCTGCAGGCTCCGCTGGCAGCGCGTCACTGGCTGCGAACTGCTCGAGCGTTTCATACGACCAAGGGCCGCGTAGTCGAATCGTATGCATACGGAGTTGAAAGAGGGGCTACGCGGAACTCGACAGGGGACCGATCGCGGCCAGCGACAGAGCGGTTCCCCTCGGCATCCGCTGCACTGCCCACCGGCGTTAGTCGGCAATGAAGTCGGCCGAAACAGTGGCCTGCTGCACTTGTCGCGAGGTGATGTCCTGGCAACGAATGCGCACTTGCACGCCGGTGATCGGAGCGCCGTAAGGTGGCAGCGTATCACGTTCCGCTGGTTCATCCACACGGCCATCGTTGTTGTCGTCGATCCCGTTCACGCCCAGATCTAGGTGACCGAGCGAGCGATTATCGACCCCGTCTCGCTCGTAAAGTGTCGTCCAGGTGTCGTAGGTGGTTTCGGTGCCGAGACCACTTTCAGCAGCCGGTGCACCGCTGAAGGTGCTCGCAGCGCGGTTGTGTCCGAGATCGACAAACGCCCCACGACCAATCGGTGTTCCGGTGGCAGGTGGATAGTCGGGATCGGTCGGAGTGACCGCTTCATTGCCAACGGTGGGATGGGCATAGATCGGAGCGGTCGGGTCAAACAGACGAACATCGAATGCCAGCAGGTTGTTCATCATCAGGTCTTCGCCCGAAGCGCCGGTGTTGGGAGTAACCGCGATGCTGCGACCAATCACGAAATCGGGATGCATAAAACCGAGGAGCGAATCGGCGGCCCCACCAGCTCCGACCAAGTCGAGTCGATTCGGAAAACCGGCGGTCACTTGATGGGCAAAGCGGTTGGCACGCACCGAAAGATCGCCCAGCGAGTTGGCACGTAGCACAAACTGCCCACCCGACTGCGATTCGACCCGCACCGAGACATCGTAGTTCTGATACCAACTAGCGAGCGTATTGCGAACATCGGCGGCTGCAAACGGCGCTGTGAACGGTCCACCAACAACCCCAGGATTGCTGTTCAGTTCGGGCATCACCACCAGTTGGCGGCGGTGCAATTCGCGGGGCTCGTTTAAATCCCACTCGGCATCCCCATCCAGATCAGTGAACGAAACGAACCAAATGAACTCCGCTTGTCGCGACTGAGCCACACCATTTCCCGAAACACTTGCCGGAACTCGACCGAGATAAATTGCCGACGACGACTGAATCGTCCCGGAGATAATATCGTCGGCGTCGCCGAGCAAATCGGTGATGCTGCTCGATGGCCAGTTGTCGGTGATTGCCTGCTGATAGTCGGCCGTGCCGTTGGCATCGCAGTCCCAGTCGCGGCGATAGCCTTCGTGAATCTCGAGGTAGCCCAATCCGGCGGCTTCGTCGACTCCGGGAACCCCTTTCACGGTCATGCTATTCAAATCGCTCTGCAGTTTTTGCGACACATTACGAAGCTGGCCACGCAGTTCGATGAGCGCGCGACCATTGCGGACGCTCGTACCGACGCGGGCATAAAACTCGGCAATGGCATAGACGATGATCAGCGTGAGCGCCATCGACACCAGAAGTTCGACGAGTGTGAATGCGCTTGCGAATCGCCTTTTCAGCGAACGTTTTGCCAGACGTGTCTCGATCGAACGAGCGTTGTGCGGTGCCAAAACTTGCATGATGGTTGCCTCTTCGTGAACCATGCCTGAGGGAATTGTCCGCTTGCTCTGCGTGGAAAAGTTGGCAGCGAGCCAATGGTTTCCTGCGAGCATCTCGCAAAGACTCGAGCGTTCCTCTGTTCCTGCGATGCATCTTCCATCAGGCAGTTCCGGGTGCCAGTGGGATGACCTTGGGACAGTAGCCCCTGCCACTGGCCGGGAACGCGCGTCCTGTAGATCGCGAGGGGCGATTTTTCAGGGCTATGTTGCCTGCTGCTGGCGGAGCGATGGAAGACAAGAGTGTAGACGAGACGTGCGCAAAGGGGTTTGCAGCGAGTCGTAGAACCGGCGCAAACCTTTCGACACACAAGTATTGCACTCCTATCGCGGGGATGTGTCAAGCAGAACTCGGGGCCGCTCGAAGATTTCACAAGTTTCCCACCCGGAGTCCATGCAGGCACGCGCCGTGCAAAACCACCCGCCAGAGGCAGATACTCGGCGGCTCCGCTGCTATCAACCCTGATTTTTGCTTCGGATTCTTGGCGAACCAGCCTGTCCAATCGTACGCAGTAAGAGAAAGCAGAGCCAAGGGACAAGCTGCCGCTAAGGCCGACGTTTGTCAGTTAGTTGCGAAGAATCGAAAAACTCCCGCTACCTGGAGTGGGGTACGAAGTTTTATGATAACGCGTATGAGCCAAGACTATTACGAACTGCTCGGCGTCAGCCGCGGAGCATCGACCGACGAAATTCAAAAGGCCTACCGCAAGCTTGCGCGGAAGTATCATCCGGACATGAACCCCGATGATGCGACCGCCAAACAGAAGTTTCAGGAGGTTCAAACGGCGTACGACACTCTTTCCGACGACAAAAAGCGGAAAATGTACGACCAGTTTGGAGCGGGCTACGAACAGATGGGGCAGGGGGTTCCGCCTGGCTGGAGTGGCGGAGGTGGCGGCCCACAGCCCGATTTTGGCGGCTTCGACTTCACCCAGTTCTTCGGGGGCGGAAGCCCTCAGGGGGGCGGTTTCGAAGACATTATGCGCCAGTTTGGTGGCGCTGGAGGAGCTGCTGCCGGACCTCGTGGCGGACGCCGGGCGCGACGTCCACGCGCTGCTGAACCCGGAGCCGATGTCGCTCACACCGTCACGATTCCGCTGAAAACAGCCGCAGTGGGTGGCGAAGTGAATCTGCGTGTCGCTCGTCCGGGCGGCTCGATCGAGACCATCACCGTGAAGGTTCCGGCGGGAATCGAGCACGGGAAAACGATCCGCCTGCGCGGCCAAGGAGAACCGTCGGCCAGCGGCGGAACTGCTGGCGATTTACTGGTGACGGTGCATGTGGCCGAGCATCCCTGGTTCACCCGTCATGGGCTCGATCTGCATGTGAAAGTGCCGATTTCGCTCGGCGAAGCTGTGCTCGGTGCCAAGGTCGATATTCCGACACCCCATGGTGAAATTACTGCCTCGATTCCCCCTGGAACGAGCAGCGGCAAAAAGATTCGAATCAAAGGGCAGGGGATTCATAGTCGCGACGGGCAGAAGGGAGATCTGTATGCCGAAGTACAGATTCAGCTGCCGAAAACGATTGATGCAGAGACGGCGGAACTGCTGAAGTCGTTCGACGAAAAGAACCCGGTCGAACCTCGAAAGGACTTGGCATGGTAGCGCTCGCTAGTTCCACAACGTTCGCCCTCGTCTGCCTCTTGGGCTCTTGGTTTGCCGAAGCAGTTCCCGTGGCAGGGGCAAGCGAACTTCTCGGCTCGCCGGCTGTAACTAAAATCAGTCTCCTGGCCGATGTGGCACCGTTTCCCAATTTTAGTGACCGCAAGATGGCCCGCGCGGTTGGTCTGGCTGCCATTGCCGGGCTCATCATTCTCGGTTTTACGATGGTGGGACTCGTCTGGTGGGGCGCCCGGTATACGCGGCGCTACATGAATCAGCCGTCGGCTCATCATCCGACCCCAAGGCCCCCCGCCGACGACTGGATCAAGCCCTAAACTCTTGGGCTCAATATTTTTGGGGCGCTGCGCACGGCTCAAACATCAGCTAACAGCGAACTGTCGGGTGACCTTCAACAACTAAACCGCCGTCACCCTGCTTTTTCTTGACTCCCTATTCTGGGGTTGTTACCTTGCGCATCGCCTTGGCCCGCGTCGGTGCTCGATAAGTCGCGCACCTTCTGCGGCGGGCAGGGCTCATCCCAGTCATTTTCTGAACGTTTTTAGGGAGTTGGTACGTATGTCGAATCCTTTTGATGCGAGTGTACCTGCTCCTGCTGAACCTGTCGCCAAACCACTCTCGACCCCCGAAGAAGTCTACGGTTTTGCTGGAGAACTCCTTGCTGCCGGGGCTGATCAAACGACGATTTACCAGACGCTGTTATCGCGCGGTGTCGACTCCGCTCAGGCGGGCCAAGTCGCTAGCGAAATGATGGAGGCCAAACTCGAAGCGATCCGCTCCCAAGGGTGGCGCGATGCGATTTGGGGTGCCGTATGGTGCTTTGGTGGCCTCGCCGTCACCGCGTTCAGCTACATGGCAGCCCAAGGTGGTGGCCGCTATGTGTTGGCCTGGGGCGCAGTGATTTTTGGCGGCATTCAAATGATGCGAGGCCTCTACAACGTGGTGACAGCTCGGTAGTTCACGTCCTAGCCAAGCGGCTGCCAAACGCACGAATGACAGCCAGCAGACCACGAGCGAAATCGATCGGCGTCGCTTATAACTAAGGGCATGCCGCCAGCGCCACAACAGCCCCGAAACTCCGCATCCGATTCCGCGATCCCGCCGGAAAAGCGGCTGCCCGATTCTGATCGGCCGGGAAAGCGTCGCTCGCTGGCATTTCCCAAGTCGCTGCGACTCCAGACACCCGCCGAGTTCGATGCCGTGTTTGCCACGCGGGTGTTTGCAGCCGACGATCAGTTGATCATGCATGCCGCCAAATCGACGCTCCCTTTCGCGCGGCTGGGGCTCAGCATCTCGCGGAAAGTTGGCAACGCCGTGGTTCGAAACCGCTGGAAGCGACTGATTCGCGAAGCCTTTCGGCAGCGCCAACATCAGCTTCCTCCGGGAATCGACCTGGTGGCTCGACCTCAAAAAGGGGCTAGCCCCAATCTCCAGCTGCTCGAGCGGTCGATCGTCGACCTAGCCAAACGATGCCTGAAACGTGCCGAGCGAGGGCCGCGCCCGTGACCCTGGTCCTGAGCTACCTCTGGCAAGCCGCCTGCCTCATCGATCGCCTCATTGTCTGGCTGATGTCGCTGGCGATCCGCCTCTACCAAATCACCCTAAGTCCTTTTATTGGAAGAAGTTGTCGCTTCCATCCCACCTGTAGCAACTACATGCTCGGCGCGATCCACAAGTACGGCTCCGTTCGAGGCTGCGTACGTGGGATCTGGCGAATCTGCCGCTGTAACCCACTTTGCAAAGGGGGCTACGACCCACCTTAAACACCATCCAAATAAATACTTAGAAGCACACAACTGCGAGACACTTTGCCCCTCTGGTCAGGGCGGCCAAAATCTCCCATTTCTGCGGTTCTCTGCCGTTGTACTTCGTCAGCCGATCGCTATACTCGGTGGTTTCCCCTGACCTGATTAGGTCAAGTAGGGGAGGGTGAAAGTGCGAAAATGGATCTGCCCAGATCGATTTTCGATGACTTTTCGAACGACGGTTGGACAAAGTCTGCTGGTGAAGTCGCCGCGCGTGATGCACGCCTTGGCGAACTGGATATAGCTACCGTGGATGACGGACGAGCCAAGGCTCACTGGCACCACATTTGATTTTGAGGACTGTTTCGATGGCCTACACGTGCGAATTCTGCGATAAACGAGCCAGCCGCGGCAACCAGGTCGAGACTCGTGGTAAGGCGAAGTACCTCGGTGGCGTCGGTACCAAAATCACCGGCATCACCCGCCGCCAGTTCAAGCCGAACCTGCAAAGCGTGAAGATCACCACGCCCAACGGCACCAACACCACCGTTCGCATTTGCACCCGCTGCCTGAAGGCTGGCATGGTTCGCAAAGCGGTGAAGCAGGCTCCTTTCAAGCTGCCAGTGGCCGCCAAAGCTGCCAAGTAGTGGCTGTTTCTGGAACCTTGTTCCAGCAGACGGACTACTTGCAAATTGGCGACTTACTCTGAACACAACAAAATCGCGTGGTTCGTCTTCGAGCCGCGCGATTTTTCGTTGCGCCCAGGTCGCATCTGCCGGGTTTTGAGCGTCTGCCCCCATAACGCTCGCCCCTCGATTTTGGTTTAATCACGTCGCCAGCGATCTTGGCCCCATGGAACGTTGCGGGCGAACCTTCCCCCTCAACTGCTGACTCTTGTCCTAGGGGGATATTCCCCGTGACTGTGAGTCTGGCGACGACAGGCAAGATCGCCTCCCATGAGCTTCTGCCGACCTTCTGCGAGATAATCCGATGGCCTTAACGCGAGCCGATGTGGAGAAGATTTCGCTCCTGGGGCGTCTCCGCCTCACGCCGAGCGAACTCGACACCATGACCGCCCAACTCGGCGCGATCATGCACTATGTCGAGCAACTTTCGGAGCTGAACACCGACGGTGTTCAGCCGATGGCACATGCCCTCGACATCCATAACGTCTTTGCTGACGACGTCGAGCACGCACACTTGCCGCGTGCCGAAGCTTTGGCCAATAGCCCCAAGAACGACGGCCAGTGCTACCGCGTTCCAGCCGTCCTCGGAGATTAAAGGCCCACGATGTCAAACCTCCACAAATCCGCCACCGAACTGGCAGCCGACTTGGCCGCTCGTCGCGTTTCGTCGGCTGAACTCACCGCCGAAGTCTTTGCGCGTATCGAAGCGGTCGACAGCCGGGTCGGCGCGTTCCTCTCGACCGATCGCGAAGGGGCTCTCGCCACCGCGAAGAGCATCGACGATCGCCGCGCTCGGGGCGAAAAGCTCGGACTCCTCGCAGGCCTCCCCATTGCCGTCAAAGATGTCCTCTGCACCAAGGGTCAGAAGACCACCTGCGCTTCGAAGATGCTCGCTAACTTTGTGCCACCTTACGATAGCACCGTCGTCGCGAAACTTCGCGCAGCCGATGCTGTGATCGTCGGCAAGACGAACATGGACGAGTTCGCGATGGGTGGCAGCACCGAAAACTCGGCCCTCGGCAAAACCGCGAACCCATGGGATCTCTCGCGCGTTCCCGGTGGCAGCAGTGGCGGAGCAGCGGCCTGCCTCGCCGCCTCGATGGTCCCGCTTTCGATCGGCACCGACACCGGTGGTTCGATTCGCCAGCCAGCAGCACTTTGCGGCGTCACAGGACTCAAGCCAACGTACGGACGGGTCAGCCGCTACGGCCTGGTTGCCTTCGCCAGCAGCCTCGATCAGGTCGGACCGATGGCCTGGACCGCTGCCGACAATGCGTTATTGCTCGAAGCGATCGCTGGCCACGATCCACTCGACAGCACCAGCACCGACATCCCCGTTCCTGCTTATTCGCAGTCGGTCGACAAGCCACTCGCGGGGCTGAAGCTGGGTCTTGTGCGCGAGCACTTTGGCGAAGGTCTTTCGAGCGAAATCGACTCCGCCATTCGCGAAGCGATGCGGGTCTACGAGTCGCTCGGCGCGAAGGTCGAAGAAGTTTCGCTTCTGCATGCGAAGTACGGTATCGCCGTCTACTACATCATCGCTCCTTGCGAAGCGTCGAGTAACCTGGCGCGCTACGACGGCGTGCACTACGGTTATCGCACCGACGAAAAAACGATGCTCGCCGAATTGGCCGAAGAGCGCGAAAAGCTCGAGAAATCGGGCGATCGCGCCGCCATCGCCGCGCTCGACTCGCCTCTCGTGCGGCTGTACCGGAAGACCCGCGCGGAAGGCTTTGGCAGTGAAGTCAAACGCCGCATCATGCTCGGCACTTATGCCCTGAGCGCTGGCTACTACGATGCCTATTACCTCAAGGCCCTCAAAGTCCGCCGCTTGATTCGTGGCGACTACGATGCCGCCTTTGCGAAGGTCGATTTCATCGTCGGCCCCACGACGCCGAACCCTGCGTTCAAACTGGCCGAAAAGACCGGCGATCCACTGTCGATGTACCTCGAAGATCTTTACACCGTCACCGCCAACTTGGCTGGCATCGGCGGCATGAGTGTTCCTTGCGGACTCACTTCGAGCGGCCTTCCGATCGGTCTGCAGATTCAATGTCGACCGTTCGATGAAGAGCGCCTGTTGCAAGCCGCAGCCATGTATCAGCGTGCCACGGACTGGCACACTCGGAGGCCTTCGCTATGACCACCTACACCAGTGGCGACCTCACCTACGACATGATCGTCGGGCTCGAAGTCCACGTGCAGCTGCTTACCAAAACCAAACTGTTTTGTCGCTGTAGCACCAAGTTCGGCGCCGATCCCAACACCCAAACGTGCCCCGTTTGCATCGGCATGCCCGGCACGCTTCCGGTGATGAACAAAGAGGCGTTTCGCCTCGGTCTGCGCACCGCAGTGGCGCTCGGCTGTACGATCCCCGAGTTCACCAAGTGGGATCGCAAAAACTACTACTATCCCGATCTCCCCAAGGGATATCAGATCAGTCAGTACGACCTGCCAATGTCGGCCAAAGGTCATCTCGACATCTTTGATACCAAAGGTGAATTCGAGCCCAAGCGAGTCGGCATCACCCGCGCACATCTCGAAGAAGATGCGGGCAAAAGCCAGCACGACGAAGCTGCCGGCAAGAGCGACAGCCGCATCGATCTGAACCGCACCGGCACGCCGCTGCTCGAGATCGTAAGCGAGCCCGACATGCGCAGTCCGCGTGAAGCACGGGCCTATTTGACCGAGCTGCGATTGCTGCTGCTCTACCTCGGCGTTTCCGACTGCAACATGCAGGAAGGGAGCTTGCGCGTCGATGCGAATGTGAACATTCACATCCACACGCCCGAGGGCAAAAAAGCGACGCCAATTGTCGAGATCAAGAACCTCAACAGCTTCCGCCACATCGAGCGCGCTTTGGCCTATGAAGCCTCACGCCAACTCGAAGCGTGGCGCGAAAATGGCCGCGTGATTGGTCAGTATCCCAAGCAAACTCGCGGCTGGGACGACGCCAAAGGGATCACGCTCCCGCAGCGCGAAAAAGAAGAGTCGAGCGACTATCGCTACTTCCCTGAGCCCGATCTCTTGCCGGTGATCGTCAGGCCAGCTGAAGTCGACGAGGTGCGCAAGCAACTTCCCGAGCTCCCTTGGGTCCTCCGCAAGCGGCTCGAGACGACGTATGGCATCACCGCTTACGATAGCGACGTGATTGTTTCGCAGCAGCGGTCGCTGGTCGACTATTATGAAACGGTCGCCAAGTTGTGCGGCGATGGCAAACGGGCGAGCAACTGGGTGACGCAAGAAGTGCTGCGCGTCCTGAACGAACAATCGATGGAGCTCGCCGATTTTCCACTCTCGGCCGAAACATTGGCCGAGCTGGTCAAACTGATCGTCGCCGGCGATCTCGATGTCACGCGCGGCAAAGAAGTGTTCAACGACATGGTGGTGAATAAGCGATCGGTCGCTGACACCATGCAAGCGCTCGGTATTGCCAAGGTCGATCTTTCGGAGCTCGAAGCGATTTGCCGCGAGATCGTGAGTGCGAATCCTAAGGTGGTCGCCGACGTCAAAGGTGGTAAGCAACAAGCGGTCAGTTCGCTGATTGGTCAAGCCAAGAAGCGAAACCCCAACGCCAGCCCCGCCGACGTCAAACGCATTTGCCTCGAGATCATCGAAGCCTTGCCGTAGGTCAGGCTCCCGTCTGACAGAAAAAATGGTAGGTCAGGTACTCCGTACCTGACAGAAACTTTAGCCTCTAGTTCCTGGTCCCTAGCCTCTCTCTCCCCATCGGTTTTCAAAGGCAGATGTTGTCATGCGAGTAGGTCTTGTTGGTTGGCGCGGCATGGTTGGTTCGGTCCTCATGAATCGCATGGAGGCGGAAGGGGACTTCGCGCTCATCGATCCTGTTTGTTTCACGACCTCCAGCGTCGGCGCCGACGGCCCTACGCTCGGTGGGAAAGCGACTGGCAAACTGCTCGACGCCAAAGATATCGCCGCGCTCGCCAGCATGGATGCCATCATCAGCTGCCAAGGTGGCGATTACACCACCGAGATCTATCCCAAACTGCGTGAAGCGGGCTACACCGGCTACTGGATCGATGCTGCTTCGACCCTGCGGATGAAAGACAACGCCGTCATCATTCTCGATCCGGTGAACAATGCCGTGATCGACAGTGCCCTGAAGAGCGGCATCAAGGATTACGTCGGCGGTAACTGCACGGTCAGCTTGATGTTGATGGCTTGCCAAGGGCTGTTTGCTGCCGGTCTTGTCGAGTGGATGACCTCGATGACCTACCAAGCAGCATCCGGGGCAGGGGCCCAAAACATGCGCGAGCTGCTCGCTCAAATGGGAACCGCCCATGCCTGCGTTTCGTCGCTCCTCTCCGACCCAGCTTCGGCGATTCTCGAAATCGATCGCAAGGTGGCTGAAGAGCTGCGTAGCTCCGCCTTTCCGACCAAGAACTTCGGTGTGCCACTCGCTGGCAGCTTGATCCCCTGGATCGACAAAGACCTTGGCAACGGCCAGTCGAAGGAAGAATGGAAGGGGCAGGTCGAGACGAACAAGATTCTCGGCAACACCACGTCGATCATTCCGGTCGATGGCATTTGTGTCCGCATCAGCGCCATGCGTTGCCATAGCCAGGCCCTTACGATCAAACTCACCAAGGATGTGCCGATCGCCGAGATCGAAACGATGCTGGCCGCTGCGAACGAGTGGGTGAAAGTGATCCCCAACGAGCGTGAGGCGTCGATCTACGGTCTTTCGCCCGCTGCGGTCACCGGTACGCTCACCGTTCCGATCGGACGCCTGCGTAAGATCAACCTCGAGCCCTCAGCGCCAGGCCGGTTCCTCACCGCGTTCACCTGCGGCGATCAGCTCTTGTGGGGCGCTGCAGAACCACTGCGTCGCATGCTTCGAATCCTGCTCGCGCGATAGTTTCGTGGTCTCATGCGTACGTTCAAACTCACGCTCGCCTACGACGGCACCAACTTTGGTGGTTGGCAATGGCAGCCGAATCGACGTACCGTACAAGACGAGCTTGAAAAAGCGGTCGAAACCATCACGGGAGTTCGCTCCCGTTTCGTCGCCAGCGGCCGCACCGATGCGGGCGTGCATGCCCTCGGGCAAGTGGCAGCCTTCTCGTCGGAAACCGGTATCGATCCGGCGGGTCTCCTGAAGGGACTGAATGCCAAAGTCCCGGACGACATCTTCATTTTTGATGTCGTGGAAGTTCCGCTGGCGTTTCATCCGATCCGAGATGCGGTGCGTAAGCGTTATCGTTACGTGGTGCAAGATGGTCCGCTACGTGACATTTTCGATCGTCAGTATGCGTGGCATGTGCGACAGCCGCTCGACGAGCAGGCGATGCTCGAAGCTTCACGACTACTGCTCGGGGAGCATGATTTTGCCAGCTTTCAAACGAGTGGCTCATCGCGGCTAACGACCGAGCGAAACGTGCTCGACATCAGCGTCGAACGGGTCGATGGAGCGCGGACGAGTCGCGTGCATGTGGAAGTGGAGGCTGACGGCTTTCTGTTCAACATGGTGCGAAATATCGTCGGCACGCTGGTGGAAGTGGGGAAGGGGACGCGCCCCGTGGCATGGACCCGAGAGGTGCTCGAGTCGCGCGATCGACGCCGTGCTGGGATGACCGCTCCGGCGCAAGGGCTTTTCATGATCGGCGTGCACTACGACGCCGATTCGACTAGCATGGAGCGAGTTGCTCCGTCGGCAGATCCGCGCAACCTGCAAGGGCTCGGGGTGCGTGTTATGGGACAGCCGATCGCGGCCGACGAACAGGAGTAGCTCGTTCGATGCGTGTTTGCCATATCATCACGCGTATGATCGTCGGCGGCGCGCAAGAGAACACGCTCTACAACTGCCGCGATCTGATCGAGCAGTATCACGACGACGTGCTGCTGCTCACAGGCCCATCGCTTGGCCCCGAAGGGAGCTTACTGGAGCAGGGGAGGGGAGTTGCGGTTCCGACCGAGGTAATCCCTTCGCTCCGCCGCTCGATCCACCCGTGGCACGACCTGCAAGCCTACCGCGCGATTCGCCGCTCGCTCGCGCGCTACCGGCCTGACGTTGTGCATACGCACTCGGCCAAGGCTGGCATTCTCGGACGCTTTGCAGCCTGGTCGCTGGGGATTCCGGCGATCGTGCATACGGTGCATGGTGCGCCGTTTTATCCCACGCAGTCGTATGTCACCCGCACGTTCTATCAGATGTGCGAGCGGAGCGCGGCCCGGCGCTGCCACGCGCTCATCAGCGTCGCCGATGCAATGACCGACCTGATGGTCGATGCCAAGATTGCTCCGCGAGAAAAGTTCACCACCATCTCGAGTGGCATGGAAGTCGAGCCACTCCTGAAGGCCCAGCAGCATCGGGCTCGCCGACGAAAAGAACTGGGGCTCACCGACAGCGATATTGTGATCGGCAAGATCGCGCGGCTGTTCGAGCTCAAAGGACACGACGACGTCATCGCTGCTGCCCGGCGCGTGGTCGCGCAAGCTCCTCAGGTAAAATTTCTGTTCGTCGGTGATGGTATCTTGCGGCAGTCGCTCGAACAGCAGATCGCCGCAGCAGGGCTCACGAAGCATTTTCTGTTTACCGGTCTGGTTCCCCCCTCGACGATTCCTGAGCAAATTGCAGCGATGGATTTGCTGGTGCATGCCAGTTTGCGGGAAGGGCTCGCGCGGGCGTTGCCGCAAGCCTTGATCGCGGGGATTCCGGTGGTGAGCTACGACATCGATGGCGCGCGGGAAGTGACGCTCCACGATCAAACCGGTTACCTCATCGCGCCGCGCGACGTCGACGCCCTGGCAACGGCGCTTCTGCGGCTCGCTAGCGACGAAAATCTCCGCCGTAAACTGGGCCAGCATGGTCAGCAGCGATTTGCCGACCAGTTTCGCCACGAAACGATGACCCGCAGCATCCGCGAGCTTTACGAGCGCGTTTTAGCCACGAATCGCCCGTGAATTCCCCCTGCCAAATCGTCCCGGAAGAGCAGGGGAGGGGACGGCCGTTGGTCTTTCCCCTGCCGAGCCGCTGAAGTAGACTACAGTTGTTTGGAATTTGCCGATTTTACGGCCGTTTCAGCCTCTCCATCGGGATACTTTTGCCGTGACACGCCCTCGCGACTTTCTTGGATCGTACCGACTGGTGCGCCTGATTCGCGTAGGCCACACCACCCAAGTTTGGGAAGCGGCGAAGACCGACGATACTGTTCGCTACGTGCTTAAAGTGCTGATTCCCGACCTGCGTAAAAATCGCGAAGAAGTCGCTCAGCTGAAGCAAGAGTTCGAAGTCGGCAAGGGACTCAAACACCCTAACGTCATCAAGATCTACGAGTTCAACACCGACGGCGAAGTGCCGTACCTGGTGATGGAACACTTCGAGCATCCCAACTTAAAGCTGCTGCTCCGGGCTGGTCCACAGCCGATCGCTTACCTCACCAACCCGATCATCGAGCAGTCGGCCGAAGCGCTCTTTTATCTGCATAGCGAAGGGTGGATCCATCGCGACGTGAAGCCCGATAACTTCCTGGTCTCCGACGACGGAACGGTGAAGCTGATCGACTTTGCGATCTCGCAAAAGCAGAAGAAGGGGATCGCCGCGCTGCTGAATCGCTGGAACAAAGTGCAGGGGACTCGCAGCTACATGTCGCCGGAGCAGATCCGAGGACAGAATCTCGACCCCCGTGCCGATATCTACAGCTTCGGCTGTGTGCTGTTCGAACTTCTCAGTGGCAAAGCGCCGTTCACAGGCGATTCGGCGAACGATCTGCTGAACAAGCATCTCTACGCTTCGATCCCGAGTGTGCAAGCTCACAACGACAACGTCACTCCCGAGTTCGCCGCGCTGATTCGCAAGATGATGTCGAAGGTGCGCGACGAGCGTCCCCCGACGATGTGGGAGTTCCTCAAGGCATTCCGCAACATGCGTGTCTTGAAGCAGATTCCTAAACCACCTGCTGTTCGTGCTCTGCCGAAAGACGAACGCAAAACCTTTAATACCTAAGTTTGTTTACAGCGTACTTCCTCGCTTAACGACTCTGTGCACCATGACACCGACAGCGGCCCACGGAAGGGGCCCCGGATCATTCGGGACCAAGTCAGCGCGGGAACCGCTTGGGAGATTGCTTGATGTCGACTGCTAGTAGCAACACAGCGCCGGGGCTCGATTTCGAACAGCCTCTTTTGGAACTCGAGGCCCGTCGTCGCGCGCTCGAGCAACTCACTACGCGCACGCCGGAAGAAGAGGAAGAACTCCGTCAAGTCCGCCGAGCCTGGGCCGATACTACCGCGAAGGTGTATGCCGAGCTCACTCCTTGGCAGGTGGTGCAAGTGGCGCGGCACAAGGACCGCCCTTATACGGCCGACTACGTTTCGCTCGTCTTTGAAGACTTTGTCGAACTGCACGGCGACCGACGTTTCGGCGACGATCGAGCGATCCTCACCGGATTTGCTCGTCTCGATCAGTACAAAGTGCTGGTGGTCGGCCATCAAAAGGGACGCACTTACAAGGACCGCACCGCCTGCTATTTCGGCTGTGCCCATCCCGAGGGCTATCGCAAAGCGATCCTCAAAATGAAGATGGCCGAGAAGTACGGCATCCCGGTCATTTGCCTCATCGATACGCCTGGTGCCTATCCCGGTATCGGCGCTGAAGAACGTGGCCAGTCGCAGGCCATTGCCGAAAACATGTACGAGATGTCACGACTCAAAACACCGATCATTTGCGTCGTCATCGGCGAAGGTGGCAGCGGTGGTGCACTCGGCATCGGTGTGGGCGATCGCGTTGCGATGCTGCAATACTCGTACTACTCGGTCATCAGCCCTGAAGGATGTGCTGGCATTCTGTGGAAGAGCCATCAGTATGCCGAACTTGCCGCTCAAGCGCTCAAGTTCACGTCGAACCATCTGTCGCGACTCGGCGTGGTCGATCAAGTGATCGAAGAACCGCTAGGTGGCGCTCATCGCGATCATCATCAAACCGCATCGCGGCTGAAGCAGTACCTGCTCCGTTCGCTCCGTGAACTCACCATGCAGACTCCCGATCAGCTGGTCGATAGTCGCTACGAAAAGTTTCGTCGCATCGGTGTCTTTTTGGAAGAGGCTCCTCAGCTCGCTTCGGCCAATGGAGTGCCGCAGGAATAGCAGGCAGTAAAGAGCGGACAGTAAAAGAGGCGCGCACGAAACTCTTTCGTGCGTAAAATCGCATGTCTCAGTAGCCGTTCGACTTGGCTATGCCACCCCTTCTCCTGCGGGCAAGATGCGCTGCATCTCTTCGAATGTCGTGAGCCCCTGCGCAATCTTCAGCAGCGCAGCGCGGCGAAAGTCGACCATCCCCTCCTCGAGTGCCTTCTGATGTAGCTCGCGCGCGGGGCGTGTCGCCAAAACCATCCCCCGCAGCGCCGGACTCAACGCCAGGATCTCGAACACCCCTGTTCGGCCGTCGTAGCCTCCATCGGGCCCCTCGCCAGCGGCGAAGGGAGTCACAGCTTCGGGCGATTCGAGCCACGGACGAACCTCATCGAAGACGCTCGGCTGTGGTGCGACTTCTAGCGGCCGTCGACTCTTCGTCGATAAGGTGCGCATCAGCCGCTGCCCAATCACCGCGAGCATCGAGGTGCACAGGAAATAGGGGGATACTCCCAAACTGAGCAAGCTTTGCACGGCGCCCGCTGCAGTAGCGCTATGCAGCGTCGCAAACATCAACTGACCACTATTCGCCGCGCGCACTGCAGTATCCGCCGTCATCTGGTCGCGCACTTCACCGATCATGATGACGTCGGGCCCTTGCCGCATCACTCCTCGAAGCATCTCGGCAAAATCAGCGCCACCACTCGTAGAAGTGGCCTCAACTTGCGTTTGATGGAGCCCTGGTACCGAGTATTCAATAGGGTCTTCGATCGTATGAATCTTGCGATGGCCATTATTCAAATGATGCAGGCAGGCATATAAGGTGGTCGTCTTTCCGCACCCTGTCGAACCGGTAATTAAAAAGAGACCGCTGTTGGCATGGAGCATACTTTTTAAGGTCGCGAGCTGAGGTCCTACAAACCCCAGCGAGTCGATCTGTCGCAAGTGCGAGTCGCGATCGAGGAGTCGCATTGCCAGGCTTTCGCCATACAAGGTCGGAATCGTGTTAAGTCGCAGATCTAAATGGCTTCCATCCCCAAGACGCACGACCCAGCGCCCATCTTGGGGATGACGTTTCTCGCCAAACTTGAGTCGCGCCATGGCTCGGATGTGGGCGATGCAGCGCAGCCCCAGATCGACAGGAAAGACAGCCATCCGCTCGACGATTCCCAGATGCCGCACACTAGCGGTGACATCGTGCTCGTTACACGAGAGAAACAGATCGCTCACGCGCAGCTGAGCAGCGTGATTCACCAGCATCGTGACGACTTGTTCGGGCGCGAGCCCCTTCTCTTCCCAGGGAATGGTGAGTTCGACAGCGTGGTGAAACACCTTCGCGGGCGAGGCACGGTGATTCGCAGAAGGTGCGTCGGCGAACGTCGTCATGACATGGTTCCCAGGTGGTTATCCAAAGCCGAAAAATCAGAGTTAAAGATCCAGAGTTGTCGTTCGTAGTGGACTGACTCGGCGAGCTACGGAGCAGGCTCGACGAGCCAGCGTGCCGAGCCACTTGCGGTGCGTCCCCCTGCTGCTCAGCACTAGCGGCGGCGATGTTCGGCGCGCAGCATCGAAGCACTCGCGGCCAGCGCGTTTAGTCGCGGCGAAAGGTTCGATGGCGGTAGCGGCAATCACTCGGCGCTCCCTGGTGACTCGATGCGAATGCTTCACAAATAGAAAAGGAGGTTCAGCGCCACGAGGCTGATGAGCCTGCGGACATGAGAACCGAATTGGTGCAGCGAGGCGTTAGGAACTTGTGAACCTTGCATGAAATTGCGACGGCCCCCAGGACTGAAGCTGCGTCTTCTGAAGGGGACCGAGGGATGCCAGAGCAGGGGAGCGCGCGCGAAACTCGGCTGTCCGAAAACACTGCTCGCGATAACTACTCAGCGACACCTGTCCAAGCAACTTGACCATCAGATGGCGATGCCGACTGGCGAGATAGCACCATCCGATCCCGGGTCGATTTTGAGCGAACTTGGCAGGGGGGCGCAGCAAAAACTGACGAGCCTTGGCAGCCGATTTGGAGAGCGTTTTTTATCGCCGCTGGGAGCGATCCGAAGAGAGTCGCGAAACGACGCCGAAGCGCAGCGCAATCAGTCGCCTGGCGCGACAGCCGCCGTGCTGCTCGAGCGACCACATCGCACAGCTGACCGATGCCTGCATCCACGAAGCCAGCAGCCCCGAAACAACGCGCCCAAAACTCTCACCAAGCCCATCAGCAGCCGAGAGGAGAGCCCCCCCGGAAACCTGCCAGTAACGTCCGATAATGTTTCTTATGTCCGGTTTTGGCCTCAAAAAGCCCTAGGAATACGCAGAATCCGGATCTTGGGCAAAAACAGGCTTCCCTCCCCGGCTCAGCGAGCCAGCAGCGTTTCCATCGATAGTTCGGCAAGTGACGCAGCAGCGAAGTAAGCAGCGCGAAACTTGGCGCACCGGTGGTCTGCTGCGCCTCAGCCGATCGATTCACCACGGCGGCAGCGCGAGACAAAACTGCGGCGCATGTGGCGCGAAAATCGGCGAAAGAAAACTGCTCGCCGGGCGCGAAAAAGTGAGTCTTGCGCGGTCCGAAAATCGGGGCCGAGCCCCCTGCTCCCATCATCGCTTCAGGTGGTGCCTCCGGACGGATGCTTGGCCGGTACTCGAGGTCTCGAATCACGCCTCACACCACGCGGCTGTCACCACCTTCTGGCGTGGCCTCTGAAACCGGCAACAGCCCCCTGCCTTGTCATGCAGCTGTGCTACCCGAGACCGCGATGCTGAAAGATTGCCACGACCGATGGATCACAAACCTAGCGCCGATCTTCAGGAGGTGGCGCGAAGGGCTGCGGGAACCGGTCGGCTGTCTGAGGGTCGTTGCTCGCTGGTGGCGTCCCAAACCCTGGAATCTTGGGAAACGGAATCGTCGGCTGGCCGGTCGGTTCGTCGTTTCCAAAACTGGGGAGCTTAAAACCTTCCGCGGGTACCGCCCGAATCGGCGTTTTGCCGTCGAGCGTAAAGTAGCCGCCAGCTGGCTTGTTCACACCACGCTCAAAATTGTCGATATACGGCTCGACCACCTGATGAAACTCGTTGGGCAACAGCGCATCGGCTTTGTCCAGCAGCATGGCGATATAGTAGCCCGACTTCGAACTGAAGATCGCCTTTTGCTGTCCTTCGGGAAGGAGCGTGACGGCGAACAGCGTGATGAAGACGCACAGGAGCACACCTTTCGCAAAACCGAAGACAGCTCCGACGTGACGATCGAACTCCTTCAGCTTAACCCGTTCCATCGCCTCGCTCACCAGGTTGAAACCGACCCAGACGACGAGGGAGGTTCCGAGAAACAGAATGAGCATCGAGAGAAAGATGTTCCAGGGTGGCGAGGCCTTGATCATGGCCGCCAGCGGCGAACGGAAGTTGAGCGCAACGAAGTACGAGAGCACCATCGACGCCAGCGACGCCAGTTGCCATGCGAGCCCCTTCCAGAAGCCCCACACTACTGCTGCCGCGAGCACCACGATCATGAAAACGTCGTACGCCTGCATCCTTGCCCACTCCACGCAAAAAAGTCCGGTCCTTGAGGCGCGAACATAGCAGCCAACCTCAGCTGCGTGAAGATCAATCAGCGTAGTTCATGTGGCAGTTCGCACGCTGTCGCGATTTGCCTGCGGCGGGTGCTATCTCTGACGGAGCTAGCGGCACAAAGAGCTAGCAGATAGCTGCGGGGAGATTGCTCTTGGAAGAAAGGCAGGGGGTCGATAGAGTCTCGCACCCTTGGTGAGGAACCAGGAGTCGTGCGCGCTGCGGCACCATGGACGGTGTGTCAGCGAGCAGGGTCCGGATCACGCGATTGGAAGGAACCAGGCAAATGGCAGGATTTCGCGAGCACATTGGTTTCAGCACGGTGATTGGCATTGGCTACGGCCTGGCCGGTTATCAAATGGGCCTTCCGATCGAGAGCTGCATCCTGGCTGGCGCGCTGTGCAGTGTTTCGGGCATGCTCCCTGATCTCGACAGCGATTCGGGAACTCCAGTGCGCGAGATGACTTCGTTTGCAGCCGCCGTTGTACCGATCTTAATGGTACCACGCTTTGAGAGTTATGGCTGGAAGCCTGAAATGATTGCGCTCGGCGCGGCACTCTTATATGCCGCGATACGTTTTGGTGTGGCCGAGATCTTTAAACGTTATACCGTGCACCGCGGAATGTGGCATAGCGTTCCCGCTTGCGTCGCCTGTGGATTGCTCTCCTTTCTTATTATTGGTGGCGAAGACCTTAATTTAAGACTCTTTAAGTCGAGCGCTGTCATGCTTGGCTTTATGTCCCATTTGTTGCTCGACGAAATTTGGAGCGTTAGCCTTCGGAGTGGTCGTCTTAATATCAAAAAGTCTTCTGGAACTGCTATTAAGTTTTGGGGCAAAGATAATTGGGCCAACTTCTCTACCTATGCCAAAGTGGTCGTCTTAAGCTTTTTAGCCGTGGGTGATCCGATGCTGATGAATCACTTTGGTTATGAGACTCGCTTTGGCGAGCAAACAGCCAAGCAAGTGATTCATCGCGCGATGCGGATGGCGGGTGTGAATGATGCCACCGAGAACCCACCTGGCGAAGTCCAGCGTTAACGCTCGCCGCGTCACTTGGCCTTAAACAAACAGATCGTGTCGCGTGTCGACCACGATCGTGACAGGGCCGCTATTGACGAGGTGCACCTGCATGTCAGCGCGAAACTTTCCACGCGCCACCGGGATACCTCGCGCGGCAATTTCGCCAACGAACTTCTCGTAGAGCCCTTCGGCCAGTTCGGGAGGTGCTGCTTTCACGTAGCTCGGGCGCCGACCTTTCGCGCAGTCGGCCAAGAGAGTGAACTGACTCACCACCAGCACACTTCCGCCGGCATCGATCACCGAGAGGTTCATCTTCCCCTCGGCATCGTCGAAGATCCGCAGCAACACGCACTTATCGGCGAGTTGCTTCACGTCGGCCTCGGTGTCTCCCGTTTCAACTCCCAGCAGAATGCATAGTCCGGCGCCGATCGATCCGACCACTTCTCCCGCGACTCGCACTTCGCACTCGGCGACTCGCTGCAGCACTGCTCGCATGGGGAGCGCCTTATCCTGGCAGAAAATGCGCGAAGAGAACTACGCCGTCGCGTCGTTCTCGGTGGGAAGACCACGCTCGGCCCGGATGCGCCGGACGTTATCGAGGATCTCGTCGATGATGGCATAGTTGGCTGCAATGCGCTGGGCCTGAATCCAAAACGAATAGCCGATCACAACCACGCCGAGCATCGCGCCGAGATAGTGAGGGGTCACAAGCGACGCGCTATATTCCCGATTAGCGCCACGCGGATCAGCAGCCGCCCCGAGTCCCACCAGCAGAATGACGGTCAGAATCGAGAGCATCGCCCAGGGGAACGTTTTCCGTTTGAGCAGTGTGCTGCGGTAGGCCAGCTCATCGGGGAGTCGATAGGTCTCGGCCACTTCCTTGCACCAGCGACTCGTGCCGATGAAGTAGGTGATCGTGATGCTGCTGACGAGCACCGCTACCAGAGCGGCTGCTGTGCCGAGCAGCCGGTGTGCGACCATCCGCAGATGGGGCGTGGTGAGCTCGCCACGGGCTGCTAGGTACGTCGCTTCCGCAGCGGCCAATTCGGCCTTATCGACGTCGGGATCGCGGCGCAGCTGATCGAGTTTCTGAAGAGCCCCGTCGGCAGTCCGCGCGAGCGTATTGAAATCGCCAATCGCCAGACCCGCGATGAAGTTCAAGGCCAAGAGGAGCATGGCCACGATTGCAAGAACACCGAAAATACGTGCCACAGAAAGTTCAACGATTGCGAGAGGTTTGCGGGCCCAAAGTCGACTTCGCAGTCTACGCCTCTCCCCCTTCGCTGACCAGTGGCGGAAGGGGTGCGGGCTCGAGCGCGCGTGGGTGCACAACCTTGCTAAAGATGTCGCCGTCAGCCCCTTACGCTTTTGCTACGATAGAGCCGCCGCACTGTGCGATCCTGCTCCGTTGCTACGATTCCCCGCCCCAAGGCCCCGGAAAATTCCCTACCGATGTCGACTCCGCTGACGCAAATGATTTTGGTGCGGCATGGCGCTACCGATAGCAATTTGGCGCGCCCTGCGCGGCTGCAAGGACGAGGCGTGAACCTGCCTCTCTCGACCATCGGCCGGAGGCAAGCAGCGCTAACCGCCGAGCTGCTGAAAAGCCGCCCCGCGACGACCCTCTATAGCAGCCCTCTGCTCCGGGCAGTGGAGACAGCTGAGGCGATCGCAGCTCCCCTCGGGCTCGAGGTGCGGGTCGAACCACGTCTCGTCGAAGTGCATGTCGGACGCTGGGAAGGGCGCGACTGGGGCGAGATCGAGCAGAACGATCGGGAAGCGTTCGAAAACTTCCAGCGCGACCCCGCCACCTTTGGCTATGCCGATGGCGAAACGATGCAGCAAGTGCAAGATCGAGTGCGGCCGGTGTTCGCCGAACTCCTGGCACGGCACATCGGCGAGCAGATTATTGTCGTGAGCCACAATGTGGTGAACCGGACCTACCTGGCCCACTTGCTCGAGATCCCCACGCGCTATTGCCGCCACGTTCAGCAGGACAATTGCGGGGTTAATCTCATCGAGCATCGTCCCGGAAGTGAACGGGCGATTGTCCGCTCGCTCAATCTTATCGATCACCTGGCCGAAGCGTTTACTGAGTACCCTGCTTAGTGCCTACCCAAGCAAAAAGACTGCTTGTGCTGCTTGGGTGTCCCTATTTCGGTGCCGCGAGGCTTTTGAGCCCG
This sequence comes from Pirellula staleyi DSM 6068, assembly GCF_000025185.1. NCBI lineage: Bacteria > Pseudomonadati > Planctomycetota > Planctomycetia > Pirellulales > Pirellulaceae > Pirellula > Pirellula staleyi. The sequence continues at coordinate 5,523,781 of NC_013720.1, forward strand.
AGCTGATCGAGGTAGAGCGTGGTGAGATCGGCTACTTCCTGATCCCCCGGGTTGTAGAAGAACTCGCGCGGGTCGACTTCACTCGACCGCGACACGCCATAGAACTCGAGCACCATCAGCGGCGTGCGAGGCGGGGCTTCGCCGCTAGCGTCCCCCTTCCCCTTGCGATAGTAGCTAATGCGATAGGGAAACAGCGGCAGCACTTTTTCGACCCGCCCGAGGACCAGTTCCACCTCGTCCGGAATCTGAGCTCCTGTGGGGATCTTCTCGGGCTTCCATTCGGGGTCGAACTTCCCTCCCACAATCCAGACCGGCAGCGACTGCACTTGCTTTCCATCGCTCGAGGGGAACTCGATTTGCGACGGCGTGGCAGACTCCATGGCAAAGTTGCGCTGAACCCGCTCGAGCAGCCGCGGCAGCCCTCCGAGCAGAATCCAAGGTTCGCTAGCAGTCATTTGCGACTGACCACGGCGGGCAATTTCGTCCCGGATGTCGCGGAGCGAAACACGCCCGAGCGTAGTGCCAAGGATCGGCAACTCGCGACGGATCCAGTAATAGTCGCTCGTGCAAACCTCGAGCAGCGACGCCAGGGAGTCCCCGACGCGCGACTTCATCTCCAGCCGCAAAAGTTTTTCGTTCCCTTCGCCCAGCTGAGAATAGCTACCCGATCCGACCACTTCTTGGCCATTGGCCCAGATGCGGTAGCGGAGGCCAGCCTTAATCGCAGGCTCCTGGTGCACCGCTTTCGCCGCCGCTGCCACCAGCCTCTCGCCATCGACCGCTTCGCCTAAGTCGCTACCAGGAATGGAGATATCGCTGCCAGACGAGCTGCCACTCAAATTGCCACTCACCTGCTGCGCGTTACAAAAATCGACGTCGGCGAGCCCTGGCACCACGAGCAGGAGTGCCCCAGTGATAGCGAGCGTGAAGTTAGGCAATTTGGATTTCATGCAACGGTCGTACTGATTTTGCCAAAGATTCGCGATAAGCCGCGCCGAGTAATACTCCACAGAGACGTGTCTGGACCAGACGCGGCGATGTCGTAGTTTGTCCCGGGAAGTTCCGGGCAGACAAACCAGTGCGACGTGGCTGCGAGGATCTCTGCCGCTTTGAGATTGGCAAAGCGGATTGCTTGACGCTGGCTCGGAAGGTTTGCCCGGAGTGGCATCTTACGAGCGGGACGCAAGACAGGTCCACGCCAAAGTTGAATCGAACGTTCGGAGATTCACTTGCGGCGTCGCGAAATGAAAACATCGGACATTGGTCGTGCGCAGGGAAGCAAACCGCTTGTGCCTCGATTTCGATAGGGCCACGCTGGCAACCGATCGAGCGAAGTGACGAGTCAGGGGGGACATCATGAAAATCCGTCTGTCGTTTTGGATCCTTTCGATTGCCGTGGCCTTCACGGCAGTGGGATGTGCGTTCCCAAAAGCGCACAATCTGCCACCAGCTCAGCAGTTGCTCGAGCCTGGTCCTGGCGTTGGTGGACCTGGGCCGGGTGTTCTGCCCCCTGCCCTGCCTCCAATGGTCATTCCAGTCTCGATGCCGAGCGTGCAAGTGCTGTTCGCGAAACCTGAAGCGATGCAAGTTCGCTGGGACGTGACCGGTGTGGCACAGTTCGACTCGACTCCGCTGATCGTGCCAGGTCGTCAGAACTTTCCACAGAACGGCATCTATCGCCTGAAGGTGACGAACATCGCCGGTCGCGAAGGTGTCGAGCTCTACCCCACGGTAGAAATTGGTGCCACTACGCCTCGCACCGAAGCGTTCCTGGCCCACAACGCCATTCCTGTTCAATTCACCGAAGAGGACTTCGACCAAGTTCTCGCCGGCAACTTTGTGACGAAGGTGATCTACCTGCCTGATCCCGAGTTCCAAGAACTCGCTCTGGCCGGCGTAGAAACCCTCGTCAGCACCCGCCTCGATCCAGGCGTCGACCCGATCGACGAAGCTGATCGTCGTGGTTCGATCCTTGCCGTCATCCGTGTCGGTAACAAGGATATCGAACTGGCTGGTGCCGAAGACGCTGGTCTCGGTGGTGGTGGATTTGGCATCGAAGGTGCTCAGTACTGCCCACCCGGTTACCCCATGGGTCCTACCGGCGGCATGATGCCGAACTATGTGGCGGGTGTCACGGCTCCTCAGTACGGCATGCCAATCACCGGCACGCCGATTGGTCTGCCTGGCCCTCCTCACATTCCACTCGGAGGTCCAGCTGGTCTCCAAAAGCATGTGATCAAGAATCACACGCACATGGACATTCCAGAACCGACCGAGAAGTTCAAGATCCACGTTCGTCAGCAACCTGGTCAGAGCTATCCCAAGCCACCAAGCCGAGTCTGGATTCGCGAACAAAGCATCCACCCCAGCTTGCCCTACGGACAGCCTCACTACGACAAGCACGAGCAAATTCCCGCCGGCATGCCTGCTGGTGGCGAGTATTGCCCACCCGGTCAGTAGTGTGACCGCGCTACGCCGCCCAGCGACGTAGCCACGATTAAAACCTGGCGGGGGACTCACCCAAAAACGAGTCCCCTGCTTGCATAGAACGAGCCAGCCAGAGATCTCGCCACAGCTTATCCGCTGGGGCGAGGTCCCCTGCTCTTTCGCACCATCTTCCCCCACGCGTGACAGATCAAGGATCGATCGCCATGCAAGTTGCATCACGACTAACGCGAAACGGACTGCTGCTGATCGTCGCCTGCTTGGCGCTGATCATCGCTGACCGCTCAGCGAGTGCCCAAGTCCCGTCGGTGCAACCTCCGATGCACTACCAGCATTGGTCGGACCTGCCGATCGGCGCGATTGGTCAAAATCAGCTGCAACGTGGTGGTCCCCTGGGTGGCTACTTCCAGCCGGTCGAAGCGATTGCTCCTAAGGGAGCCCTCGTCTCGCTCGCCGTGGAAGGGACCTTTCAAGATCCTACGAACAACGCGGCGCTGGCTGGCATGCTCATCGGCCATGCCTACCGCCTGAAGGTTTCGAACATTGCGGGACGCGAGGGGGAGGAAGTCTATCCTTCGATCGAAGTGATCGACCGCCTTTATCCACCACCCGGACAAGCGGCCCGCTTTCCAATTCCGATCGAGTTGACGCAAGCAGAGCTCGAGATGGCGCTCGATGGGCGTTATGTGGTTCGCGTCATCTATGTCGAAGATCCTCGCACCGCGCTTCCTGTCCGCGGCGATGCAGAGCCACAGCGGTACTTTGAAATTCCCGCCGATCAAGACCCGATGGAAGTGGCCGATCGACTCGGCCGCCCGGTTGCGATCTTGCGCATGGGTTCGCGGACTCCCACAGACTTTGTCGATGGCCGCTTTCTGCATGGTTCCCCTCCACTGATGGTCTACGCCGGGAAGCCCGCTCCCCTGCCCCGCCAGGATGGACTCGAACCACCGCTCGAAATTCCCGGCGCTGGTGGCCAAGCTCGCCGCCCGTTGGAACGGATTCCTGGCGAACAATTTGGGCCCTCGCGCACGCAGATGTGGCGCTAACAGCTCGCACGCGAGTGCACGAACGACAAATCAACTGGCCGACTGAACTGGCTCCCCACGCTTCCCCCCGAAGTTGCAGAAACACCGGAGATTCCGCCATGAAACGCACCCTCAGCTTGGCCTTGATGCTGGCTGTTATCTTGGGCGGATGCAAAACCCCGATGGGGGGCCTCGGTTTTTGGAACAAGCAAACGCCGGTCGCTGTCAGCAGTTCGGCGACACCAGCTGCCGCTCCTTTGACGACAGCCGCTGCTCCGCAGTCCGCGGGTGATGTGCGACTCGTCTCGGGTGAAGAAGCGATTCCGCTGCAAGGGGAAACGCTGCACGTGGGTGACGAGCTTCCAGCTCCGCAGTTCGAGCAATTGCCTCCGCAGCAGCACGTTCCGCAAACGCTTCCGCGCGAAGCGTTCACGGGACCTCCGAGCTTCATGGCTGTGCCACCACCCGGCTATGTTCCACCACATCTCGCCGCCCCTGAAGCGCATCAGCATCACCAGGGACAGCCCTGCCCTTGCTGTGGTCCCAAAGCGCCTTTCAAGTTCTCGGAAGATATGGGACCGATGTGGCATCCCGATGGGATCGCCTTGCCGTGGCCCTCGGATGAATACTTGTGCGATGGTGGCGACCTGAACGACGACGTTCGGATTCGTGCGCGCGATCGCTTGGTGGCGGGGCTCGACCAAGAGGATACGGTGGTGCACTACGACACCCGCGATGGCAAAACCGAAGTGAGCCGCAGCAATCGTGTCTGCATTTATGCACCTCGCTTTGCCTCGGTACGCAAAGTCACCTCCCCAGTGCTGCACGAAGCTCACGAGCGGATGGCGGGACTCGATCAGCCGGAGAAGGTGAATTTGCATCTCGAGCGGACACCGGTTAACACAGCCACGCAGCCTCTGGAGCCTGCTTCGCAGCTGGCGCTTGATCCTGTGATTATCTACAACGATCGGACCAAGGGCTTGCTGGTCGAAAACAACCAGTCGCTGCTGCTGGCCGAACGTGGATTCATGCCGCACGAAGATCTGCTCTTCATTCAGCGTGGCGTGTTTGAAGCGACCGAAAAAGCTCGCCTGGCCGAGCGGACGCAGGCAGCGATTGCCTGGTCGAGCGATCAAGCGGTGCAGCTGATCATCGATGGCAAATTGGCGAGCGAAGATGTCGGTGTCAGCAAAGCGCAAGAGACGGTGGTGTATGAACTGCATGGCACGCCTCGGATGCGGATTTGCAAGATCGCCAGCCGAAGCGAAGCGCAAGTGGGTGAGACGGTCGACTTCACCTTGCGGTTTGATAACGTCGGCGATCAACGTGTCGAGAAGGTGGTGATCGTCGACAACCTGACGACCCGGCTCGAGTTCGTCGAAGGCTCGGCCTCGTGCACCGTTCCAGCGAAATTCCTGACCGAACCCAACGACGGCGAGTCGCTCGTGCTACGCTGGGAAATCGAGCAGCCGCTGGAAGTGAACCAAGGTGGCATCATTCGCTTCCAGTGTCGCGTGCGGTAGTGGAAGAGGGATCGGAGATAAAGCCCTGGGACCAGAGTCAACCAACTCGGTCCCCTTCGTCCTGTCGCTGGTCTCCTTGTCTCTTGGCCTCGAAGGGCTGACCTCTTTTTTCCGCTTGCAATCGCTGGCGGTGTGCGCGACATTACGGCAGTTCTCACTCCGCCCACCTACCTCGGAGTTCCTGCCATGCGAAGTTTCTTTCGCCCCTTGTCGCTACTGACGCTTGCGCTACTCAGTTTTTCCGCAGCTGCACAAGAGACCCCGCCTGTAGCCAAACCACAGCCGACCGCCATCGATACCACGCGTGGCGATGCGCTGTTTGCCCGCTATTTCGAGCGTGAAACGGCCAAGCTCGAGGCCGATTGCCTGAGCGGAATCAAGTCGCTCGACGACTGGAAATCGCGCCGCGTGGTGATGCAGCTGCAGCTTCACAAAATGCTCGGCCTGTCACCGATGCCCGAGAAGACCGACCTGAAAGTGACAGTCACCGGCCGCGTGGAGCATCCCGATTTCATCGTCGAGAAGCTGCACTATCAATCGAGTCCCGGGCTCTATGTGACCGGCAATTTGTACCTGCCACGCGACACCACTAAACCCGCGCCGGCGATTCTTTACGTCTGCGGACATGGCAAAGTGACGCACGAAGGCAAAAGCATGGGGAACAAAACCCATTACCAGCATCACGGCGGCTGGCTCGCGAAGAACGGCTATGTTTGCCTGGTGATCGATACGATTCAGCTCGGCGAGCTCGAGGGGATTCATCACGGCACCTATCGCGAAGGGATGTGGTGGTGGCTCTCGCGCGGCTATACACCGGCGGGAGTGGAAGCCTGGAACTGCGTGCGCGGCATCGATCTGCTCGAGTCGCGGAAAGAAGTCGACGGCGAGAAAATTGGCGTGACCGGCCGCAGCGGTGGTGGCGCATACAGCTGGTGGATTGCTGCGATCGACGAGCGAATCAAAGTGGCGATTCCCACCGCAGGGATCACCGACCTGCGGAATCATGTGGTCGACGGCTGTGTCGAGGGACATTGCGACTGCATGTTCATGGTGAACATCTATCGCTGGGACTATCCGGCTGTCGCGGCGATGATTGCTCCCCGCCCGCTCCTGATTGCGAACACCGACAGCGACCCGATTTTCCCGCTCGATGGCGTGGTGCGGACGTTCGACAAAGTCCGCTCGATCTACAAGCTCTATGACAAGGCCGACAACCTGGGCCTGAATATCACCAGCGGTGGGCACGTCGATACGCAGGAACTGCAAGTGACAGCGATTCGCTGGCTCGATGTGCATTTGCGCGGCGAGTCGCGACCAATCTTAAACGCGGCCGAGAAATACTTTGAGCCACCGACGCTGAAAGTGTTCGAAACGCTCCCTGCCGATGAAATCACGACGAAAATCCACGACACGTTTGTCCCCCTTCCCCCCTCCCCTGCTGTTCCGCAAAACGGGGCGCAGTGGAACGAGATGACAACCAGCTGGCAAGCTGCACTGAAGCAGCTGCCGCTCCGCAACTGGCCAGCGAGCGCACCGACTTCACTTCCCAAGCCGGTGTTCGATGTTTCGAAGGAGGGCGTCCGTTTTCGCGCGATCGATTTCCTGAGTGAAGAAGATGTGCCGCTGCGGATGTACATCGCGCATCGCGCGGGGCTCGAGAAGTTCGATCTCGCCGTGCTTCAAGTGCTGGGAGACAGCGACTGGTCGAATTTTTTAGCGACCTACCGCGTCGGTTTTGAAGAACAGCTGCGTGAGGAAACGCTCCCCCCTGCCGATGCCAAATCGGCCGAGAGTACGACGAAGATGTTCGCGGCATTTCCGTGGGTGATGTGCTATGTCGCGCCGCGCGGAGCGGGACCGACTGCTTTCAACCAGACCGATCGCAAGCAGATCCAGAATCGACGTCGGTTTTATCTGCTGGGGCAAACGCTCGAGCTGATGCAGGCATGGGATATCCGCCGCGCAATGCAGACGATTCGCTCGGAGCAGTTGCTCGGAAAAACTCCCCTTTGGATCGAAGCGCATGGGCCGCTGGCCTCGACGTCGCTCTACGCCGCGCTCTACGAACCACCGCTTGACCGCATCGATCTGCACGATCTTCCCACGAGCCATGCGACCAGCGCAACGCCGCTGCTGGGGGTTCAGCAGATCCTCGACCTGCCCCAAACGGTGGCGATGGTCGCCACTCAGTCGCCGGTGGTGATTTACGGCGACGAAACTCCGTGGAGCTATCCTCGCGAGGTCGCCAAATCGCTCGGCTGGAATGCCAAACAGCTGCAATTCCGCAAAGCAGCTCCGTAGCGGCATTGCAGCGGCGTAAAGCCTCCCCTTTCCACCTTTCTCGACGCGATTCTCTTGCGGCTGCGCCCTCTTCCTCTGCAGCCGCTTGCTTTTCATACTTGAGGCGTGGCCCGCCGCTCGCGCGGGCCGCCATCCAGTTCCTCTCTCGCCTCGAGGCTCAGATTATGTCGTGGATTGCCGATCGTACCCGTGCTTTTGATTCCAGCGGCATCCGCAAAGTGTTCGATCTGGCCGGGAAGATGAAGGACCCGATCAACCTGTCGATTGGGCAGCCCGATTTCGACGTTCCCCCCGAGATTAAAACCGCCTGCATCACCGCCATCGAGCAAGGGAAGAACGCCTATGCTTTGACGCAAGGGATGCCGGTGCTGCGCGACAAGCTGCAAGCCTCGATCGAGCAAGAGTATCGGCACGCCGATCGGAAGGTGTTTGTCAGCAGCGGCACCAGTGGCGGCCTGACCCTCGCGATGCTGTCGATCATCAATCCGGGCGACGAAGTGATCGTGTTCGATCCGTACTTCGTGATGTACACCTCACTCACACAGCTGGCCGGTGGTGTGCCGGTGATCATCGATACCTACCCCGATTTCCGGATCGATCTAGCGAAAGTGAAAGCGGCGATCACTCCGCGCACGAAGATGATCCTGCTCAACAGCCCGGCCAATCCGACCGGTGTGGTGGCGACACAAGCCGAAGTGCAAGGGCTCGCCGAAATCGCTGCCGAGAACAACATTGTGCTGCTCTCGGACGAGATTTATCGAAGCTTTTGCTACGACGCGCCGTTTGAATCCCCGGCCAAGTACAACGACAAAGTGCTGGTGATCGACGGCTTCTCGAAGAGCCACGCCATGACCGGCTGGCGTCTCGGTTTTGTGCATGGCCCGGCCGAGATCATCGACACGATGATCAAGCTGCAGCAGTACACGTTTGTCTGCGCGCCGCAGCCGGTGCAATGGGCTGGCGCGGTGGCGATGGATGTCGATATCCAGCCCTATGTCGATGCGTATCGCAAAAAACGCGACATGATCACCGAGGGGCTGCAAGATCTCTACGAGCTACCAAGCCCAGGTGGTGCCTTTTATCTCTTCCCCAAAGCGCCTTGGGGAACGGGAAGTGAGTTTGTCGCCAAAGCGATCGAGAACTCGCTGCTGATCATCCCGGGCAATATTTTCAGCAAGCGCGACAGCCACTTTCGGATTTCGTATGCCGCCTCGGAAGCAACGATCGCTCGGGGCATTGAAGTGCTGCGTAAGATCGCCAAACAGTAGGCAAGTCGGTGAAAAACTCGCTGTCGTAAAAAATACGGGCCGGTCTTCTCCAGGTGCAGAAGTCCGGCCCTCTTTTTTTGTCGTTCGTGACAGGCGTTTGGCCTTAAGGATTATACGGCCAAGGTGGGAGCCGATTCAGATAATCGGGATGCACCCCCTTGAGCCAAACGTAGTTGTCGTCGATCCGCTGGGGAACAACGAGTCGACAGCCGACGATGCCATAGACCGCAGCCCCGAGGACCATCACGATCCCCGCGAGGATCAAAAACCCGACAATATCGGAATTCGCATTGGCGACGCCCGCGATGAAAGCGACCACTCCCAGGAGGGCAATGCTCCAAGCGATCAGCATCCGTGTTTGTCGCCGCTTATACCACTCTTCGGTGAGCGGAATATCGATCACCGCTTTCTTCTGCATGATCATCGCAATGACGGCGTAGATGATCAGATTCGCCAAGAGCGCCAGGTAAACCAGTGGCGGATGCCAGGTCAGGTTTCGCTTCAGTGTGCGTGTGGCTGGCTGATTGCTGAGGATGCAGATTTCCTTCGGAATCGGCGCGTGCTTAAACATCACGAGCACATTTCCCTTACGCCACATCGTCACTTGAGGGCCAGTCGGGACAGCAACTTGCTCGGCGAAAGGATTCGGAGCGGCTGGTGTGTAAGCGTACGGGTTAATGTTGCTCATCAAGGCTGCCTATCGAAGGAAAAAGCTTAGGGCTCGACTGACGATCAGCTGGCAAAAATCTTATCCATGCGGGCTGCGACATCGGTCAGCCACTCGCGATCGCCGCCAGGAATTTCGGCCGTTCCCCAGCCACTCGTGAAGCCCACCTTCTTGAGTTCGGCCATCACCTTGGGGAAGTCGGAATCTCCTTCGAGCAGTTTGGCGGCGAAACCTTTGCCGAGCGACTCCCCTTCGGCCACTTTCTTATAGTCCTTGATGTCGAGCTTCTTGATCCGTTTGCCAAGAATCGGCACCCACTCGGCTGGAGGCGAATAGCGGACCGTGTTGCCGATGTCGAAGTATGAACCGACGCGCGACGATTCGCAGGCGTCGATGAAGTCGGCCATCTGCTGCGGCGCGACAAGGAAATCGTTCCAGACGTTTTCGATGAGGATGTCGATCCCCATTTCGTCGGCCAGTCCGGTCACTTTCTTGATCTCAGCGACACTGCGCTCGAACGCTTGCTCGTAGGTGGCGTCGGCGGTGACGCGACCGGGAACCAGCAGCACGCTGGTGCCGCCAATATCTTTGCTGAACTTCATGGCGGTCTTGAGCGCTTCGAGCCCCTCGGCACGCACGTCGGGATTGGGGTCCGAGAGACGCTTGTTCCAGTGGACCGAATCGACGACACCGGGGACTTCGAGCCCCGTTTCGTCCTTGGCCTTCAGCACCTCTTCGACAGTTAAGGGGCCGGGGCTATCGAGTTCGACACCGTCGAATCCGAGTTCCTTGAGGAGCTTGAACTTGTCGAGCACGCTGCCGGGAACCTGAACCATGTACCATTTCACAGCCTTCCTGAAGCCCGGCATTTTGTCCTCAGCAGCGGCAAATGGCGAAGAAAAGAGCGAAGAGCCGGCGAGGGTGGCAGCGGCAGCTCCGGCGAGGAAGTGACGACGCGAAAGTGCAGCGGGTGCGTGATCGGAGTTCATAAGCCTTGCGTTTTCGAAGCGGAACAGATTTTAAAAGCGGAACACAAAAGAAGGTTCGCCGTGGTGGTCGCGGAGAGGCGCGGAGAGAAGCTGACAGCAAAAGCGAGACTCGAAATATACTCGCCCGCTGTGGTCGCATTCAACCCAAACGTCTCCGCCGTCGGCTTTTGGGTGGCGGCTGGGGGCTCGAAAGTTCACCCCAGGGGAAAGTTGGTCGCGAGCGCGACAACGATCGGATAAACTTTGACCGACTCCACGGGAGCCGCTTCCCTGAGCGCTCTTTATCCCCACACTCTCCCTGCTTTGCAGATTTCACCATGCCGATCACGCTCCCCCGTTGGTTCACCGGCCGCTTCCAAGTTACGCGTCTCGTTTTGATCGCCGCTGGACTGCTCCCATCCCTGGGCTGCATCAATTCGTACTCCGAAACCACAACGGCCCCAAGTCCAGTCGCCTCCACCGAGGTCGCGGCGAAAGACAAGCCAGCCCCTTCAGCCGCTGCTGATGCCGAGCAGCGCCAACCGGTCGCCCAGGCCCCGCGCGTGCTGAGCGACGCCGATCTAGCGGCTGGCTGGATCGCCCTGTTCGATGGCGAGACCTTATTTGGCTGGAAGGCTTACAGCAAAGCGAACTGGGCCGTGAAGGAGGGGGCCATCACTGTTTCTGAAGGTGAAAAGGGGCTCCTCTGCACGCACGTGCAATTTTCCGACTACGAGTTGCGGCTCGACTACCAAGCGACCCCCGAGACCAACAGCGGCATTTTTCTGCGCACTCCCACGGTGGCTGAACTCGAGGATGTGACAACCCGCTGCTATGAGCTGAACATCGCCCCGCCATCGAACGGTTTTCCGACCGGCAGCCTCGTGGGCCGCGAAAAAGCGGAAGGAATTGTGACCGACAATGCATGGCACACGCTGCATGTGACGTTGCTGGGCGACAAAGTGACGGTGAAGCACGACGACAAGGAGCTGTATACCTACACCGACAAGATGCCCCCCGGACGAGGCTATATCGGGCTGCAACTCAACTCCGGCGCGATCGCTTTCAAGAATGTGCATCTGAAGCCACTGGCGCTTGCGCCAATTTTTAACGGCAAGGATCTAACTGGATGGTCGCAGCCCGAGGGGTCGAAGAGCGAGTTCAGTGTCAGCGAGGATGGACTGCTGAAGGTGAAGAATGGGCGGGGAGCGCTCGAGAGCGACGGCGCCTACGGCGATTTTGTCCTGCAACTGGAGTGCATGACGCACGCCAAAGAGCTGAACAGCGGCATTTTCTTCCGGTCGATTCCGAAGGAACTAACCAACGGCTACGAGAGCCAAATTCACAACGGCTATAAAAACGGCGATCGGACCCAGCCGGTCGATCATGGAACCGGCGCGATCTTTCGTCGCGTGAATGCCCGGCTCGTCGTGGCCGACGATCTCGCCTGGCTTTACAAAACCGTGGTAGCCGATGGGGCCAATATCGAGGTGTGGGTGAACGGCTATCCGGTCACCGCCTGGACCGACGAGCGCAAGGCCGATAAAAACCCGCGCAATGGCCTGCGAACCGAAGCTGGCACGCTGCAGATCCAAGGACACGACCCCACGACCGATCTCTCGTTTCGCAACATCAAGATCGCCGAACTGCGAAAGTAGTTCGCGCGATCACAACGGTGTTGACCTACGCCGAGCAGAGTCACTCTAACGCAACGGCTTACGCTCTTGGAAAGTCGCTGGATAACGTTCTTTTACAAACTTCCAGAAGTTGTCGCGAATGGCAACTTCTTCGTCGTGATATCGCTCCCAGTATCCGGGCACGTGCCAATGCATGGGTCCGTTACAAGCAAACTCTTCCGGTTCAGATGAGTGCGACCAGAAGTCGGGAACCGTGGGATCGACTATCTGAAACAACGACCGATGAAACAGGCATGGATCGTTGACATTATTGAGGAGACGATAGCGACTCGCCTCTATAGCTAGAACTTCGTAGTGGCGATCAACGGTCAGACTCCAATGTTCACGAACACTCCACTTCGCCTGCGAATTTGTCGATTCACTACAAACAGTGCCCAAGCAAACGATCCAGTCACGGTGATACAAGTCAACGAGGATTTCCAGCATTTTGCTAGGAGACAATCCAATGATTGCTGCTAGTTCATCTGCGGTAAATGATTTGCTCGGCGAGGATGCCGATACCTTTCTAGCAATCTGGCAGATGTTGTCGTAATTGCCTAGGAATTGAACGATCATTTAAGCAGCACTCGCATAAGCCACGAGGTTTGTACCGCTTTGGCATTTTTTAGGGCTGTCCCTGGGGAGACGTGGCGTACGACAGCTCAGGCTGGCAAGCAACCTGAGCTATCAAGACGCGTGGTGCGCTGCGATTCCGCCGAGCGAACATGCGCCCTTAATTCTGGTCGCTGCCGACGATTTGCTCTTCCACTTTGTCGGCCTGCCAGGCAATCGTGTTGATCGAGCGGCTGACATCGAGCGCCGTTGTCGTGCTGGCGAGCTGGCTCGTGCAAACCACCACCACATCGCCGCTGGCGGTGCTTTGAATCGCAAAGGCTCCCAGCACCATCTGGGTGTTGAACTTCAGCAGCTGAATGGCGTTTTCTGGCGTGCTCGGTCCGCAAACGCTGGTGTAGCTGATCACCGGCAAGCCGCTCGAGTCCTTCTGATCGAAGCGGACCACCACCGTTTGCTTGCGCAAACTTCCGACCGGGACCACAATTTGCCACGCATCGCCCGATTCGAGCAGTTGCCAGGCAGAGGTCTGCGCAACACTGCGAACCAGTTGCTTTGGGTCAACCGGCGTCACCTTCGCCGCTGCCAGCCCCGAGAGATCGAGTCCTGCGGTGCCCGCAGCAGGCGAGGCTGCAGTTGCAGTGCCAGGGGGTGGTGCAAACTGGCTGCTATTCACCTGCGGATTATTTGCCATCGCCTCGCGAATCATCTGCGGCAGCATCATGCCGTAGCCAGCTCCCATCCCCATGCCCATCGCTGCGCCGGCTCCTCCCCCCTGCTGTTCGGCTAGTTTGGTGAGGCTGCTGGCTGCCTGATACGCTGTAAATGCCTGCAAATCGCCAATCACTCCCATGCTGCTGCGCGTATCGATCGCCTTCTGCACTTCTTCGGGAGGTGTGATCGCGTTGATGAAAAAGTCGACCAGTTCGAGGCCAAATTTTTCGAAGTCGGCTTTGATCGAGTTGGTCGAATCTTTTCCCAGCTCGTCGAATTTCGCGGGTAAATCGAGCAGGCTGATTTGCTGCGTCCCGATGATGTCGGTCAGCCGCGCAACGATCAAATCCTTGAGATACGCTGTGATCTCCTCGGTGGTCGTTTTCCCTTGCGTTCCCACCAGTTCATCGAGCAACTTCACGCTGTCGGCCACGCGGTAGGCAAACTTGCCATTGGCCCGCAGACGGACGATGCCGAAATCGCGATCGCGCACCGTAATTGGCTGACGCGTTCCCCATTTTTGATCGAGGAATGTCTGCAGCCCTACGAAGTAAACTTGGGCCTGAAACGGCGATTTTTCCCAAGGAATCGTGAGCAAACGGGTGAGGATCGGCACGTTCCAAGTGGTCAGGGTGTGTCGCCCGGGACCAAACTTGTCGAGCGCCTGACCACTCCGCACAAACACCGCTTCCTGGTTCGGCTGCACGATCAGCTGCGCGCCGATCTTAATATCGGCCGAGCCATCGGGTGGCACGCGGTGCACCAGGGTGCGGTTTGTCTCGTCGAAGAAATCAATGACTTCGATTCGAATGCCCATCGTCGCTTTTCTCTACTTTTTTTCTAAGAAATCGTCGTCGCCTGTTGAAGAGCCGTGCGGGGTCGTGCTCTAGCGCATGTTCTACGTCACCCGCGCTGAACTTGCCAGCGCACATCGCCTGGTCGATGATAGACCAACCCAGTGCCCCCGCAAAAGTGATTCGCTCGGCGGCGTCAGTTCTTCCCTTGTCACCCTTGAAGGTCCTTGTATGGCCTCGTCGCGCACTTCTCCCGTGCCTAAGCCCCGCACGCCTCGGTTTACCCTCGCCGGCATCGCTACGCTGGCGGCGATCCTGGTCGTCATGTTCGTGCTCGATCGGGCCGGGATCGTGCAGGTGAACTGGGGAAAATTCGATCAGCTCCTCACTTCTGCACCTGAGGATCCCGCCGCCGACGACGCTTCGGCCGACAGCAGCGTCGACGACCAGCTTGATGCTACGCCCGAAACTACCACGCAGAAGCGTCCCAACGTCCGTACGATCGAGAAGTCAAAGCCGCTCGAGAAACCGGCCCCGACGCCTCCTCCCAGCACCGAGCGCGACAGCCAACTGACGACGCTGATCGAGGATGTGACGATCACCGATCAATCGGGGCGAGTGGTTTTTCGGGGCGATGTCGATCTCTCGGAAACCCTCGAGCGGATCGATCGCGGGGAAGAATTGCCGCAATATCGCAACGACGGAATCGTGTTCCAAAATCGCGAGCGCCGGCTCCCGAGCAAACGACGGGGGCACTATCGCGAATGGGTCCACCCGACGCCACGCCTCGGCGGCCCTGGCCCGCAGCGGATCGTTTCGGGTGAAGATGGGGAACGCTACTACACAGCCGACCATTACGAAACGTTCCAGCGCCTCGATCGGGCCGATTAGAGCGCAGCTCACGCACTAGCCAACGGCCACGCACTCGATCGATAGACGCTCCCTTGCATCCCTCGACACCAATCTCGCCCCACCAATCACGACTTTCGCCACGAGACTTCCCACGCATGTTTGTCTACCGCGATACGGCTGATGATTCTGCTGAATCGAGCTCCGAAGCGAGCCGCGACAAGTTCGTGGCCCGTTTACCCGCCGGGCTCCGTAGTAAGCAGAAGTTGCTGCGGGCCCTCGCCACGAAACTTCAGCTCCCCCACTACTTCGGGCAAAACTGGGACGCGCTCGAAGAATGTCTGGCCGATTTTTCTTGGTTCCCGCAGAAAAAAATCGAGCTCGTGCATGCCGACCTGCCGCTCTACACCGGGGGCGATCAACTCGGGATTTATTTGAGTGTTCTGGCCTCCGCTTGCGAGCGCTGCGAGCGGTTAACGGTGATCTTTCCCACCTCGGCGAGGCAGGAGGTTGAAGAGACCCTCGCCGGCGAGCGATAACGGCCCGCCAGCCGCCGAGCAGCCCCCTGCTACCTTGCGACCGCGCGTTGCAACCGGTAATTTTGAAGGTTTCCCCACTGCCCGTGCCTGGCCAAGTGGCCACACGCTGGAAGGCGTCGCCTTCGGCAGTCCTTTTCGTGTCCCTCTCCGGTAGTCACTGTGCCATGACAGCCCCCGCCTGCGAGCAGCTGCCCGACAGCCAGCGGATTGTGATTACCGGCATCGGACTCACTTCTCCTAACGGCAACAACCTGACGGAGTTCCGTGCAGCTCTGCTGGCCGGCAAGAGCGGCGTGGTGCAGTACGAAATCCGCTACGTCGGCGACACACTGGCCGGTGTTTGCTCGTTCGACGCCCTCCGCTATCAGTCGAAAAAAGATATCCGCCGCGGCACCCGCGCAGGCAGCGTGGCGATCTACGCCTGCAACGAGTCGGTGCGTGATGCGGGGATCGATTTGGCCGCCATCGACCGCTCGAAAGTCGGTATCTATCTTGGAGTTACCGAGCACGGCAACGTCGAAACCGAGAACGAAATCTACGCCCTCAAAGGGTACGACTACGACGTCACTTACTGGTCGCACCACCATAATCCCCGCACCGTCGCTAACAATCCGGCGGGCGAAGCGGCCCTCAACATGGGGATCACCGGTCCGCACTACACCATCGGCGCCGCTTGTGCCGCTGGCAATGCAGGGCTGGTGCAAGGGGCACAGATGCTCCGCCTGGGGGACTGCGATCTCGCCCTGGCTGGTGGTGTGAGCGAAAGCATTCACACTTTCGGCATTTTTGCGAGCTTCAAGAGCCAAGGGGCACTCGCCACCCACACCGATCCGACCAAGGCTTCCCGCCCGTTCGACGTCGCTCGTAACGGCATCGTCGTCGCCGAAGGAGGCTGTGTCTTCACGCTCGAGCGGCTGAGTGATGCCAAAGCCCGCGGCGCAAAGATCTATGCCGAACTGGCTGGCTACGCCATCAACACCGACGCCACCGATTTCGTCCTCCCGAACCCCGAGCGGCAGGCAGAGTGCGTCGAACTGGCCCTGAAACGTGCCGGACTCACCGCGAGCGATATTGATATCGTCAGCACCCACGCCACTGGCACCGGCCAAGGGGACACGCAGGAATGCGAAGCCCTACGCAAAGTCTTCGCTTCCAGCAACCGCACGCACTTTAACAACACCAAGAGCTTCATCGGTCACGCGATGGGGGCTGCTGGCGCCCTGGAACTGGCAGGCAACTTGCCATCGTTTGTCGATGGCATCTGCCACCCCACGATTAACGTTGACGAGCTCGACCCCGATTGTGCACTCACCACCCTCGTCTCGGGCACACCTCGCGAAATCGGCAAAGTTCGTTATATTTTGAATAACTCGTTTGGCATGCTTGGCATAAACTCGGTGGTGATCGTCGCTCGCTATGACGACAAGTGATCCGCCGCTGAACTGAACCTTATCGACCGTTTTTCGGAGACTGGCATTTCATGACTCCCGCTGAAATCCGCGAGGAAATCCTCGACATTCTGTCCGACATTGCCCCCGATGAGGATCTCAGCGGACTGGTCGATGAAAAAGCGTTTCGCGAACAGCTCGAACTCGACAGCATGGACTTCCTCGATATCGTGATGGAACTCCGCAAGCGCCATCGCATTCAGATTCCCGAAGAAGACTATAAGAATCTCGCGAGCATGCATTCCACCGTCACCTATCTTGAACCCAAGATGAAGGACATCGTGAAGAAGTAGGAGCCGCGAGTTTCTGGGCGACCGCTGGCGAAGAAATTCCCCGCCGTCGCCAGCGACTCCCTTGTTGCTCGCTGCGATGCTCTCTCGCTTCCGATATTGCGAGCCACCGGCTATGACCGCTTCCGATACGCCGCCCGCCGCGAGCCCCAGCGAGTCGACCGCTCCCGCACTTGCGACCACGATTGACGGCAAAAACGCCTACGACACCATTATCATCGGCGCCGGGATGTCGGGCCTCGCTGCCGGCATTCGCCTGGCCTACTACGACCAAAAAGTGTGCGTCCTCGAGCGTCACACCACCATCGGCGGCCTGAACTCTTTCTACCGCCTCCGGGGTCGCGACTACGATGTCGGCCTGCATGCCCTCACCAATTTCACCCCCCGCGGCGCGAAAAAAGGGCCTCTCGCGCGGCTGCTTCGACAGCTCCGCTTTCAGTGGGACGATTTCGCCCTCGCACCCCAAATCGGGTCGAGCATCGCCTTCCCCGGCGTGCAGCTGAAGTTCAACAACGATCCCGCGCTCCTCGAAGCCGAAATCGCTGCCCGCTTTCCTCATCAAAAAGATCACTACCAAAAGCTCCTCGGAAAAATTGTCGACTACGACGATCTGAACCAAGAGCTATTCGAACTTTCGGCCCGCACCGTCCTGGCCGAAACCATCACCGATCCGCTGCTGATCGAAATGCTCCTCTGCCCCCTCATGTGGTACGGCAACGCCCGTGAAGACGACATGGACTGGGGTCAGTTTTGCATCATGTTTCGCAGCATCTTCCTGGAAGGAATGGCGCGGCCCCATGCCGGCGTTCGTCTGATTCTGAAGACGCTAGTGAAACGTTTTCGCGAACTCGGTGGTCAGCTCAAGCTGCGCAGCGGCGTGAAACGGATCCTCACCGACGGCCATCGCGCTGTGGGGGTCGAACTCGAGAATGGCGAGCACCTCACCGCCCGCAACATTCTTTCGTCGGCCGGTTCGGTGGAAACGATGCGGATGTGCGACGACGTCCCTCGACTCGCCCCCGATAAAGCGGGGCAGCTCAGCTTTTGCGAGTCGATCAGCATCCTGGCGAAAGAACCCAAATCGCTCGGCCACGACCGCACGATTGTGTTCTACAACGACAGCGAAAAATTTCACTGGCGACGCCCCACGAGCGACCTCTGCGATGTTCGGACCGGTGTCGTCTGCTCGCCGAACAATTTTGAATATGCCGCCAGCGATGCGCCGCTCGCCGATGGCGTGGTCCGCATCACCGCCATTGCCGACTTCGGCCGCTGGCAAACGCTCACCCCCGACGAGTATCGCCTCGCGAAGCTCCGCTGGTACGATCGACTGGTCGCCTCCGCCGTCCGTTTTGTTCCCGACTATCGCAGCCAGGTGATCGACACCGACATGTTCACCCCCAACACGATCCGCCGCTTCACCTGGCACGACAACGGCGCGGTTTACGGGGCCCCTCAGAAAAAACTCGACGGCCGCACCCATCTCGATGGGTTGTTTTTGTGCGGCACCGACCAAGGATATGTCGGCATCATCGGCTCGATCATGAGTGGCATCGGCATGGCCAACATGCACTGCCTCAAATAGCAGCGGCAGAACACTCGCCGATCGTTCCGGCCCCGGCTCCCGCTTGATCGCTGAGCCTCGTCAGCACCATTTCCAGCTAGAACCATTTTTCAGATATGCCAAAAGACTTTCTCAAAGATGCCCGCGATGAGTACGACGTGGTCGTGATCGGCAGCGGTCTCGCGGGGCTCACAGCTGCGAATATCTTGGGCCGCGCTGGCTATCGCGTGATGCTCGCCGAACAGCACTACAAACTCGGCGGCATGGCCACCTGGTTCAAACGTCCCGGCGGTCACATCTTCGACGTTTCGCTCCACGGCTTTCCCTACGGCATGATCAAATCGTGTCGCCGCTACTGGACCAAGGAAATCGCCGACTCGATCGTACAGCTCAAAGCGATTCGCTTCGACAACCCGATGTTCTCGCTCACCACGAGCTACGATCGCGAGGACTTCACGAATTTGCTCACCACCAAGTTTGGCATCGCGCCACAAACGGTGAATGACTTTTTCGATGCCGCGCGAAACATGAATTTCTACGACGATCAGTCGATGACCACCGGTCAGCTGTTCGAGCGATTCTTTCCCGGTCGCCAAGATGTGGTCCGGCTGTTGATGGAGCCGATTGTCTACGCCAACGGCAGCACGCTTGAAGACCCCGCCATCACCTACGGCATCGTCTTTTCGAACTTCATGTCCAAAGGGGTCTTCACGTTCGAAGGGGGAACCGATCGCCTCGTCGAGCTGATGCATCAAGACCTGCTCAAAAGCGGCGTCGATGTCCGAATCAAATGCAACGTCGAAAAAATCAATGTCGAGCAAGGCTCGGTCCGAAGCGTGCAAATCAATGGCCGGACGATCAAGACGCGCGCAGTGGTTTCGAATTCGAACTTGAAGGCCACGATTCTGAAGCTCGTGGGGCCTGAACATTTCGATCGAAAGTTTCTCGACGACACGCAAGCGGTGCGGCTCAACAACAGCAGCACCCAGGTCTACATCGGCATGAAACCGGACGAGCTGATCGACGAGAGCATGGGAGATCTGTTCTTCACGTCGACCGCCAAAGAGTTTCGGACCGATCTGCTCCTCAGCCGCGATGTCACGAGCCGGACCTACTCGTTTTATTATCCGCGCACTCGTCCGCAAGGACGTCCCCGCTGCTTGATCGTGTCGAGCACCAACGCTCACTACAGCGACTGGGCCACGCTCGACGAAGCAGCGTACGAAGCGAGCAAACAAGAGCTGATCGAGAGTACGCTCGACCATCTCGATCAGTACGTGCCGAACATTCGCCAGCGGCTCGATCACGTCGAAGCTTCGACCCCCAAGACGTTTCAGCACTACACAGCGCATGTCGAAGGGGCCAGCTTTGGGACCAAGTTCGAGGGGCTGGCTGTCAGCCGCGCGCTCCCCGAGCAAGTGCGCGGGCTCTATCACGCGGGAAGTGTCGGCATCATCATGTCGGGCTGGCTCGGCGCGATTAATTATGGGGTGATCGTCGCCAGCAGCGTCGATGCGCAGCTCATGAAAGCTCCCGACACCTCGGCGACGGTCGAGCTGTAGCGATCCCCTTTTTCACTTCCCCCTTTTGCCTCGAGATACTCTCCGATGACGCTCGCTCAAATCCATGCTGCGATCCCTCACCGCCCGCCGATGCTGCTCGTCGACGAGGTTGTTTTGTGGGAGCCCGAGCGGATTGTTTGTAAAAAAACGCTCTCGGGGGAGGAGTTCTTTTTTCAAGGTCACTACCCAGGCTTTCCGCTGATGCCGGGGGTGATGATGTGCGAAGCGAGCTTGCAAACCGGGGCTGTGCTGATGAGCAAAATCCATCCCGACGATGGATCGGGAGGAGTTCCGGTCGCCACTCGCTTAAACGACGTGAAATTCAAGCGAATGGTTCGGCCGGGTGACACGATCGAAATCGACGTGAAGCTCGACGAGCGTTTGGGGGATGCTTACTTCCTGTCGTCGAAGGTCACCTGTGGCGGCAAAGTGACCGCGACGCTGTCGTTTGCCGTGACGATCACCAAGGTGGCTTAAATGGACTTCCTCAAGCTCAGCGGAAAGCGGTTTTTGATTTTCGGTGTCGCCAACAAAAAAAGTGTCGCGGCGGCGATCACCAAATCACTTCTCGAATGTGGCAGTCTGGTGACGCTGGTGGTGCGCAGCGTAGCGCGGCGCGAACAAGTTGCCAAGCTCTTTCCGGCGTGCGAAGTGCTGGTCTGTGACGTCGAGTTCGAAGATCAAATCGCGCAGCTAGCTGCCGAACTTTCGTCGCGTGAAGAAGTATTCGACGGCTTAGTGCATTCGCTCGCCTTTGCCGACTACAGCGACGGGATGAAGCCGTTTCACGAGACGCCCAAAAAGGCGTTTTTGCAGGCGGTTGATATCTCGTGCTACTCGCTCACCGCTCTTTGCAACGCGCTGAAAAACAAGCTCGCCCACGATGCGTCGGTCGTGACGATTTCGATCAGCACGACGAAGATGGCGAGCGAGAACTACGGCTATATGGCGCCGATTAAAGCGGCGCTCGATTCGTCGATTGCGTTCCTTACCAAGTCGTTCAGCCGATTTTCCAAAGTCCGCTTCAACACAGTCTCTCCGGGACTGCTGAAGACGAGCGCGTCGGCGGGGATCCCCGGGTATGTCGATTCGTACTTGTACGCCGAGCAAGTGATTCCGCGAAAAAAGGCGGTCGAGACGCAGGAAGCGGCCGATGTGGCGGTGTTTTTGCTCAGCCCACGTTCAAGCGGCATCGTGGCGCAGTCGCTGGTGGTCGATGCCGGCATGAGCATCAATTATTTCGACGCCGACATCATCAGCCGCGCGATGAAGAGCGAGTCGTAGCAAGCTTGACCAGTGCAGTGATTTTGTCCGGTGCAGCCGGAGCTACGACTTCGTTTATCGATCAATGTCAGGCGTTTTAGGGTGCCACTGGCATTTTGCCAGTGCAGAAGCTGGAACCGATGTTTTGGGCAAAATCTGTCTGAAACATAGAACCTATTTACACTTCTCACTGGGCAGAGCCCAGTGGCACACTGGATGGAAGCCTGCTTATTGCTGCCTGACATTGATCGTTAGACGAAGCACTACGACTTCGTTTATCGATCAATGCCACGCAAAACTGGGTGGCACTGCTGGCTTGTCCAGCAGTGTGCAAAGCGAAGAAGCCCAAACTGTTTTGAGCTGCGCCAAGTACAGCCACACCGTCGCACCTAGGCTTAGCGCAGGTCAAGATCTACGGAGAGACTAAAGCGGTTTTGCGGCGGGTGGAGAGGGTCGTTTGCCAGTCGACCGCCATCATCAGGCAGTTGATTCCTGAACCGATGCCGAGCCACGCCACGCGGTCGCCACGCGTCACAAAGTTCTCTTCGACCGCGAGTGCCATGGCGAGTGGCAAAGCGACACTACCGGTGTTTCCCATCCAAGGAAACGTGGCGTAGTCGCGCTCCGCTGCCAGACCGAGCGACTGGAGCATCCGCGTGCGATGCGCGCCGCCAACCTGGTGGCAAATCGATTTGCTGATCACGTCGCGCGTGAGGCTGAGTTCGGCGAGAAAGTCGTCGAATGTCTCCCGGCCGGTTTCAAGCCCAGCGATGAGTAGCCGTTCGGAGTCGGTTTGCATCAGGATCGAATTGCCCGACTCCACTCCCCCTTCGCAAAGTTGATAGTGCTCGGTGTGAGCCCGGGCGGCGAAGCCGAGGAGCTTATTGCCGGTTCGGCTCAGCTTCTCGTGGACGAGAACGGCAGCGACACTGCCGGAACCGATCGTCAGGGAAGCGAACGCTGGTTTCACCGACTCGCGGGTGAGGGACTCGTTTCGATTGAGTTCGGCAATGGTGCTTTCCAGCAGCGAGCGCGAGTCTTCACTGCCGACGACAATGCCGGCGTCGATCTGTCCGATTTCGATCATCGTGGCAACTTGCGCTACGCCACTCAGGATGCCGAGACAGGCGTTCGACAAATCGTGGACGAGGCATTTTTTGGGAAGTCCCAGATTGTGGTGAACCCGGGCGGCTGTGGCCGGTTCGAGATAGTCGCGGCATACGCTGCCGTGAATGAGGACGCCGATGCGCGCGGGATCGACCCCTGTTTCGCGAATTGCATCGAGCCCGCTGGCGATGCTGTGATCGCTGGGCCGAGTTCCCCGGGGCCAGAGCCGACGCTCGCGAATCCCCGACATCAGTTCGAGCCGACCTTCGGGCAACCGAAGCCGGCTGTAGAGGGGCGCAAGCTGCCGCTCGATCTCGTCGCTGGAGATCGTTTCGGGGGGGAGCGAATAGCCAAAACCTTCGAGACACACCTTTTGATAGCGCATCTCGGTAGAATAGTGGGTTGGCCTGGGGTGGTAAACCGGCCAGTGACACGCGACCAGCTTCCGGGCTTCGCGTACGACGAACTCAGGCGAGAAGGACCTACGCGGTGCCATTCCAACTCGAAAGTCAGTTTCAGCCTGCCGGAGATCAGCCGCAAGCGATCGAAAAACTGGTGCAGGGAATCCGCGCCAATAAACGGAGCCAGGTGCTGCTCGGCGTCACCGGTTCGGGCAAAACGTTCACCATGGCGAACGTGATTCAGCAGGTGCAGAAGCCGACGCTGGTGATCTCGCACAACAAGACGCTGGCAGCGCAGCTGTACTCCGAATTCAAAGAGTTTTTCCCACGCAACGCGGTGCACTATTTCGTCAGCTACTACGACTACTATCAGCCGGAAGCCTACATTCCGCAGCGCGATATCTATATCGAAAAAGATGCGTCGATCAACCAAGAGATCGACCGCTTGCGATTGGCCTCGACCAGTTCGCTGGTAAGCCGGCAAGATGTGATCATCATCGCCAGCGTGTCGTGCATCTACGGTTTAGGATCGCCCAAAGATTACAAGGCGATGATGGTGCCGCTGCGTGTGGGCCAAGCGATCGACCGCGATGAAGTGCTGAGCCGACTCGTTGATATTCAGTACGACCGAAACGACATTGCGTTTGAACGTGGCAAGTTTCGTGTGCGTGGCGATTGTGTCGAGATCTGGCCTTCGTACGAAGAGTATGCGTTTCGCATCGAGCTGTGGGGAGACGATATCGAGAAGCTGTCGTTCATCAACCCCATCAGCGGCGAGACATTGGCGACGCAAGATCAGCTGTTCATCTACCCGGCCAAGCACTTTGTCTTGCCAGAAGAGCGGATTGCGGGAGCTATCGAGACGATTAAGCAGGAACTCGACGAGCGGCTGAACGAACTGCGCGAGCATGGCAAACTGCTCGAAGCGCAGCGGCTGAGTGCGCGCACGCGGTTTGATATCGAGATGCTGCAGGAAGTGGGACATTGCCCAGGGATTGAGAACTACAGCCGACCGCTAGCGGGGCGTCCCCCGGGAAGCACCCCCGACACGCTGTACGACTTTTTTCCCGAAGACTATCTGCTGATCATCGACGAATCGCACGTCACGATTCCGCAAGTGCGAGCGATGTACAACGGCGATCGTGCACGCAAGATCACACTCGTTGAGCACGGCTTTCGCTTGCCCAGTGCGCTCGACAATCGGCCGATGAAATTCGAGGAGTGGGAGCAGAAAATCAAGCAAGTGGTGTATGTCTCGGCGACACCAAACGACTACGAACTGCTGCAGTCGCAAGGCGAAGTGGTGGAGCAAATCATTCGGCCGACAGGGCTGCTCGATCCGGTGATCGAAGTGGTTTCTGCGCGGGGTCAGGTGCAGCACTTGCTCGAGCAAATTCGCGAGCGGGCAGCGGTCGGAGAACGTGTGCTGGTGACCGCGCTCACGAAACGTTTGGCAGAAGATTTGTCGGCCTATTTGGTGCAGCAGAAGGTGGCGTGCAAGTGGCTGCATAGCGAGCTCGATGCGTTTGAACGGGTGGAGCTGCTGCGCGATTTGCGACAAGGGAAGTTCGAAGCGCTGATTGGAGTGAACCTGCTCCGCGAAGGGTTGGACTTGCCCGAAGTTTCGCTCGTGGCGATTTTGGATGCCGATAAAGAAGGCTTCTTGCGGAGCGAAACATCGCTGATTCAAACGATTGGTCGCGCGGCACGTAACGTGAATGCCAAGGTGATTCTGTATGCCGACAAGATCACCGAATCGATGCGGCTGGCGATGGAAGAGACCTCGCGCCGGCGCGCGATTCAAGAGGCTTACAACCTCGAGCATGGGATTACGCCCGAGACGGTGAAAAAGCATATTCGCGCAGGAATCGAAAGTGCGATGGCCGCGCATCGCGACGCAAACGCCGCTGTCGGACGGGTCGACGAAGAGGAAGTGATCACCGAAGAGCTCCTGAGCGAACTCGAAGCGGAAATGCTTGAAGCTGCCGAGAAACTCGAGTTCGAACGGGCCGGTGCGCTGCGCGATCGGATTACACAGCTGCGCGACGCCAAAGGAAAACGAGTGAGCGAGGTGAAACTCGAAGCCTATCGTCCTGGGGCGAATCGCAAGAAGGGGAAGCGGAGCCAAGGTGGCGCGAAGGTGCCACGACCCAAGCGAGGCTAGTCGGCAAGAACTCAGGTGACAGCTCAAGCAACTCGCCAAGAAAAACAAAACGCCCGGCGCTGGTTCATTGCGCCGGGCGTGTTCGTTTAGCGAGGCTCTGCTTCTGCTCCCGCGAGGCAATCACGAGCGAGCAGATAACTGCGGAAGCTTACGAAACAGCAGCGCCATACTTGCCGGCGATTGCGCGACGATCGGTATCGATCTTCTTGGCCAGCGTGTCGACTTGCGAGGCGGTGGTGCCGCCCATGGAAGCAAGGTATTCGACCCCTTCATCCAGCACCTTCTTGGCTTCGGCGATGGGGGCGGTGCAGCGTCGTACGGTGTCGAACA
The DNA here is from genome assembly GCF_000025185.1 of Pirellula staleyi DSM 6068. NCBI lineage: Bacteria > Pseudomonadati > Planctomycetota > Planctomycetia > Pirellulales > Pirellulaceae > Pirellula > Pirellula staleyi. The sequence goes on from NC_013720.1 coordinate 5,549,255, forward strand.
CAGTCGACCGCCAGTCGCGGACCACGCCGTTCAGCTCGGGGCCAAAGCCAGGCTTTTTGGTGAGATCGGTGTAGAACTTTTGAATATCGCCAGCCGCATTGCGCGAGCGGTAGCTCTCGGCCAGCATCTCGTCTTCGTAACTGTCGAGTGCATCGTGCAGTTTGCCGAGGACAGTAATCAACTTGCTGGTATCGGTTTCTTGCGAACCTTTCACCGCTGTCACGCCGCGAGTGGTTTGCGACAACAGCTGCTTCGCTCTGGTGGCGTAGCCTTTGATCGTTTGATTGGTTTGCTTGTACAAGTCGACCAGATTCTTGGTCTCGCGTTCCAGGGGACCATCCCCTTGCACGTTACTTTGTGCCTCGACCGCATCGGCCAAAGCTTCCCCCATCAAATCGCAGAGCTGTTCGAGCGCCGTGTTTTTGGTCTCGATCTGTTTGCAGACTTTCGGCATCTCGATCTTCTTCACATCGAGTCCATCCTTATGGAATGGATCGAGGAACTTGATCAATCCGATGAACGAGCTGCGAGTGGTTGCCTTGTTGCCGTCGCGCAGTGCGTTGCGGAAGTTCTGCAGATCGATGGCGAGTTTGGGAACATCGATCGTCTTACCATCTCGAATATCTTTGGTGAGGGTGGTCGTCAGCCGCGAAGCTTGAACGATCGAATCCTCGACTTGCTCGAGAATGGTGTTCATTTTCTCTTCGACCGCTTCTTCAGCCAGCTTGTAGGCAAGCTTGTTCTTTTGGAGCGCAACCATTTGCGCCGCTTCGGTCACTTCCTTTTGCCAATCCTTCACTTTGCCAGCAGCGCCATGCTTGTCGTCCTTGGCGTTCTTTTTGAGCTGTCCGGCGGCGTTGTCGAGTGCCTTGTCCAGTTCATTAAGCAGAGCGATCGCTTTCTCGCACTCTTTGTCGGTGTCGAGCGACTTGATGTCGTTGGGCAGTCCCTTGAGAACTCCCTTGATGGCATCACCGATGCCAGTCTTTTTGACCGACGAAGGACGAATCTTATCCCACTCTTTTTCTGTGAACGAGAACATTGGCATGTAACGACACCTCACTTTGGATCTGAAAGGAAACGGCACTGTGGTCATTGAAACGCACCACTAGTTCGCCTGCATCGCCCCATTATTGCCAGCCGCCCGAAAAAAAATCGATCGCCCTACTGCCGATCGGGGCAAGAAACGAAAAAAGCTGCGAGAAGATAGTTCCGAAGAACGTCTTCCCGCAGCTTCTTATGTGTGCGAGTGGCTGAATCAGCGGGGCTGATTCAGAACCGACTACGAACCTTCAGCAGGAGCTTCGGCGGCTGGTGCTTCAGCAGCAGGAGCTTCTGGAGCTGGGGCTTCAGGGGCAGGAGCCTCTGGAGCTGGGGCTTCAGGAGCAGGAGCTTCTGGAGCTGGTTCGGTGGCTGGTGCTTCAGCGGCTGGGGTTTCAGCAGGAGCTTCGGCTGGTGCTTCGGCGGCTGGGGTTTCAGCAGGTGCTTCGGCTGGAGCTTCAGCAGCTGGGGTGTCGGTCGAGGTGGTTGGAGCTGGAGCTGGAGCTTCGCCGCAACCGAGAGCGAACATGCCAAGGCCGAGGACGGCCACGATCGAGAAGAACTTCTTCATGTCAAAATTTCCTGCAAATTTGGCAGAAACACGTATACGGACAGCAGGAACAGCCCTGCATTGTCGTTGGCGTATGAAAGATTGATCCGCCGAGGGGCGGCTCTATTCCCGAAAGATTCAAAAAAAGTGAATTGCGAGCTAGCCCGCCCCAAAAACAACTCTTTAAGGTGGATTTAGCAATTCTATAGTGTTATCCTACAATCCCAGTAGGTCGAACCGCCGACCGATTGGGACGTACGTAGAACGTAGCTCGTGCTGGCAGCAATGCTGGCTAGCGCGCCCGGCGATTTTTCCAATAGTTCTACTTTTCTTGCGAAGTGCTGGAATAACCCGCAGGCTCCCGGGTTCTTTCCTTGTGGTTGATGGAGCTGTTGAACGTTGCCGATTGTCAGCCTGGCAGAGCGACTCTGACGAGTTTGCGGACCAGATGCATGTAGCAACTCTTTGGTGTACAACGTTTTGCATGTGCCGGGCGTAGTATTGCTAGCAGGTGCTTGGTCGCGATGCGATCGAGCCCGCAGGCAAGCTACTGACCGCTGGGCCCATTCACGACGAAGCCCCCTCCCCTGCTCTGGCTGCTAGATCCGAGGCTCGAGTCCGCAAGCGACTTCGGCGCCGGAAATCGCTAGCGAGGCAGGTGTGCGATGGAAAGCAATGGCGAACCACTCAACCCCTAGGCCTGAAAACTTCGACTCGCCTGCCGATGCGGCAGCGAGCTTGGAGTCTTTGTCGCGCGATGCCGCAGGTGTCGCGCAACTGGCCGAGCGTATGTGCCAACTGGTGGAAACGCACCACGCGCCGCTGTATCGATATGCCTATCGACTCACCGGCTGCGTGGCCGAAGCGGAAGACATCACGCAGCAGACCTTCCTTCTAGCCCAAGAGCGGATTCATCAGCTCCGGGAAGAAGATCGCGCTGCTGCCTGGTTGTTTGCCGTTTTGCGAAGTTGTTTTCTGAAGAGTGTCCGTCGCAAGCGTCCTCAAGTAGGTGCGGGCGAACTGCTCGAGAAAACAGCCGATCAAGAGAATTCGCGCTCGATCGATCCCATGGATTGCTCGCTCGTGAATCGCTCGCTCGAGGAACTTCCGGCCGACTATCGCGTCGTGGTGCTGATGTATTACTTCGAAGATTTGTCATACAAGGAAATTGCCGAAGCCTTGGAGATTCCGATCGGGACCGTGATGAGCCGACTTTCGCGTGCGAAAATGCATTTGCGAGAGAAGCTCCTTCCGCTCAGCGATGAACAGGAGCCAGCCGAAGCAAGCCAGCCCGATTCCCCGCCGTTAGCCCGTACAGCCCCCTCGAAATCGACGTTCCCTGTTACCAGTTCCTCCTTGCCACCACTACCACCTGAACTCAGCCGCGTTCGCCCCTACTAGATTGCACACGTTATTTGTATGAATCCTCACCCTTCCCTTCGCGAGCAACTCGACGCCTGCCGTGCTGGCAGCGACGACTTGCAGCTCCCCGAGCTTGCCGATCTGGCAACTCGTGTGTCGAGCGACGCGCAGGTGGCTCAGGATTTAGCCGCGCTGCATCAAGCCGATCACGAACTTCGTTCGCAGCTGGTGGAAGTGAAAGTTCCCGAGGGACTTGCCGCTCGCCTGCTGAGCCAACTCGCCGCTGCCCGTCAGCAGCAGCTCCAGTCACCCCAGCTGCTCGACTCACTGAGCACCTCTCTGCAGAACGAAATTTCGCTTCCTGCCGAGCCAACTGCGGTCTCCCCAACTGCAGTCGAGCCAGCAGCCCAGCCGGAAGCTATCGAGAGTCGCAAATTCTCGCGGCGCAAGCTGCTGCAAGGGATTGCTGGTGGCACACTGGCCGCCGCACTGGCCGGGGGGGCGATTGCCTTCCTGCGCTACCAATCGAGTGGCCCCACCACCGTTTCGCGCGATGAACTTGCCGCTCAGTCGAGCACTTGGATCGAGTCTGTCCTGCCGCTGCCAGGCTGGAAACCCGCTGGCACCAGCATGCCACTCGCCAAGTACCCCATCGACCGAGCAGTTACCGTTGCTCCGCGTGCCTGGCGATCGTTCCAACCAGGTGGCACCACCGGTGGTTCGGGAGTCGCCTACGACCTGACCCGCCCCGGAAGTCAGCGTGCTCTGCTGTTTGTTATTCGGACCTCGGCGAGCCACAAAGTCCCCTCGGTTCCCGATCCGCATTCGCTCTTGCCCGCCTCGGGAAACATGAAGCTCACCTCGTGGCAGTCGGCCGGAATCCTCTACGTCCTGGCTGTCGACGACGATCACCAAAACCTCAGCGACTACCTCCGCACCCGCCAAGTTATCTAGTCGCCCACCGTCCCTTTGCCTCGGCTAAGCCTTCTTGTAGGTCCGGCTCCACCGGACAGGCATTTTCGTAGGGCCGCTTCCACCGGCCAACCGAGAGCGAGCTGGGCCCGAAGCGGCTGAACAATCTACCGCCGCTCAACTCTTTCCAACCGGCACACTTTGCCCCATCCGACGACTCGGTTCCGATAAAACCGTCCCGCACGGGGCGACTGATGCTCGGGGCTCTTCTCAGCCGACAGATTTCCAAAGATGCGTTTTCATGGGCGCGTCGCACTACTACGGCCATGATCTGTCCAGGATGAGGATTCGAGCCATGCGCAGGCTGATTGCCACCGCTTTGCTACTTGCAGCCACCGGAGCAATTTACGCCCAGGGGCCCGTAACTCCCATCACCCCCGAGCAAGAGCAAGTCCTCACGCCGAGCACCGTGACGCCGGAGATCTGGCTCTACTCGCAGGAAATGCGTCGCCACGACGATCCCCAGCAAGCGGTTCGTCGCAAAGCCGAATTTAAGGCCGAACAGCGTTTGCATCGCATGGCCACCATGAAGTGGTATGGCATGAGCAACAGCCGCCCTCAAGCGTCGGCTGTGCCGATCATGAGCGTCTACTCCCCCACGTGGGTCGGCAACGGCCAAGATCGCTTCGACTGGGTCGCTTTTGGCTTTCCCGCCACGACACTCCGCGTGGTCGAGCGCGAATACGTCTACCCTCGCTAGTGCCATCTGCATGTGTAGCCAACTGGATGCGCAAGATAATCGCATCGACCACCATGCGACACCAAACTGTACAGGGCGACTAAGAGCGCTCGGCAGATTTTAAATTCTGTCGACATCGGTGCTGTAGTCTAAGTCGCAAGATCGATTGCAAGTATACCTTCGTCATCTTCATAGAAGGATACATCGAGGGCGCACTGCAGATTCAACCTTGCCATGGTTTGCATCTGATCTGGGTTAATAGTAGGTCCTCCGTGTCCATACTTTGACCACCAAAGACAATAGATACACATCTTGGTTTGCTGATGGCGCTGAAGCTCAGCCAGTGCTGCTTCAGAGAGTTTTGCCAACAACCAGTCAAGATGATGACGTAAGTCTCTTGAAGAGACGATGTCGGATGAAGATAGTACCCACACAGTCCTAGGCGGAATTCTTGTGGATTTCAGCTGCGTTTGGGAGTATCCATCGCGACATGACGTTGGGGCATGCCCAACGATACTGCTAATCTGAGCAACAGTTAGCACCTCGGAGTAAACGCGAAGCTCCGCCACCGCTCTTTCACACGTTGCATAATTCTCATTGAGCGGGGTAAAGTCGCAGCTCACGCTACACTCTCCAGCTTTGGGTTATTGCTTGGCGATGCTAGTCCCTAAAGTGAACAAGCGGAGCTATGGAAAGCCCCAAGAAGGTGTCGGAAATTTTCCGATAAGCACGCGTTGCGGAAGAAGCACCCCCGGCGCGATTCGAACGCGCGACCTGCCGCTTAGAAGGCGGCTGCTCTATCCAGCTGAGCTACAGGGGCAAAGGACCTTAGCAGGTGAGGAGAACCCTGAAAAAGGTTCACGGCTGTAGGTCTACGTAGTCTGCCTGAGCGGGAGCCTTTTTGCTAGTGCCCCAAGGGTTTCCAGCTTCGTCGGGCCACGCAGTGGCTGGTTGTTTAATCAGCGAGGGCGTGGATGGTGTTGTGGATGGTTCCTTGCACCGGCGTGCCACTAGCGGCGCGGAGATCGTACTTGATCTCCATACACCAAGTGGGCTGCAGCTTCTCAACGTCGAGCGTCAGCGTCTTGCCATCAGCAGATAATTTCGCGCTGCGAACTTCGAGCGGCTGCTCATTGAGATGAGGCGAGCCGTAGCCAGCCGTTCGCTTAAGCGACCAGGTTTTGATCTGCATCGATTTCACGTCGAGCGCGGCGGGATCGAGCGGCTCGGTGAAGGTGAGCTTTAGCCCAGCTTTGGTCGCGTGCAGTTCGACCGGCAAATGCATCGCGTTGCCCGTGGCGCGCAGGCGATAGAGACCGCCCGGCGAAGTGGCGTTGCCGGCCCAGGCGAACATGCCACACAGATAGAGCTGCCCATCGGTGGGATGAAATCGGCCGCGCATCACACCGGTGGGAAACAGTGGCACTGGGAGTTCGATCATTCCACCTTGCATCATGCCGCCTACATTTTCGTGCGGCACGAGGAACACTTTGCCGTAGCCATACGAGAGGTTCAGCAGCGAGCCTTTCAGCGGGCCCCAGCGATCGCTCTCGACCCACAGTAGTTCGGCAGGCGATCGATCGAAAGCGTTGGTGATCCAGCAGAGTGGCGGCACCATGGCAGCATCCGACGAGTCGGTGACGTCGTGATAGCCGAGCATGTTGCCGTAGAACTTCGGTTTGCCCTTGGGGTCGACTGTCACCCAGTTGATGCGATTCTTGGGGTTCCAAAAACCCTCTTGATCGGTGACGACAAACGAACCATCGGGATTGAGACAGACGCCGTTGGCGGCGCGAAAACCGGTGGCCAGGATCTCGGTTCGCGAGCCATCTTTACTCACTCGCAGCAGCGTGCCGTGATGAGGAACGACAGCCGCCTTTCCGTGACAGCCCGATTTGGCGTAGTAGAAATTTCCAGCGGCGTCGGTTTGCAGTCCCATCGCAAATTCGTGGAAGTGCTCGGTGACTTGATGGTCGTTGTTGAGGGACTCGTAGAAGTCGATTTCGCCATCGTCGTTCAGGTCGTGGAGCACGGCGAGTTGATCGCGACAAGTGACGTAGATTTTCCCCTCCACGATCTTCAAGCCGAGCGGCTGATACATGCCGGAAGCGATTCGCTGCCAGCGGAGCTTGCTCGTTGTCGCTTGGTCTTCTGCTGCAGGGGAAGCGGATGGCTCGACCAGCCAGACATCACCATCCCACGAGCAGACGGCGATGCGGCCATCGGGGAAGAAATCGAGCCCGGTGAAACGCGTTTGTGCGAGCCACGGGTTCGACTCCGGAGCGGTCAGCACATCGGCGGCGAAGGGACCAGTTCCCGCGCCGAGAATCGCTTCGGTCTCGAGTTTTTGCGGCCAGCGTGGTGCACCGCCGCGCGTGAGTGGCGCAAGATCGCGATCCGCTTCGGGAATCGGCTGATCGGCCCAGCTCGGGGCTGTGGTGTTTGCTACGTTCTTGGCGACATTGCCAGCGGCGGCTGAATCGGAGGGGAGCCAAAGGGTGAATCGCAGCGGCGCATTGCCTGCAGGAATCTTGAGTCGCAGGCGCCCATCCTCGGCTGTCCAGGTCAAGGGCGTGCCGCGTGGCGCAAGGCCGGCGAGCAGCGGCGCCGCGCTCGACTCCACGGGGGACAATCCACGCCGGACCACCGCATCGCGGCCGCCCGTCGAGGCGTCGGCAATTTTTTCTCCTGCAGCATCGCTCAGCTTCCACGCGCCGACGACCGATTTGTCGTCGTCGCGCGGCTTCGTGGCGGAGGTGAGCTCCTCGGTAAGTTGGCGCTGATAAAAACGAACCTCAGCAATTTCCCCTTGGAAAAAGGTCGCGGGGCGCGGGAAATCGGGAGTGGTGAAGCCGATTCGGACGCGGCTGTTCTCGAGCGGTCCCTTGGCGGCCAGTTCCCCTTCGCCATCGAGTTTGCCATCGACATAAAATCGAACGCGGCGCTCCGATTGCTGCCAAGTGAGCGCCACATCGTGCCACTGGTTGTCGTCGACTTTCGACTTAGCCGAGACCGCGCCGACCCAGCCGATATCGAACGTCAATCGACCACCACGTAGAAAGAAGCTTTGTCCATCAGGGGTCCATTTCGGTCCCGCTTCGCAGAGCGAAAACAGCGTTCCATCGGTTTTTGTTTTGATGCGTGCAGCGATGGTGAAATCTTTCGTCGTGAGATCAAACGCTTTCCCATCGGCCACTTCGAGGTAGGTGTTGCCGTCGAATGTGACGCGCTGATCGCGGGGAGCCGATGCCTCGGGCATGGGGGGCGCAAAGAGCACCACCGACTGATCGGTCCCCTCGACAAACGTTGTCACCGCCTCGCTCGCAGGATGCTCGGCAACTTGTAAAAACAGATCGCGATCGCGCGGGCCGATGTTGAATGTTCGCAGCAGTAGTGGCGCTGCTGATTCGCGTGGCAGCAGCCGTGGCGACTCGAGCACTTCAGTCGTTCCGATGGTGTACGAGAGAACCACATCCTGACCGTGATGATAGAGCCCGCGATACTTGCCCCACGAACGTGGCAACGGGCCATAACGTTTTCCATCACGACCTTCGACCCGCTGATCGTCGACGAACGAGCCACTCTCTGGGCTCCCCCAGCCAGGTCCGGTCGAGTTGACGAACGCTGTTTGTCCAACGATGCGCGGATGCACACCATGAGCGCCGTTGAACTGAATTCCTTGCCAGTCGATGAAATTGTCGTCGGCATTTCCCGAGCCATTCCAGGCCGCAGCAGCGCGAAGCGTGTCGGTATCAAACATCATCCAGTGCCGACCGCGCGAAACGCCCCCTGCCCCGGGATCGAGCCTGATCGCAATTCCTTTGTAGGCGATGTTATGCGCCAGCCCTGGAATCTCGAACGTGTGTGTCAGGCTCGGACCATAATCCATCGCCGACCATGGGACAATTTTGCTCGGCTCGGGACCAAGCGTGTCCCCCTTAGGAAGGCGCGACAAATAAGAAGGATCAACCGTCACCAGTTGCGACGGATTGTGGGGACGGAGATAAGTCTCGCGGATGTAGTGCACCACATCGTACTTCTGTACGGGAACCATCCACGTTTGCGGGGCCATCAGCCCAAAGCCGTGCGTGAGTGTGCGGTACATCGAGAGTGGATCGCTCCCGTTCTTGAACTTTCCTTCGGCAAAACGAAGCGACGTCGGGAGCGAACCGGGACGCTCTTTCGTGCCGTGACAATTCGCGCAAACGCGCTGATAAATCGCTTCGCCACGCTTCAGCGAATCGCCATTCCAGTTGCTGATGAGCGCGGCATGATCCAAATGCTGCTCGTACTCGGGAAGGGTGAACGTCAGCAGCGAAGCGGCTGGCTGCAGTTGTTTGGCCCGCGCTGCGCCACCGTCGCGAATTTCCATCAAGTAGCGAATCAGGTCCAAAAACTGCTGGCGGCTGTTGAGCTGGTTCACCTGTCCGGCCGGCATAATCGAAGCCTTGTTCACCTTCAGCTGATCGATCTCTTCGATGTCGATCGTGAGGGGCTCGCTCCCGGGTGTCACATCGCGGACAACCAGTTTCTCAGCGGTCCGCTCGACCAAGAGCGCAGTGCGCGAGCGACCATCGGCGGTCACTACCGTTACCGATTCAAAGCCTTTGCGAATCACTTTCGAAGGAAGGAGCACCGATTCCACGAGCGATTCGTCGGTGACTTCGCGCCCGAGCGCCGCGAGATCGGGACCTAAGGAGTTCGGGGCTCCATTTCCAACGGCGTGACATTTCGAGCAAGCCATGTGCTGCTGAAAAAAGAGGACCGCCCCGCGAATCGCGTCCCCCTCGAGCTTGGCCTGCGCGGCGAGATCGGCTGCAGGAACCTGGCGCAGATCGTCTTCGAGTGTTTGCGCTCCGCTCGTGGCGGTCATCCAGCCAAGGGCGATGAGCGACCAAATCGAACAGCGCAGCGCCGTGCGGCTGATGAAAAACGAGATCGCTTGGATGCTGCTTACTTGGGTGCAGTTCATTCGTTGTCTCACGTCGATTTTCCAATTGTCTCGGGAGGCGTGTCTGCTGCGGACGATCCGTTTGCCGTGCTCTACTATTTTGCGTCGATCGGAACTTCGCAAAACGTAAGCGCGGCGATCCCATTCTGCCCGTAGAGCAAGTTGTCGGGGCTCCACGAAGCACTGTCGAGATAGGTGATCGTCGTCGATTTCGAAGGAGCGGCGAGTTGCAGCGTCACCAGGTTGCCACTCGCGCTGCCACTCTTCACTTGCTTTGGTTCCCCTGCGAGATGCAACTGCGTCGCCAGCGCATCGTCCCACACCATCGGCTGGTCGAACTCCAGCACCACTTGCTGCCGCTCGCCTCCAGTGAAGTAGGCCCGCTGCAAATTGGCGGGTGTCACCACCTGGCGAGGCTGATGAGCATAAATGTTCTGCTGCACCAGCGGATGGATCAGCCGCGCGAATTCGGCATATCCGGCAGCCGGAAAATGGCAACCTCCAGGCGGCTTCACACCGAGCGTCGACATCACGCTCAGGTTTGAGAAGAGGCGCGGCAACGTCCGCTGCACTTCACGCAGGCGGTTATCCGATCCATTGATTCCCATCGCGCACGATTTCGGCCAAATCTGAAACACATAGTAATGCTGCAGGTTGGGATAATCCTGTTTCCAGCTCCCGGCGAGATCGACAAAGAACTGGCGATAGGTTTCGTAGCCATAGCCACCGGTCGGGCCATCGGCCCCTTGATCGTTTTCCCCTTGATGCCACAAGATTGCGCGGATGCCGTGGGTTAACTTCGCCTGCTGCACGCGCCACAGAAGACGGCCATAGATTGTACTGACATCGGTGGGGTCGTCGGCATTACGCTGATGCTGATCGATGCGTGTCCCCCCTACTGCGCCATTGATGAGGCAAATCGGCAGTTTCTCACTTTCAACGAGTCGCCGACCGAGCTCCATCCCCCAGTAGCCGATCTGGAGTTTTCCTTCTGGGCTACGGGCTTCGGCATTGCCCCACTGCTTCAGCCGTGCCCCTTGCGGATCTCCCGAAGTTGCCCCAAACGTGCGCACCCAGTCGCTTGCAACGAGTGGATTTTCTTTCCCAAAATCGGTCGCCACGGCGTTCGACTGACCGATGATCAGGTACGCATCGCCGCACACAATATTTTTCGCCGTGTGGAGCACGCGCTCTTTGTCTCCCTGCTTCAGCCCCATTTCAGCACGATACTTCACGAGCCCCGCTTTCAGCTTCACGGTGAGAGCATATTTTTGATCGGCACCGACGATGGCAGTCGCGGTTGCGAACGGCTGATCGTCGGCAAAGACCCGCACAAAGACGGCATCGGCCTTTTCCGGCAACGTGCCGGCGTAGACCAGTTTCCCTTCGCTGGTGGTATGTTCGCGCGCGATGAACTGCCCATCTTCGGGAGCTTCTTCCGCTGCCAGCTGGCGCTCGATCCAAGGTTCTTCAGCGCGGGGAGGCTCGGTGACCGCAATCGTCACCGTCTCGCTTATCTTTGCTCCGCCGTTATCGATCGTGGCAGTCACTCGCAGCGGGCCGCTCCCTTGAGCGCGCTTCAGGATCAGCTTGCTGGCAGAAGGCTCGCCAATTACCGCGACATCTTCCAGAGTCCAGCGAACAGCGAACTTCCCGACACCGCGCTGCTCGAGCTCGGCCAGATTGACGATCTGCGGCACCACCTCGATCGTCTCACGGCCGTTCCAGTTTTTGGGTCCCTCGAGAGTAAAGCGGGGCTCGGGGAGCGACTCGGTGATGGTGATGGGGATCTCTCGCTTGCGGACTTCACCGGCGTAGATGGCTTGCACGGTGAGTTTTGCTGTCTCGTCCCCCACGACGCGCCCTGCCGCGAAGGTGTAAGTAAAGCGATCGGTCGCAACGACCGAAGTTTCTCCTGCGTGATCGAGGATCCAGTACAGTTTTTGAGCGCCCCCCGCTTGAAGCGTGAGTGTGGCACTCTTCCCTTCTTCGACCACCAGTTTCTCGGTTGAAACCGAGAAGTCGTTGCCCGGCTGCACGAGCGGACCTACCAGCGTTTGCGACGGCTTTTGATTTTCGTACTGCAGCTTGATCCAGTCGGCGGAACGAACCACCTGCGACACACGAACTTCATCGAGTGCGCCGACGAAGTCGAAGTTGTTGTACCACCCCCCGAGATAGAGCCGCGCAGGGCTTTTCAGCTTCAGCGGCGAACCTTGGCTCTTGTTGACGCCATCGAGCACACCGTTGACATAGATCCGCGCTTCGCCGTCGCGATAGGTGTGGACAATCTGATTCCACTGCTCGGCGACGAGGCGGCTTTCGGTGGCGACATTTCCCCCCGAGAAATAGCAGTCCATCCGAACTTGCGGCGGGCTCCGAAACTGCATCACCACTTTCCCTTGCGCTTGCTCGTTTCCCCAGCCGATCAGCGTGGCGTTCGGTTTCTCGGCGCGGAACCAAACTTCGGTGCTATGCGAACTCGCGTCGGTGGGATAACTGGCAATCATCTCACCACCGACGACTCCGCCACGATCGGCAAAATGGCGTGCTCGACCAATCACGCCCGCCGTGTCGGTCGTCCCTTTGTCGGTGGCGCTGAGCGAGCCAACTTCGTCGCGCAGCTCGTCGTTCATATGCCAGACGCTGAGAAAACCGTTCGAGGCCTGAAAGACCGCGTTCCCATTCGACTCGCTTTGCGCGGCGGGATTGCCCCAGAACATCTTGATCGCTTGCCGCGATTTTCCCACGACGAGCGGCACGCGAACCCAAATGCTGGCGCTACCACCAGCGGGATCCCACGTGTCGATTTGATACGCCAATGGCTCGCCGGTGGCGAGGGAGAATCGCAAATCGTCTCCCCGTGGATGAGCCTCGGCGAAGTTAAAAAAATCGCGATCGAGCCGCACCAGCACCGGGAACTGCTCGACCTTCGCTTCCGCCGGCAAATTGGCCCCCTCGGGGGTCGTTAGAAGCCAGAGCGAACCGGTATGTTTCCAAGCCGCTCGGCCGCCAATTGCTGCGCCGTCTGGCGTTTGCGAAACTTCGTCCTTCGCATCCACTGGCCAGAGCTCTTTCAGCACGGCAACCATCCCGGGATCGTATTTCTCGAGCTGATCGCGCGTGTAGGGAAAAAAGTCGTTGGTCGAGAAATAGGCCTCGGTGCATTCGGCAAAATATTCCATCGGACTAGTGAGGGCATAAGCTCGCTCCTCGGCGGTCCGTCCATCACCAAAACGGCGCTCGACGCGCTCGTAAAGTCCCTTCGTTTTGGCATGCTCGAAGGCGGTCTTCACCGCGACATTTCCGAATCCCTTGTCGAGCACCCGATCGTGGTAGGCATGCGCCAGTTCATGCAGCGCGAAGTTGGGCATCCGTTTGGTTTCGCGCTCGAAGGTGCGGATGTTCGTGAACTCGACCCCTTTGGCCATCGCCGGATTGCGCTGATTGTCGCGCAGCCAACCAGCGCCGGGATGATATTCGGCGCGAGGCTGAACCCCGGCGTACTCCGGTGAAAACCAGAGGGGAACTTTGCGGAGCTCGGCCACCGAGGCTGCCGGCACCACGCGCACGATCTCCTCGAGTTGCAGCTTCAGCAGCTCGAGTGCGCGCTCGGTCTCCTTCGGCTGTTTCTCGAGCAGTTGGTCGTTAATCAGAAGCGACCAACCGAGTATCGTTTTCCGCTGATGACCGGCGACAGCGGGCTGCCCGTCGGGGGGCGGAGCATCGTCGAGGGCCGCAGCCGTCGGCGCGAAAAATGGCGAAACAAGAAGGATAGCTGCGAGGAGCGCGAGCAGGGTCTTGGGCATGATGACTTGATCTAAGGGGTGTCGCAGGAGAGGAGTTTTGCGAGGAGGCTGCACGAACGAGTGGCGCTCGAAGTGAGGGGGCAGTGGAGCGTGCTGAGGATTGGCCAGTAGCGTGTACGCAGAAGTGTACTGCATGGAGATTCACGCGTCCGCAAAAAACCGTCCGCTTCTTCCCTCAAAAGGGTCGCGAAATTCGTTCAGGCACTATTTGCCTGCAGCTTTATGGGCAGCGGCTTGCTCGTCGTCGAGACGCGGCATTTTGAATTCGACGCTCGGCTGATGTTCGCGGAGCATGATGGCGTGCAGCTTGGCCACCACTTTAGGATGCTCGGCTGCCACGTTGGTCGACTCCGTCGGGTCCGCTTCCAGATCGTAGAGTTCGATCGCGAGCGGCTCTTTCCACTCGGCCAGTTTTTTCTTCCCGGTCGGCACAGGGCGCACCAGATTTTGGCGGACCGCTTTCCACTTCCCCGAGCGAACGAACTGCTGTCCTCCATAGCCCGGAAACTCGCGATACAAAAACTCGCGTGGGGCTTGCCAGTCGCCGCGCAGCGATGGCGAGAGATCGCGGCCATCTGCCTGCTCGGGAATCTTGGTCGACATTCCGGCGAGCGACAGCAGCGTCGGCATCCAATCTTCAAAACCACCGAGCGTGCTTGAGGTTGTTCCCGCTGGAACGACGCCCGGAAATTTCACGATCGTCGGAACCCGAATTCCCCCTTCGTAGACCGATCCTTTCCGTCCGCGCAGATCGAGCGCCGATTGAAAAAAGTCGGCATCGGTTCCCCCGAGCTTGTCGTAGAGAGGGCCGTTATCGGAACTGAAAACCACGATGGTGCGACGCTGTAAACCATACTTTTCAAGACGCTCGAGAATGCGCCCGATTTCGCGATCCATCCGTGTGATCATCGCGGCATAAGCGGCGCGCGGCGTGGGATGAGGCAAGTAGCCCCGCTCGCCGAGATAAGGGGTCTCGCTGAACTCACCGGCATACTCTTTCAGCGAATCTTCGGGAACCTGCAATGCGAGGTGAGGAACGGGCGAGGCATAGTAGAGGAAGAACGGTTTTTGATGATGCTCGTCGATGAACTTGAGCGCCTGCTCGCTGATGAGATCGGCCGCATAGTCGGGACCGCGATAGCGCTCGAAGGCTGCCGGATTTTGAGGATCGGCGTCGGCCGGAAACTTTTGATGCGCGGCGAATGGGGGGTTCTTCAGCAGCACCTTCTCGTCATTCGACCAGAGATGCTGAGGATAGTAGTTGTGCGCCTGCCGCTGGCAGTTGTAGCCAAAGAAACGATCGAACCCTTGCGCCAGCGGCTTGCCCGACGACTCGGGACCACCGAGCCCCCATTTGCCAAAAGCGCCGCAGACATAGCCCTCGAGCAAACCAGGCAGCGTGACCGTTCCTTCAGCGAGAGGATATTGACCTTCGGGCTGCGCTTCGCGGTTGTCGCGCACCTGCGAATGGCCGCTGTGAAGTCCCGTCAGCAGCACGCAGCGACTCGGCGCACAAACCGGCGCTCCGCTGTAGTGCTGGATCAGCCGCATTCCATCGCGCGCCAGGGTGTCGATGTGCGGAGTGCGTGTCTTCTTCTGACCAAAACAACCGACGTCGCCATACCCCAAATCATCGCACAGGATGAACACAATGTTGGGGGGCAACTCTTCCGCGCGCACCAGTGCCGTCGAGCCAATGAGCAGCAGAGCAGCGAGCCAAACGCCGGTCGATCGAACCATCGCACACCACCACATCACGTGTTGAACATCGGGCCAGTCACGACCGCCGTAGACTACTTCTTCTTCGGGCGAAATGCGACCAGCCGCGATTCGTCGGTCGTTAAAAACGGCCCTTCGAGCAGATCGATGCAGTACGGAATGGCGGGGAAAACAGCATCGAGACATTCGCGAATCGCGCGCGGCTGTCCAGGAAGATTCACGATCAGCGACTGGCCTCGAATGCCAGCCGTTTGACGCGACAGAATGGCGGTGGCCACCTTCGTGAGCGAAACGGCCCGCATCTGTTCCCCAAAGCCAGGGAGCATCTTGCTGCAAACATCGGCGGTCGCTTCGGGTGTGACATCGCGCACCGCCGGACCGGTTCCGCCGGTGGTCACAATCAAACAGCAGCGCTCGCGATCGGCGAGATCCGCAAGCGTTGCGGCGATCCCTGCACGCTCGTCGGGAATCACACGCGCGATCACCTCGAATGGGCTCGAAAGAACTTCTTTCAAATACTCGGCAATCGCAGGACCACCGAGGTCGGCATACTCCCCGCGCGAGGCCCGATCCGAAACGGTCACGACACCAATGCGGGCCAGCGATTCACCAGCGGCGGACATAGGCTCTCTCGTTTTTTCTAGTGCTCAGCAGCGCTGCCAATACCCAAAACGGCTCGCAAAGAACGGATGTCCCCAGGGTGCCACTGGCTTTGCCAGTGGAGCAGTTTGAGTTGGCGTTCAGGCCAGAGAAAATCCGAATTGGAATTCGTACTTAAGGTTCACACTGGCAGAGCCAGTGGCACCCCTTAGCGCGATGATGGTGGCTGATAAGGGTTATTGGGGTCCACCGGTGGATAGCTGGGGGGCAATTGCATCGGCGGGGAACCGGGGGGAGGTGGCATCATTCCCGGGACATACGTGCCGCTCAGCGAGGGATCGTAAATCGAAACTTTCCACGAGTTGAACAGAATGATCGCCAGCACCATCACACCGATGACCACACCGATGTCGATCAGCAGCGCGTAGTTGGAAACCGATTCGGGATTTCCCCCTGTCATCACGACATAGAGCCCGATGGCAAATCCAAACACAAATGACAAGGGGAGCGACGACAGGAGAATGCCTCCAATCACTCGTGCCCTCCAGCCTTCCACCTTGTGCGTTTTCTGCTGAATCTTCCCGGTGTAGAGGTAATAAATCCCCAGGCCGAGCATCACGACTTGAAGCATGAAAGGTTCTCGCTAAAAAATGCCGAGCGAAGCCCTGAAACGAGCAGGCACGCCGCGTATCGTAGGCATTCGGCGCTCGAAAAGAAAGCATTTCGAAGTCGCCACGCCACACGATTGCCAAGCTGACGATTCCTTAGCTCGCAGGGAGCGAAACGACGAGCGTTGTCCCGCCTCCGGGCGAGCTTTTCACTGCCAGCTTCCCACCCAGCAATTCCGCCCGCAGCTTGATGCCGCGTAGGCCAAAATGACCGCTCGGAACTTCCGCCGGGACAAAGCCGCAGCCGCGATCCGCGATGGTGAGAATCAGCTGATCACTTTCGCTCGCCAGATGGACCTGTGCAGCGCGCTGGCCGCTATGCCGGGCGACATTTCGCAGCGACTCGCCGAGCACACGCGTCAGATGCCACGCCTGAGCGGAGCTGAGCTGCGCCGGACTGGGCTGCTTGTCGACGTGACACGTGACTTGCAGGTCGAGCGCCAGCGCTAGCGAAGCGCAGCACTTCGGCACCAATTCGTGTGCGGTGATGGGGCTAGAGGGCTGCTCGTGAATATCCGAGAGTAGCGCGCGAAGTTCTGTCACCGCACTTCGCACCAGCTCCGTGCCGCGCTGCTGATTCGCCAGATTCCCCTCCCCTGCTGCAGCTGCCTCGAGAAACATCAAGGCAGCGGTGAGGGACTGAATCGCGCCGTCGTGCAATTCCAGCCCGAGCAGCAAAAGTGCGTCGGGCTGTCGACTGGACGATGACATCGCAGCTCAATTCTTCTGGCAAAGCTCGCTTAGAAATAGCGATTGAAGAGGTTCTCGAGCATCTCTTGGCGGCCACTCTTGTGCGGCGAGATTTCACCCTTTTCGAGCATGTAGGCTTCGAGCGTTTCGAAGGTCGCCTTGCCCGATTCGATCTCGGCGCCGATGCCGCTGTCCCACGTGCTGTAGCGATCTTTCACGAACTTCGTGAACTCACCATCGGCACGCATTTCAGCAGCGATCTTCAGGCCGCGAGCAAACGCGTCCATGCCACCGATATGGGCGTAGAACAGATCGATCGGCTCGAAGCTTTCGCGACGAACCTTGGCATCGAAGTTCACACCACCGGCCCCCATGCCACCCCACTTCAAAATCGCGAGCATGCACTCGGTGGTGAGGTACAAGTTGGTGGGGAATTGATCGGTGTCCCAGCCCAGCAGCAGATCGCCGGTGTTGGCATCGATGGAGCCGAGCGCACCTTGCATGCCGGCATACTCGAGCTCGTGCATCATCGTGTGACCAGCCAGCGTGGCGTGGTTGGTCTCGAGATTCAGCTTGAAGTACGGCAGCAGATCGTAGGAGCGCAGGAAGTTGAGGCACGCTGCTGCGTCGCTGTCGTACTGATGCTTGGTCGGTTCTTTAGGCTTGGGTTCGATCAGGAACTGACCGGTGAAGCCGATCTTTTTGGCGTAATCGACCGCCATGTGGAAAAACTTCGCCAGGTGATCAAGCTCGCGCTTGAGGTCGGTGTTGAGCAGGTTTTGATAACCTTCGCGACCACCCCAGAACACATAGTTCTCGCCGCCGAGCGCCTTGGTCACTTCCAAGCACTTCTTCACTTGGGCAGCGCCGTAGGCAAACACGTCGGCATGCGAGCTCGTCGCTGCGCCGTGCATGAAGCGCGGGTTGCTGAACAGGTTGGCGGTCCCCCACAGCAGTTTGATGCCGGTTCGATCTTGTTCGTCTTTCAGCACCTTGGCGACAGCGTCGAAATTTTTGTGCGACTCGCGGAGGGTTGCTCCCTCGGGCGCGACGTCTCGGTCGTGGAAGGCATAGAACGGAGCACCGAGCTTCTCGATGAACTCAAACGCCACCTTCACGCGGCGAATGGCATTCTCGACCGATTCGCTACCATCGTCCCACGGGCGGAGCATCGTTCCGGGACCAAACGGGTCGCTGCCAGTCCCACGAAACGTGTGCCAATACACCACGCTGAAGCGCAGGTGCTCGGCCATCGTTTTCCCTTCGATCACTTCGTCGGGGTTGTACCAGCGGAAGGCGAGTGGATTCTTCGACTTCGGACCTTCGTAGCGAATTTTTTCGATTTCGGGAAAAGCAGCGGCCATGGTGCCCTGTAGCTCAGCAAAGGTTTTGGGAGGGTGATGTCTACCGCCAACTGCTTGGCGCCAGACTCGGTATCGTGACAAATCCCGCGCAAGCTCGCAACCGGCAAGCGGCCGATCGCACCCCCGCAAAGAAGTAATCTCCGCCCGAAGCCACTCTGCAAGCTACGGTACTGATGGACCCCGCTGCTCCCTATGCTCCGTCGATCCGCCGAGCGCTCGCGCTGCCGAAAGTAGTGATCATGCCGAAATTGCCCCCCCTTTTGCTCCGCCACTTCTGTTGGGCGTTCTGCCTGCCGCTCGTCCTCTTGCTCGGCGCGGGACTGCGCGAAAGCTGCGCTCAGTCCAATACCGGTGAGCTCGAGATTCGCGCGGTCGACGCCACCACGGGAGAACCGCTCGCCGTCCGGATGCATCTGAAGGATCAAAAAGGGAAGACCGTTAAGCCCCCCAAGGTTCCGTTTTGGAACGACCATTTTGTCTTCCACGGCATCATCATTTTGAAACTGCCAGTCGGTAATTACACCTTCGAAATGGAACGTGGTCCCGAGTACAAATTTCGGAGTGGCTATTTCACCATCGATCGTGGAGCCACCGACAACAAAACGGTGGAGATGCACCGCTTCATCGACATGAAGAAAGAAGGTTGGTGGTCGGGAGATTTGAGTGTCTACCGGCCTGCTGCCGACATGGATCTGCTGATGCGCGCCGAAGATCTCCATCTGGCCGTGGTCAGCCCACCTCCCGCTGCGACAGCCTCCAAAAATGCCCCGGAAGCTGCTCCTCGGGAAATGAAAATCGAAACGTTCGGCGAAGATCGGATCGTCGCGTATACCGGTCAGGTCGATGCCCGCAGCACCGGCGCGATCCTGTCGATCGATGCCAAGGAAACAGCCGTTTTTCCCAAGGAAAATAGCGAATATCCCTCGACTCTCAGCCTTGCTCGCCAGCTAGAAGAGTCGGGCAGCACCACCCTGCTGGCCGAGTCGGCCACGTCGTGGGATCTGCCGGTGTGGGTCGCTTCGGGCACGCTCGACGGCATTCTTGTCGCCGGGCCGCATCTGATTCGCGATCCCCTCACGGCGGGCAAATGGCAACCGGCGGGCAAGCCGCTCGATACGCTCCTCTATCCTGGTCGTCAGGGGTCGGGACGCTGGGCTTCGATGGCCTACTACCATCTGCTCAACTGCGGACTCCGCATTCCACCCGCTGCCGGAAGTGGAACTGGCAAGAGCCCCAACCCACTCGGCTATTCGCGCGTGTATGTCCACTGCGGCGAGAAGTTTACCTACGAGTCGTGGTGGGAAAATTTTCGCAAAGGACGCTGCATCATCACCAACGGGCCGATGATTCAGCCGAAAGTGAATGGTCAGTTGCCCGGGCATGTCTTCACTGCCGAACAAGGGGAAACAGTCGCCCTGAAGATCTCGCTGAACCTCTCGACCCGCGAGAAAATCGAATACCTCGAAGTGGTGAAGGATGGCAAGGTGGAGCATGAAGTCCGCCTCGACGAGTGGGCCGCTGCTGGGGGAAAACTCCCCGACATCGAATTCCAGAAGAGTGGCTGGCTCGCGATTCGCGCCGTTACGAGCAATCCCGACGCCTATCGTTTTGCATCGACCGGTCCCTACTACGTCGAGATCGGCTATCAGCCGCGCATCTCGAAAACTTCGAGCCAATTCATGCTCGACTGGGTGGTGGAGCGGGCCAAGCAGCTGAAATTCGCCACCCCCGAAGAGCGCGAGTCGGTGATCGTCGAGCATCGGGCCGCCCGCGATTTCTGGACGAAAAAAGTCGAAACCGCCACCGACGAGTAATCGCCACAAGCTCGCAACTGCAGCGCAGCACGTCTAGTCCCGTTCACCCCAGGGCCAAGAGTCCCTAGACTGACGACCTTGCGTTTTCCTTCACTCGCGCGCAGTTGCTTAGGGTTTCCATGGCTGAATCGTGGCGCTCGCTCTATCCCTTCCAGTCGCATTACTTCGAGCGCGAGAAGCTCCGGTATCACTACGTCGACGAAGGTGCCTCGCCGTCAGCTGCCAAGCGCCCCCTGCTGTTCGTGCATGGCAATCCCACCTGGTCGTTCTACTGGCGCGAGCTGATCGCGGGACTCAAGGCCGACTATCGCTGCATCGCCGTCGATCACATCGGCTGTGGCCTGTCGGATAAGCCGCAGGACTATCCCTACTCGCTCGCCAAGCATACGGAAAATCTCGTCGCCCTCGTCGAGAAGCTCGACCTCAAAAACTGTACTCTCCTGGCGCACGACTGGGGTGGCGCGATTGGCCTGGGCTGCGCGGCACAGCTGCGCGAGCGTTTTTCTCAGCTCGTGCTGTTCAACACCGCCGCCTTTCCGCCGCCGTACATCCCCAAGCGAATTCAGCTCTGCCGCGTGCCGATTTTGGGAACGCTCGGCGTGCGGGGGCTCAATCTGTTTGCTCGCGCAGCTATTACGATGGCGACCGAAGAGCCGCAGCGGATGACAGCGGCGGTGAAAGCTGGCTTCCTGGCCCCGTATAACAACTGGCACAACCGGGTGGCGATCGATGCGTTTGTGAAAGACATTCCCTGGACCCGCGCGCATCCCACCTACCAGGTGCTCGAGGATCTCGAAACCAAACTGGCGAAAATCACCCACCTTCAGCAGCTGCTGGTGTGGGGGATGCGCGACTGGTGTTTTCGGAGTGAATGTCTCGATCGCTTGAAGCGGACCTTCACGCAGGCCGAAGAGCTGCGCTTCGACACCGCCGGTCACTACGTGGTGCAAGATCGACCGGCTGAAATTCTCGAGCGACTCCACACGTTCCTGGCGCAAGTGAAAAGCGTCTAACAGCCTCTCCCGAGCATCGATGATCGCCCCACCGCCAACCGCCAAAGTCAACGCGATGAGCTCTAGCACGTTATCGATCGGACAATGCGCTGCCCTGGCAGCGCTGCTCGAGTGCCTCGCCCCGAAGCCGGGCAATGTGCACCGGAGCGCCGATTTCGAAGATACAACGATTCACGATTTCGCCGTGAGCGCGGTGGCGATCGTACCGGCGATGGAGGTTGCCGCGCATGTGGGTGTCGGTCGCGCCGTGCTGGAAGCAATTCGCGCCACGCGCTCAATCGTTGCCACGAACACCAATTTGGGAATCGTGCTGCTGCTGGCGCCGCTGGCGGCTGTACCTCGCAAAACCTCGATTTTCGAGGGCCTTGCGACCATTTTAAGCACCCTCACCGAGGAAGATTCGCGGCTGGTGTACGAAGCGATTCGCCTGGCCAAGCCCGGAGGACTCGGCACCTCGCGCGAGCACGATGTCGCAGGCGATTCGCCACCGCGACTCCTCGACGCCATGCAACTTGCCGCCGAGCGCGATCAGATTGCGCGCGAGTATGTCACCCAGTATCACTTGGTGCTGCAGGTCGCTTTGCCACGGCTCTTAGAACTGCGAGCCACCGGCGCTTCGCTCACCGACAGTGTGATTCGATTGCAGGTGGAACTGCTGGCGCGCGAACCCGACAGCCTGATCGCGCGGAAGTGTGGCCTCGAGATGGCGACGCAAGTTTCGGCCTACGCCAGCCAGGTGCTCGCCTGCGGCAATATCGGCGACGATAGCTACTACGAAGCGATTGCCGAGTTCGATTTTTTCCTGCGCAGCGATGGACACAAACGGAATCCCGGCACGACAGCCGATCTAATTGCAGCAGCGATCTTTGTCGGCCTGCGCGAGAACTTGCTTCAGCCTCCGCTCGACTAAACGCCGCCCGTCACCGCTAACCGCGATCCTTTTGCCAGAGATACTCCGCCATGACCGAGCCGATCAAGATCGAGCCTGCCGCCAATCTGACGGAGCGTTATCGGATTCGGCTCGAAAAAGAAGCGCATGTGTTTGCGGCGGCCCATTTCATTACGTTCGCCGGCAACATCTGCGAACCGCTGCATGGGCACAACTACGGCGTGGCTGTCGAAATCGAAGCGCCACTCGATGAAAACCAGTACGTGATCGATTTCATTGCCGTGCGCGATGAGCTGACGGCGATCACGCAGACGCTCGACCACCGAATGCTCCTTCCGACCTCGCATCCGCTGATCCAAGTCACTGCCGACGAGCGGGAAGTGACCGCCCGTTTTGGCGACAAACGGTGGGTCTTTCCGCGGACCGATTGCGTTCTCTTGCCGCTGACCAATACCACGTCGGAACTCCTGGCGCGCTACATCGGCCTCGCACTGCGCGAGCGTCTTGCCGCGCGCTTACCAGCACAGGTCGTCGGGTCGATTACTCGATTTTCGGTCGAAGTGGACGAGAATCATGGCCAGCGCGGCATCTGGTCCCTCGCGGCTGATGCGGTTCACTAAGCTGCCGCGTAAGACGCCTCCGAATACTCCTCAAATGCGATTGATTTTGGGGGCCATCAACGCCCCCCCAGCGCGGCACTAGCGCGACCGCTACAGGCGTTACAGCACTTCTTGGCTCACCGAGGGGCCTCATTTTCCTCCCCTCTTCGCGGAGGGTCCGGCTGCCTGATAGGCATTAGCCGCAACCTATGTTTTCGCAGCTTTGAACACGCGGCCTGCCCAGCCACGCTTTTCTACTGGATCTACAGGAACCAGTTTTGCAGTGGGATCGGGCTCTCTTCGTGATGAACGACCAAAGAGCTGTCTGTCCCATGGGTACGGCGGCTCTCTGTCTTCGCAAAGCACAGAGCCACTCCTCACTAAATCTGCCTGGTTAGGAAAGTTCGTCGCGATGCAGTTTGCCACAGCACAAGATGCCATGAACACCGTTTGGATGCTCATCTGCGCTGCGCTCGTCTTCTTCCTGCAAGCAGGTTTCTGTTGCATGGAATGCGGATTGTCGCGCTCGAAGAACAGTATTAACGCCGCCATCAAAAACGTCGCCGACTTCTGCCTCGCTGGGGCCCTGTTTTGGCTGACCGGCTATGCGTTCATGTTTGGCAAAAGCTTTTACGGACTCTTCGGCATCACTGAATTCTTTTTCGAAGAGACCTACGACAGCAACTGGCTCACCGTCTTCTTTATCTACCAGGTGATGTTCTGCGGCACCTGCAGCACCATCGCTTCGGGAGCTGTCTCGGAGCGGATGCGGTTTAAGGCCTACGCCTGCATGTCGGTGCTCGTCGGCGGCATCATCTATCCGGTGTTTGGTCACTGGGTTTGGACCCGCCCGAACATGCCCGCGCAAGGTTGGCTCGCCAATCTGGGATTCATCGACTTCGCAGGCTCCACCGTGGTGCACAGCCTCGCTGGCTGGGTCGCACTAGCGGCTGTGATCCACGTCGGTCCCCGCATGGGAAAATTTCTCCCCGATGGACGCATCACGCGCTTTCACGGCCACAGCTTGCCGATCGCGGCGATTGGTCTCTTTATCCTTTGGTTCGGCTGGTTCGGGTTCACAGGCGGCCGCGCGATGGAACTCGCCGGCAACGTCCCGAAGATCTGGATTAACACGTTGCTCGCGGGCATTTTCGGCGGAGCAGGAAATCTCCTCTGGCAAATCGTCACGCGTAAGCGAATCGATATCTGCAGCTTCATGAACGGCATCATCGCCGGACTGGTCGCCATCTGTGCCACCTGCAATGTGGCGTGGGACTTTGGCGCCGTCTTCATCGGCATCAGCGCCGGTCTGATCATGGAACTCGCTTCCGATATTCTCGAGCGTTATTTCAAACTCGACGACGTCGTCAACGCCATTTCCGTGCACGGTGTCGCCGGTGCTTGGGGAACGCTCCTCGTCGCCTTCATCACTCCTCCAGAATTCATGCCCCAAGGGTGGTCGCGACTCGACCTGCTTTTGGTGCAGATGCTGGGAATTAGCGTCTGTTTCTGCTGGTCGTTTGGCATCACGTGGGTCGCCCTGTCGATCCTGAAACGCTACATGCCGCTGCGTGTAACGATCGAGGAAGAAGAAGCGGGGCTGAACGTCGCCGAGCACGATGCCCGCACCGATCTGCACGATCTGCTGGTGACGATGGAGCAGAACATGCGAGGGGATCACACTCGCCGCGCGGCGGTCGACGAGTGCACCGAAGCGGGGATGATTGCCAAGCAATACAACCGGGTGCTGGAAGCGCGCGAGCAATCCGAGGCCGAGCTGCGACGCTATGCCACGATGCTCGAAGACACCAACTCCTATGTCGAGAACCAAGCGGTCGAGATGCAGTTTCAAGCCAAAGCGCTCGAAGCTGCCCGGAGCGAAGCTGAACGCGCCAACCATACGAAGAGCCAGTTCGTGGCCAACATGAGCCACGAAATTCGGACCCCGATGACCGCCATTCTGGGCTACGTCGATATGCTGCTCGACGATGCCGACGCGCATCCCGTTTCCGAGAAGTGGAAACAGCCGCTCGCCACCATTAAAAGCAATGGCCAGCACCTGCTCGAAATCATTAACGACATTCTCGACATCAGCAAAATCGAAGCGGGCAAGCTGACGATCGAAATCATCGAATGCTCGGTTCCTCAGCTCGTGGGCGATGTCACCAATCTGCTGCGGCATCGAGCCGAAGGGAAAGGACTCGCGCTGGCGGTGAAATTCAATTCACCGATCCCCGAAACGATTCATTCCGATCCGACCCGCATTCGCCAGGTGCTGCTGAATCTCGTCGGCAACTCGATCAAGTTCACCAATCATGGCGAGGTCCGCGTGGAACTCGAAATGTTCTACGACGACCCTGAAAATCCACAGCTGCAGCTGAGTGTGGTCGACAGCGGCATTGGGATGGACGACGAGCAGATCGCACGTTTATTCCAGCCTTTTGTGCAGGCCGACAGCAGCACGACGCGCCGCTTTGGTGGCACTGGTCTGGGGCTGACGATCACCAAACGACTCGCAGAAATGCTCGGTGGCTCGATCACCGTGAAGAGCCAAATTGGGCATGGCAGCTCGTTCATCGTGCGGATTGCCAGTGGCAAACTCGACGGCGTGAAGATGATCGAAAAGCCCGATCACTTTGTCGAACAAGCTCCGAAGAAACCGAAGAAAATCGACGTCCGGCTCGATTGCCGCATCTTGCTCGCCGAAGATGGCCCCGACAATCAGCGGCTGATTTCGCTGATCCTCCGCAAAGCTGGCGCTGAAGTGGTGGTGGCCGAAAATGGTCAGGTGGCTGTCGAAGCAGCGCTGCGAGCCGCCAGTCACGGCTTCCGTCGTAGCGACGATCCTCAAGGGCCGTTCGACGTGATCCTGATGGACATGCAAATGCCGGTGCTCGACGGCTGCGGCGCGACGAAAAAGCTACGCGAAGCTGGCTATCCCGGTCCGATTGTGGCCCTCACCGCCAATGCGATGAAAGAAGACCACGACCGCTGCATGGCCGCTGGTTGCAACGATTTTGCCACGAAACCGATCGACCGGAGTGTGCTGTTGGCGACGATCGATCGCTGGGCGCAGTGGCGCCGCGATAACGTCCCACCTTCGATGCCGATCGATCCACCGGTAACAGTCGCTGTCACCTTGCCCACGGACGAATCTACCTCTTTCGGACCTGAAACGATTGCACATTCGTAATGCATCTCGGTTTGACACCCCCTAAGAGCGACCTAGGTTTAATATTGTCGGGCCTGAAAATATTCCGCTTGCCAATTGAGATATCCCCATGCGTGCCGACTACATCAATCCGTTCATCCAATCGCTCTGCACCACGTTCGAAACGATGCTTTCGTGCGAGATCACGCGGGGACAACTCTACCTGCGCGAGCCCAACACAGCGCTGCACGATATCAGCGGCGTGATTGGACTCTCGGGGAACGCTCAAGGGACGGTCGTCCTCAGCCTCGATAAGAAGGTGGCACTCGCCGCCGCTTCGGTGCTGCTGATGTGCGAGGCGGAAGAGATCAACGCCGATGTGGTCGATGCCGTCGGCGAACTCACCAACATGGTGGCGGGTGGAGCCAAGGCGAAGCTCGAGGAATATCAGCTCTCGATCAGCTTGCCGAGCGTGGTGACCGGAACGGGTCACGAGATTCGTTTCCCCTCGAACGTCACGCCGATTTGCGTCCCCTTCAATTCTCCCTGGGGTCCGCTGAAGATCGAAGTCGGTCTGGCCGCTGTGCAGCAACTGGCCGGTGCCCACTAGCACTTCGTCTATCGGTTAATGTCATCCTCAGCTGCGATTCACACTGCTGGACAAGCCAGCAGTGGATGCTAGCGACGTTGAATTCTGCCCTTTGCTAGCCCTTTTGCGGCGTCTGGATTGCTATCGACACCGCGCAGCACGTTTGGGATAGTTCGGCCGCTCGTGATTTCGGCGCAGCGTTGCGCGCAGCTCTCGAAGCGTCTGAAGGAACCCGCCGGTGTCGTCTGAGATTCGAAAAGCCGCCATCCTGCTGATGAGTCTGCCCGAAGACGAGGCAGCCAATTTGCTTTCGCGCTTAACGCCGAAGCAAGTGGAAGTGGTTTCGATCGAGATTGCAAAAATCGGCCGATTGCCAGCTTCCGAACAAGACTCTGTGATTCAAGAGTTTGCCGACGCCAACCCCAACTCGTTCGGCATTCAAGGGGGTGGCCTCGATCTGGCCAAGTCGCTCGTCGAGAAAGCGCTCGGCAGCAAAGCGGGCTCGACGCTCGACAACGTCCGCAGCTCGATCGAAGCGATGCCGTTTGGCTTTCTCAAGAAAGTCGATCCGCAAAACTTGCTCACGTTCGTGATCGACGAACATCCCCAAACCATTGCCCTGATTCTCTCGCACCTCCCCCCTGCTTTCGGCGCGGAGATCATGAAAGGTCTGCCCGCCGATCGACAACTGGCGGTGATTCGCAGGATCGCTCACATGGGTCAAACCAATCCCGAGGTGATCGAAGAGGTGGAGCGCGGACTCGAGAGCCGCATGGCGAACTTGATGAACCAGTCGTATCAAAAAGCGGGTGGTGTGCCGAGTGTCGCCGAGATCCTGAACGTGACCGATCGGGCGACCGAGCGGGCGCTGCTCGAAAGTTTGTCGCAGGAAGATCCGCAGCTCGTCGAGGATATTCGGCGGCTGATGTTCGTGTTCGAAGATATCTGCAAACTGACCGACAAAGATATTCAGGCGGTCCTCAAAAACGTCGAAACGGCGCAGTGGGCCATGGCGCTCAAGGGGGCCAGCCCCGAACTGAAGCAAAAGATTCTGGGGAATATGTCGCAGCGTGCGGCGGTGATGCTGGCCGAAGAAATCGACTTCCTTGGGAGTGTCCGCGCGAGCGATGTCGAGCAGGTTCAGCAGCAGATTGTCGACGTGGTTCGCCGCCTCGAAGATGCAGGTGAAATCACGGTTCATGCCGCCGAAGAGAACGAGCGGATGATCACGTAGCGGCTCGCTGGGATCTGCGGCGGCTCGCGGTTTGTCGCCCCCCTCCCCTGCCCGAAACGGCTGGGGATTGCTACATTCCTGCGTCATGGCCGTTACCCCCATGATGCAGCAGTATCTCGATGCGAAGCAAGCGTGCGGCGATGCGCTCCTCTTGTTTCGCATGGGAGATTTCTACGAACTGTTCCACGACGATGCCCGCACTGCTTCGCGCGTGCTGGGGCTCACCCTGACGACGCGCGACAAAGGGGAAAATCCGGTCCCGATGGCCGGCTTTCCCTACCATCAGCTCGAAGGCTATCTGGCCAAGCTGATCGGCGGCGGCCTGCGTGCAGCGGTGTGCGAGCAAGTGGAAGATCCACGCCAAGCCAAGGGGCTGGTGAAGCGCGAAGTGACACGTGTGGTCACTCCCGGCACACTGACCGACGACGCCCTGCTCGACCCGCGCGAAAGCAACTACCTGGCGGCGATGGTGCTCCCCGATACGCTTCAGCCGCACACGCCGGTGGGACTCGCTTGGGCTGATCTGTCGACCGGAAGGTTTCAAGCAGCGGTGTTTCCCTTCGCGCGGCTCGGCGATGAACTCGCGCGGCTGCAGCCTTCGGAATGCCTGCTGGGAGATGATCAGCCTCCCCCAACTTGCCCGTTCCCGCCACGGATGATGATCACCCGTCGGCCCGAGTGGACCTTCGCCCGCGATACGTCGCAAGCGGTACTCCAAAAACAGCTGCAGGTCGCCTCGCTCGAAGGGTTTGGCTTCGACGAGAGTGACATGCTGGCCATTCGCGCTGCGGGGGGAATTCTCGAGTACCTGCGCGAGACCCAAAAAACTTCGCTCGATCACATCGATCGTTTGCTGCCGTATCGCTCGGGGGAATCGCTCGAAATCGATGAAGCGACCCGGCGCAGCCTCGAGATCACGCGGACCTTTCGGAGCGGCGCTCGCGAAGGCTCGCTGCTGTCGGTCATCGATCAAACGATCACTCCTCCCGGCAGCCGATTGCTGGCCGACTGGGTCGGCGCGCCACTGACCAACCTGGCCGCCATCGGCGCGCGGCAAGATGCGGTGGAACTCCTCCGCAACAGCGCCACCGTTCGGCGCCAAATTCGTGAGGAACTGGCGGGCGTTTACGATCTCGAGCGGCTGATTGCGCGGGTGACCACGCTGCGCGCAAGTCCTCGCGATTTGGCGTTTGTCGGACGAACACTCGCGCGACTGCCGCAGCTCAAAGCGCTCGTTGCCCATCTGCGTGCGCCGCTGCTCGACGATCTGCAAACGCGGCTCGACGAATCTCCTGCGCTCCGCGATTTGCTGGCCGCTGCGCTCGAGGACGATTGCCCGCTTTTGGCCCGCGATGGGAACTTCATTCGCCAAGGTTTTCACGGCGAGCTCGATCGCCTGCGCGAGATGGCCCATGGTGGCAAAGCGTGGATCGCGCGCTATCAGGCCGATCAGATCGAAAAGACGGGAATTCCCAATCTGAAGGTCGCCTTCAACAAAGTCTTTGGCTACTACATCGAGATCACCAACGCGCAAAAAGAGAAGACGCCGCCCGAGTATATTCGCAAGCAAACGGTCGCTTCCGCCGAGCGCTACATTACCCCCGAGCTGAAAGAGTACGAAGAAAAAGTCCTCACCGCCGACGAGCGTTCGAAAGAGCTCGAGTATCAGCTGTTTGTAGAGCTGCGCGACAAGACGCATCAATTTGCCCGCGCTTTGCGGATGACAGCGGCGGCGATTGCCGAGCTCGATGTCCTCGCGGCGCTCGCGCAGCTGGCCGATCGTCCCGACTATTGCCGCCCGGTGATGACCGAGGATCAAGTGGTCGAGATCGTTGAAGGTCGGCACCCGGTGCTCGATGCCATTTTGCCGCGCGGCACGTTTGTGCCGAACGATACCACGCTCGGCACCGACGGAGGACTGGTGATGCTGATCACCGGTCCGAACATGGCGGGCAAGAGCACCTACATTCGGCAGGTCGCCGTGCTGTCGCTTCTGGCGCACGTGGGGAGTTTTTTACCAGCGTCGCGCGCTACGATTGGAATTTGCGACCGGATTTTCGCCCGCGTTGGCGCAAGCGATGAGCTGTCGCGCGGTCAAAGCACCTTCATGGTCGAGATGACCGAAACCGCGCGGATTTTGAATTCCGCCACAGCGCGCAGCCTCGTGATCCTCGACGAAATTGGGCGTGGCACAAGCACCTACGATGGCATTTCGCTCGCCTGGGCGATCGTCGAACATCTGCACGATCAGATCGGCTGTCGCACGCTGTTTGCCACGCACTACCACGAACTCACCGACCTGGCTGGCTCGCTCGCTGGCGTCCGCAACCTGAGCGTCGCGGTGCGCGAGTGGCAAGATCAAGTGGTGCTGCTTCACAAGATTGTGCCCGGCGCAGCCGACAAAAGTTATGGCATTCACTGCGCTCGATTGGCCGGTGTTCCGCGGAGCGTGAACGAACGGGCCAAACAGATTCTCGCGAAACTCGAGGGAGAAAATCTCGACACCGAGGGACGGCCGAAGCTGATTGCGCGGACCAAAAAATCGCGCAAGGGAGACCTGCAGCTGACACTGTTTGCCCCGGAAGAGCATCCACTCCTCGAGCAGCTGCGGCAACTCGATTTGGCGGGGCTCACGCCGCTGCAGGCTATGCAGTGGCTTGCCAACTGGCAGCAAGAGATCGGCCCAAAAAAGTAGCCGCCAGAGCGCTATTTGGGCTGCTGCGAACTGCGCGCGAGCTGTTCGCCAGAAGCAGGACGTCCGAAGTAGTAGCCCTGCTGCAGATCGAAGCCGAGTTCTTTACAAGCGTCGACTTCGGCTTGCGATTCGACCCCTTCGGCGAGGGTGATGATGTCGAGATCGCGGGCCATGCTCACGAGCGTGCCGACCATGCGACGTCGTCCCGAATGGGCCTCGTGCAGGTTGCGAATCAACTTCATGTCGAACTTCAAAAAGTCGGGGCGTGCTTCGACAAGTTCAGCAAGCCGCGCTTGGCCCGCTCCGAAATCGTCGTACGCCAGACCCATGCTCAAATCGCTGAGCGCGAGGCGAAGCATCTTCATGGCGGTCATATCGACCGCTGCTGCTTCGTGGATTTCGAGCGTGATCGGACGCTCGGGATAAGCGCGGCGAATGTCGCGCATCGAAACGATCAACCCGGCGAGATCGCGCAGCTCGGCCACGTGGGTATTGAGGAACAGATGCGTTTCGCAAAACTTCCCTGGGATCAAGGCGAGCGCTTCGACGCGCAGCATGCGGCTGAGCTCGACCTCTTTGTTGAGGTACGAAGCAGCTTTGAACATCATGCCGGGATGGCTGAGGCCGAACAGGCGACTCCGGCCGAGCGCTTCGGCGGCAAAAATCTGGTGGTTATCGGAACGAACGATCCACTGAAAATGGGGCATTACCGCGCGCTGGTCGATCAGCTTATCGAACTGCGCCAAGGCGAGGGCCAGATCGGCCACTTCATCAGCGGCGGCTGTCGCCATTTGGCGCGACGGATGGATCGTGGTGAGGCGGTAGAGCAGCTCGCCAAACTGGATCAGCAGATCGGGCTCGAGCGGGTACGGCGTGCTGGTCACGCGCTGACCATTCACGAACGTTCCGTTGCGGCTTCCCAAGTCGCGAAGGTGCAACTGATCGCCGACCATGATAAATTCAGCATGGCTGGTGGAGACCGTGGGATGGGCCAGCCGCAACGTGCAATCGCTTCCTCGACCTAAACGACAAGGCAGATCGCGCAGCGGAAGTGGCGATGCCAATTCGGCATCGACATCCTGCGGCAAGAGTGCCCAAGCACTAGCGGTCAGAGTGGCGGAGTTGATCACAGAGGCAATTAATCCCTACGAGTCTTACAGTCGCCCCTTCCGAGGCTCTTCGCTGCGGCAATTACCGCTCGATGACTGCGTGGAAAGTATAGGGCAGATACCGAACGGATGACGTCTGATTTAGCCCCCTGCATGCCGATGGGGCCATGAAGAATTGCGCCTTTAAGGATTATCCGCTTCACGCCACGGGACCCGGAACCGATGCGACCCAGTCCGACCGAAACCACTCCCCCAGCAACCCGCACGAGGAATGGCGACAGTGGTTCTCCCCTGCTCGCGGCCGGTGCGGTGGCCAGCCCAACGAATGTGGCAGCCGAGCCCCAGCGGTGGTGGAGTTTGTCGCGTCGCGATCAGTGTTTGGTGTTCGCTGGGCTCGCAGCTGGAGCGCTGCTGCTCGCCTATCAATGGACACATGCTGGCGATCGTATCGATTTTGAGACCCAGCCCCTGGTGGTTCTCGATTTCAAACTCGATATCAACGGGGCCGATTGGCCCGAGCTATGCCTCCTGCCCGGAGTGGGGGAATCGCTGGCGCAGAGCATTGTGGAAGACCGCCAGCGTCGCGGCCCGTTTGCCTCGCATGAAGATCTGCTGCGTGTCCGTAAGCTCGGTCCGAAAACGCTCGCAGCGATTCGTCCGTATCTACTGCCGCTCGAGGAGAGCCAGGGGCCGAATGCGGCTGAAGTTGGTGGAGCCTCGCCCCCCAACCTTGTAGACTAGAGAGTCTAGTCGAGCCGAAAAAAGTGCGTCGCTCGAGCAGCATGGCCGGGATCGCAATAAGTCGACCCCCGCGCTGCGAAGTAAGCATGACGAGCATGCTCGGGCGACGCCGAGGCGGTTTTCCATTCGTGGACAGGGGCGAGCAGTGAACGGAACGTGGTTTTTTCATCATGGCGGGCAGGACTATGGACCCGTTTCGACCGAGCAGCTGTCGCAGTTGCTCGCCGCAGGTCAGCTGACCCCCGAGCATCCGGTGCGCCGCGCCAGCGATGCGCAGTGGATGCCCGCCGCAAGTTTTGCCGAGCTCCGCTCGAGCGCTGCACCGGCGGCAGCAGCCGCTTCTGAAACCAAAGCCAAACCGCCGGTCAAAAAACCGCCGCAGCGTGTGGCTCCTGCTCCGCCACCACCTCCACCGCCGGCAGCAGCACCTCCCGCAGCGATGGCGCCGCGCCCGGTTGCTCCAATGGCGATGCCCCTGCCGCCCGGAGCTATTCCGGCCGGTGGCGCAGTTCCAGTCGGTGGCCCCGTGCCGGTGCGGGCTGCTGTGCCGATGGCGATGCCACTCGCGCACGGAGCACCAGTCGCAATCGCTCGGCCGGTCGCCGTGGTACCAAGCTCCGCTGTTCCCCTGACAGCAGCGCCACTCGCAGCCGTGCGTGTAGCTGCGGTTCAAGCGGTGGGAGCACAGCCGACATACGCACAGCCTGGCTATGCTCAGCCTGGTTACGCCGCGCCGCAACCGGCAGCGACTTCAGCCTCCGCCAGTGGAGCCGCCGAGCGTCCGAAGAAAAAGAACCATCAGCTGATCATCCTGACGGTGCTGGCTGCGGCGATGCTGGGCGTTGCTGTCGTCGGAGGTGTGCTGATCGCCACCAGCGGCGGCAAAGAGGAGCAGCTGAGCGACGCTGACAGCGACACTAGCTCAACCATCGACGCTGATGAGCCTAGCAGCGGCAACGTCGCGTCGAGCGATCCCTCGTCGACACCCACCGCCGAGACGAGTGCTACTACACCTCCTGCGACACCCGCAGCCGAGCCTGGCGCGATAGCGTCGAGCGAACCAGCAGCTCCCGGCGCAAGCGAAACGCCTGCAGCGGCTCCGGCTGGGAATCAAGAGATTGCAGCCCTGCTGGCGCAGATCAAATCGTTTGGCACACCCAAAAGCACTCTCGGCATCAGTGGCAAATCGGGTCGACTCTGCAAGCTCAGCTTTCATCAAGCATTCATCAGCAGTAGCGCCACGCCAGTCCGGATGACCTCGTCGGCGGCGAGTGTTCCCTCGGCTGTCGGTGGCCGGATGTTGTTCATCGAACTTCGCATCCAAAACACCTCGCCTGAAACGATCACTTACGAAGGTTGGAACGAGACCGCCGTCGCGATCCACTCCGACGGCACGAAGCTCGAGCTGGTGCCGCGCGACAAAACGCCAACCGTCACACGGGCAACCAAGATGGAGCTCGATCCGGGCCGCGAAATCACCGACACGCTGGTGTATGTCGCTCCGGCGACGCTCCCGACGTCGATCAAGCTGATCCTGCCACAGTCGACACTCATCGCGAAAGCGACGCGTTATTTCGCCTTCGAAATTCCGCAGCAAACGCTCTTCGAAGAGCCGGTCCCCGACATCCTGCGGACCAACGACATTGGTGACGGCTCGATGCGGCCGAGCGGTCCTCCGATCCTCTCGCAAGAGGCTATCGACAAGCAGATCGCCGAAGCGATGAAGAACAATCCCGAGCTTCAGTCGACGATCAAAAACGACCAAGGCAAAGAGCCGGTGAAACCAGGCACCCCCGCCGCTCCTGGCATGGTCCCTCCCGCAGGTGAAATCAAGCCGGGCGAAATGAAGCCGGGCGCTGGCCAGCCCGACACGACGAAACCTGATGCTGCTGCTCAGCCCGACACAGCACCTTCTTTGATGGAGAAGCCCAAACTCCAAGTCGTCCCCGCCACTCCGTAGTTGTGTAATTGTGTAGGTCAGGTACGTGCGTACCTGACAAAAAACTCGCCCGGGTGCCAGTTGTGTAGTACTTCGTCTATCGATCAATGTCAGGTTGATTGGGTGCCACTGGCATTTTGCCAGTGCAGAGGCTGGAACCGATGCTTTGGGCGAAATCTGCCTAAAATCGTAGCGTCCATCTATACTTCTCACTGGGCAGAGCCCAGTGGCACACAGGGTTGCCGCATGACATTGATTGATAGATGGACGAGTAGGTCAGGTGCCCGGAGGGAACCTGACGGGAGAGGACTTCGGCAGCAGAGAGCACGTTGTGGTTTCGAGGCCCCGCGATCTGGGCCAGCGGATGCAACCACGCGGAGGAAAAAATTAGCACGGAGTCACGCTATAATTGCAAAGCGGATTACCCTGCAGCATGCTCTTCCTGCTTCGCGATCAGAGCATGGCACCCAGTAGTGCCAAGAAGTAGGTCCGGTTCTACCGGACAAGGAGTGCAAGGCAGGGCCAAAACTGTGTGGAGCTGCGCTGATTAGAGGCCCCCTGGCGACCTCGCAGCCACAGCGCATTCTCGGTTAGCGGCCTCCCCTCCCGTCAGATTCCCTTCGGGCATCTGACCTACGTGTTGGACCTACAAAGCGTTGTGGTGAGCGTGTGGTGCTGGCTTCATTGTGGGGCGTGGGTGGAGTAGACTACGCAGGTCGCGAATCATCGAAAACAGTGGTTTTCTTCGAGAAAAACCCAACTTATGTCGCAAGTGCCAGGGGTTGTGCAGCTGCACTGTCCGATCTGCCGCGCGAAACTGAGCGTGCCGGTGGCAGCGACTGCGCATCCGATTCAGTGTGGTGTTTGTCGGCAGATGTTTCGCGCTCCACCGCTCCCGGCGCAGCCTCCACAGCCGGCGATCATGCCGCCCCACTTGGCAGCGACCGGCGCCGCGTCAGCGAACCCCAACCAACCAGGCCAGCGCGCGAGTCCGCAGACAGCAGCCGCCACTTCGCAGCGCAGCAGCCCGCCACTTGTCGCCGATCCTGAAGCAGCCAAGAGCGACGAGGATCGCGATGCCGAAGATGCCGCCGCACGTAGTCGCTGGCTCGGGACCGTAGCGCTGCTGGGACTTTCGCTCGTTGTTCTGACGCTGGTGTGTGGCGTGGTGGTCGCCGTGAAAGGGCTTCCTTCGTTCTTAATGCCGCAGGCCAAGGTCGACGAGGATCTGCTGATCGATCCCGAAAGCGTAGCGGAGAGCGCGCCGAGTGAGTATCTCCCGGCGCTCTGGGCCATGGCGCCGCGCGTGGCGATCATTCACAGCGATGTGCTCGTGCGTGTGAAGCGCGTTGAGTATGGCGAGGTGCTGGGCCGAACCGAGCGCAACGAAGGGGTGAGCGCCAGTGGCGGCGATTATTTGATCGTCTACTTTCAGGTCGAGAACCGGCGCGATGCCGACCTGGATTACATCAGTTGGTATGGCAACACCTTTCGCGATGGCGAGACCACCACCGCCGCGCGTCTGTCGGATGCTGCAGGCAAACGCTATTCGCAAGTGACGTTTGACTCGGTGCGAACCGTGAAGGGGCACATGGCCCGGACGATCATCGCGCCGCGCGACCGGATTGATGATGTGCTGGTGTTTGGGGTCCCTCGCGAAGTGATCGAGAAGCTCGATCAGCCGCTGAAGCTCGAGCTGCCTCGCTCGGCAATCGACTCGAGCCTGAAGGGCTCCTACCGATTTCAAATTCCCCGGCGTATGCTCAGCGAGTCATAAGGCTGGAACTGAAACTGTAAGCAAGAGCATCTGACTCACGTGGTGGGAGGTTGGCGTTGCGCATTTTGGTGACCGGTGCCGCCGGGTTCTTGGGTCGGTATATCGTCGAACAGGGGCGCGCGCGAGGTTGCGCTTTACGCGCTTTTGCGCGCCGCGAACACCCCTGGATGAGGGATCTGGGAGTCGAGGTGGTGCTCGGCGACGTGCGCGATCGCCAGCAGGTTATGCGGGCCTGCGCCGGGTGCGATGCCGTGATTCACACCGCTGCCATTGCCAGCATCGGGGGGAGGTGGGAGACGTTTTACGACGTGAACGTTCGAGGGACCGAGCATGTGATCGACGGCTGTCGCCAGCATGGAGTGCCGAAGCTGGTCTTCACCAGCAGCCCCAGCGTGACGTTTGCTGGGGTCGATCAGAACGGCATCGACGAGTCGGCCCCTTATCCAACCAAGTGGCTGGCTCATTACCCGCGCAGCAAAGCAATGGCGGAGGAGCTGGCCTTAAAGGCGAATAGCAGCCAACTGGCGACCTGTGCGCTGCGCCCCCATTTGATTTGGGGCCCTCGCGACGGGCACTTGATCCCCCGTCTGATCGACCGCGCTCGGCGCGGCATGCTGCGGCAGGTAGGGGACGGAAAGAACCTCGTCGATTCGATCTATGTCGAGAACGCTGCCGAGGCGCATCTGCTGGCTATGGATCGACTTACCTACGACTCACCGGTTGCTGGCAAGGCCTACTTCTTGTCGCAAGGCGAGCCAGTGAACTGCTGGGCTTGGATCAACGAGATCCTGGCCCTCGCCGAATTGCCACCGGTGAAGAAGCGTATCTCGCTCCGAGCCGCCTACACCGCCGGCGCAGTGCTCGAAACCGCCTACTGGCTGCTGGGCCGCACCGACGAGCCCCGCATGACCCGTTTCCTCGCCGCCCAACTCGCCACCTCGCACTATTTTGATCTATCCCGAGCCCGCTCCGACCTGGGCTATGCACCTAAAGTCAGCATGGCCCAAGGAATGCGCCGCCTGGGCGAGTGGATCAAGTCCGGAACCGCAACCCAAGTAGGTCAGGTACCCCGTACCTGACAACGTATCAGTCAATCAATTTTCGGCGATAGAACAACTTCACAATCCGCCAGCGCCGACCATCAAACCGCTCTGCAGGCTGTGACAGTTAGTGTGTGACAAACCTTGGATTTGGTTCGCCTTGCAGCTTGTGTTATGTTCAAATCTAGATGGAGTTTGCGGTCGAAAAGACCATCGTTCTAAGGGGCTTTCTGAATGAATAAAACAATTCATGCGGTATTCCAAAACGGAGTTTTTCGTCCCCTTGAGTCGGTCGACTTGCCTGACAACTCCGCTGTTGAGTTTGAGCCCAGACTGGTTTCAAAGACCGACGTTTGGCCAGCTGACTATTTTCAACAGACCGCTGGTGCATTTGCTGGGGAAACATTTGAGCGTCCCTCGCAAGGAACATTACCAACTCGAGGCGAGTGGTGATGCGTTATCTCCTCGACACTAACGCTTGGATAACCTACCTCAAGGCCCCAAACAGCGGCGTGCAAAGAAGGCTTTCGGCAGAACTGCCCCAAAACATTGTCACTTGCTCGATTGTCCTCTCCGAACTTCTCCATGGCGCTGAAAAGTATGGCAACCGAGAGAAGCGCGTCTCGACGGTTCGCACCTTGCTTGCTCCGTTTCAATGCCTTCCGTTTGATGAGATCGATGCCATCCACTATGCCAGCCTCAGGCACGAACTGGAACTTCGCGGGGAAGTCATAGGCCCATACGACCTACAAATCGCCGCTATCTGCCTACGCAACCAACTTACCTTAGTCACGAGCAACCTATCTGAATTTGCTCGGGTTCGCGGATTGCAAGTCCAAGATTGGTCTTAGTTTGTAGGTTGGCCAAGCCGTAGCCTGCCTCATTTCTGAGCTCACGGCATCACCCCATATCCCCTTGCGCAGACCTCCCTGCCCTTCTCTTCTCACTATTCTCTCGACTTACCCTATCGGGGGCGAAGCGGGGCGTCGCCCCTGTCCCTTGCTGGCGGGGCGCGGCATAATACAGGATTCACCAAAAATTGCCCCGAGCAGCCGACCAGGGAGGCATGTGAGCGATGGACGACAAAATCAGCCGCCAGGCCATCACGTTCGACGACGTACTTCTCGAGCCCCGCTATAGCGATGTAGTCCCCGCTGAGTGCAGTGTGGCGACGATGCTGACCAAGCGAATCGCGCTGAACATCCCGATGATCAGCAGCCCGATGGATACGGTGACGGAACACCAGATGGCGATCGCCCTTGCTAAAGAGGGTGGTTTGGGCATTATCCACAAGAACATGTCGATCGAGCAGCAGGCGGAAGAAGTCGCCAAGGTGAAGCGTTCGGCGAACGGCATCATTGTCGACCCGGTGACGCTCCGCCCTTCGGACCCGGTGAGCAAGGCCCAGCAGCTGATGGGTCAAAAAAATGTTTCGGGGTTCCCGATCACGTCGGAGGATGGTCGTTTGTGCGGGATTCTGACCCGCCGAGATCTACGATTCCTCGAGAATGGCGAGCAACCGATCAGCGAAGTGATGACCGGCGAGGGGCTGGTGACAGCAACGGGAAATGTAACGCTTGAGCAAGCTGAGAAGATTTTAACGGCAAAAAAGGTAGAGAAACTTCTGCTGGTGGACGATTCATATTGCCTAACCGGCATGATCACCATTCGCGACATCGACATGATGAAGCGGTTCCCTCACGCTTGCAAAGACAAGATGGGGCGACTTCGGGTGGGAGCTGCTGTCGGGGTTCACGATCTTCAGCGTGCCGAACGTTTGCTCGCTGAGGGTGTGGACATCCTGGTGGTCGATAGTGCCCACGGCCATAGTGCCAACGTCATTGCGACCGTCAAGGAAATTAAGAAAAAGTGGGATATCGACGTTGTCGCGGGAAACGTGGCAACTCGCGAAGGATGCAGAGACTTGATCGCTGCCGGCGCCGACGCCGTTAAGGTCGGAATCGGGCCGGGGTCGATTTGCACCACCCGGGTGATCAGTGGCGTGGGCGTGCCGCAGATTACCGCGATTTACGAAGCTGCCCAAGCTGCCCGTCCTAGTGGAACTCCGATCATCGCTGATGGTGGGATCCGCTTTTCGGGCGACATGACGAAAGCCTTAGCTGCCGGCGCACATTGCGTGATGATCGGCGGATTGTTTGCAGGCCTGGCCGAAAGTCCAGGCAAGACCATCCTTTACCAGGGTCGTACGTTTAAGGCGTACCGGGGCATGGGCTCACTGGGAGCGATGGTCAAAGGATCGAGTGAACGATATCGCCAGAGTGGCGCGAGCGGGGGAACCGGCAAACTGGTACCAGAGGGAGTCGAGGGGCGTGTTCCGTTTAAGGGAGCGCTGAGCGACTTTATCTATCAGCTTGTCGGCGGCTTGCGGGCTGGTATGGGGTACTGCGGTACCCGAACGATCGAACAATTGCGGACGGAAACGCGATTTATCCAAGTCTCGGCGGCGAGCGTAAGAGAAAGCCATCCCCATGACATCGCCATCACGCAGGAAGCACCCAACTACAGCCCCGAATACCCGGCGAGCAAAGAGTCGGATTAGCCGACTACTTCGCTCGGCTTGGCGTATTGCGGCTATCACCGCTATCTCGCTTACCAGCCAGCTGAGCATGGCCCCCATGGCCGAGGCAACCGAGCCTCGGCCGTTTGCGGCGGCGAGCGACGCGCAGCCCCTTTCTTCCGCGAGCTACACACGTAAGTCAAGTCACGAGCAGCCTTTAGCTTGGCGCTCGCGAGAAGTGCAGCAGGCCTCGCACACCACTCCAGCCAGCAGTTCGCGACGAGCCGGCTGGAACACGAGCAAAATCGATCCACGGGTCCGAGCGGCTTCGCACAGCGATCCTTTCACCGACCCTTTTGGCGACCGGACCCATGCCCAGACCGGCATGACCCTGGCCCTGCAAGCTCCAGGGAACGAAGCACCGAGCCTGCAACCACTTAACGGTGGCAACTTTCAGCCAGCACCAGCTGGCGAAGCTGACAACTTCCAGCCGACGCCCCGATCGCAGTTCGATCCAGCACCGGCTTTCGGTCAGCCTGAACCACCAGCGGCGGCGCTGCCACCAGCCGCACCTGATCCAATGCCGCAGCCTGAACTGCAGCCCGAGCCGGCGGCTCCCAGCTTTCAGCCTGCTCCGAGCGTCGAACCGATGCCAGTGGAGCCGATGCCCCCACGAGCCACGCTCCCTTACGACGACATGATGGGCTCGGGTGGACGTCCTTGCGATCGCGTTTACAACGATCGTAATTGCTGCGACGCCGACCTTGCTTGCCAAGACTTCATCAGCCGACTGAAGAGCGATTCGATCCGCAAGATCTCGCTCGACATTACGCCCCGCTTTCAACCCGATCAAACACCAGAAGAAGACGACGCCACTCGCGAAGACAAACTTCGTTTTGCCGAACCACGCGATTGGCGCAACCGAAGTGGCGAACTCCTGGCCACTGGTCGCTTGGCGAACTTGATTGATGGCCGAGCGATCATTGCCGACGATGCCGGTGCACAAGTCGCGGCGATTCCACTCGCCACACTGGCCGAAGATGAAATCTGCTTCGTGGCTGCTTGGTGGCGTATTCCGGGCGAGTGCATCCTGGGCGAAGATCGCCTCGTGGCTCGCAACTGGATGCCATCGACTGTCACCTGGCATGCTTCAGCGCTCTGCCACAAGCCACTTTACTTCGAGCAAGTACAACTCGAACGCTATGGTCACACTGCCGGTCCGATTCGAGGCCCGATCGTTGCTGGTGCACACTTCTTCGGCAGCTTGATCACCCTCCCCTATCAAATGGCGATGCATCCGCCGACCGAGTGCCAATATGCCCTGGGCTACTATCGCCCTGGCAGCTGTGCACCTTGGATGATTCCACCAGTGCCGCTGAGTGTTCGCGGAGCTGTGGCACAAGCTGGCTTCGTGGTCGGCGGCATCTACGTCATTCCATAATGCCGTGCATCCGGAAGCTGGATCGATCTTCCTTTCATCACAGCGACTTGAGTAGCCAGTGTGCTGCTCAAGTCACAGAAGCCTAGCCGATCAAAAGATCGTTATTTCTAGGCAAAAACAAAGATTCTGCCCCAAGTCAACGGGACACAGAATCTTCCAAAACAGAATGCTCGAGCCGCGCGAAACTGCCGATAGATAGTTCCCGCAGCAGCACCACCCCGCGAGACAGAACAACACGAATCAGGTTGAGTCGGGAGCGATTGGCGAGACGGCAGAGAGTGATTCCTCTGCCGTTTCTCGTTTCTTGAGAGTGCGAAGCGACACGCTAAGCCACCTCAACAACACGCGGGCCGAGCACGTCGAACTTCGGCTCGATACCCAAACCAACGCTGGTTGAAGCACGCATAAAACCTTGCTCGCGATGCGGCGCATGATGCGCTGTGCTAACAGTCACATAGCTGTTGAAATCGGTGCTTGTGAAGCGAAATTCTTCGGGTGTACTGTGCGCGAGATGAGCAATCGCTGCCGTAGTAATGTCGCCACCCCAACTATCCTCAAGCGTCATCGCGATTCCCATACTGACGCACATATCGCGCACCTGACGAGTCTTTGTGAGGCCACCCAGCTTGCTGATCTTCAGGTTCACACAATCCATCGCCAAATCACCTTTCGCGCGCATCAGCATTTCGAGCGAATCGATGTTCTCATCCAAGATAAACGGGTGATCGGTCAAACGTCGTACGGCCAGACATTCTTCGTACGTCAAGCAAGGCTGCTCGATGTAGACATCAAGCCCCTTCACCGCTCGCACGACGCGCACCGCTTCGTGCTGCGTCCAGCCGGTATTGGCATCAGCTACTAATCGATCCGACGGCGCGAGCATCGCGCGGACCGCATGAATGCGCTCGATATCCGTATCGGGATCACCACCCACCTTCAGCTGAAATCGTGTATAGCCTTCGTTCTTATAGCCCGTTACTTTTTTGGCCATCTGCTCGGGAGACTCTTGCGAAATCGCGCGATAGAGTCGCACCTTCTCGCCGTAGCGACCACCAAGCAGTTGGCAAACGGGAAGCCCCGCCACTTTGCCCAGGATATCCCAGCAAGCGATATCGATTCCCGACTTCACGTACGGATGCCCTTTGAGCGCGGCGTCCATGCGATGGTTCAGTTTGCTGATCTCACGTGGATCCCAGCCGATCAGATGGGGACCGAGTTCCTTCAGACCAGCGCGAACGCCATCGGCGTAGGCGGGCAAGTAGAACGGACCTAGCGGACAAACTTCGCCAAAGCCGGTGATTCCGGCATCGGTTTCGATTCCGACAATCGTGCTATCGAAAACAGAGACCGACTTTCCTCCCGACCATTTGTAAGTTCCTTCATGCAGGGGAAGTTCAACGCGGTGAGCAAAGATTTTCGTGATCTTCACAGCTGTATCTCGTGGGGCTGGAGCGGGGCGTGATTCGTGGCAGCTTAGCTGAAGCAAGTTTGCAATTTTAGTCCCCGCGAGCGCATCGAAGTAGAAGGTACGAAAGTTGTTGACCGCGCTCGCTCGGGCAGTAAGACTGGTAGCAAATCCCCACCGCTGCCCCCTCACAAAAATTCCCCGTTTTCGATTGAATCGACCTGTCCGATGACGTTATTTCGCTTGTTTCGCGACTGTTTCACAGCCACCACCCTGCTGGGTGCGATGCTGGGAGCAGTGCGCGCCAGCGAGGCTGATGAGGATGCCACCTGGAAAGTGGTTTTCGATCGCGGAGCGACGCAAGCGATTGCCGCGCCAGCCGCGTGGCCCGTTCCGGGACAGCCGATGTCGATCGCCGGGAAACAGCCGAGCGATCCTCGGGAGCCGATTCGGCTCCTTGCGACACCTCGTCGACTCGACCGCTGCGAAGTGCCGCACATCGAACTCGCCAATGGGGATATTGTCCCTGGCTGGCCGCAGAAATTGGTGGCCGGTTCCCCCGGGGCGATTCCGCGCGTCGAAGTGCTCCTCGAGAGTGGCATCGAAGCGCTCGGTGGTCCCACATTGCCGGTGCGTGTCGACCGGATCAAGCGTCTGTCGCAGCGTGCCAGTGCAATTGCGACCACTCGGGAGCCAGGCTCGATTGAAACACACGATGGCCACGTTTTTATTCCTCGCTCGGTGCGGTGGCGCGAGTATGGTTTGTCGATTCTTACCGCCGATGGTGTGACCGAAATCCCCTACACCGAGATTGCGGAAGCGACGTTTCCCTCGGCAAGCGAGTCCGACGCGCTGCTCGACGATTGTCAGGCCACCAACGATCCCGAGGCGCTCGTGCATCGCTACAGCCTTGTGGGTGGCGGCGTGCTGACCGCTTCGCAAGTCAGTCGCGAAGTGCAGCGCTCGCGGCGGCGAGGCAAAACTGACTTGATGATTTATTACTACGTGCAGCCCGCTTGGAGCATCGAGCCGCTGGTGATCACCGAGTCACAAATTGTGGCGTGTGGCTATCGCCTAGGGAATGAAGTCCCGGCGTCGCTGCTCGCGACCGAGCGATTCGTGCATCAGCCAGCCGTTGGAGCCAGCGCTGGCCTGACAAAAAATCGGGACATCGATTTTCAGCGACTCGCCAGTCGCGAGCGCGAAGCCGATCTTGCGATTGTGTCGCGATCGCATAGCGAGTGGGAAGTCGTCGTGCCACCACATGCAGCGACGTTTCGTGCGAGCCTCGCAATCGAACGCTCGCAGGCCGATGGAGGCTGCGTGAAGTGCCGTGTTGAAGGACGTCCCGCGAAAACCGATACCGGTAGCGATCAACCTGCAGATCACGAGCCTTCCTGGAAAGTACTCTGGACCAGCGACTTTCTGCTGGGATCGAGCGCGCCGATCGATACCGGTGCTATTGAAATCCAAGGGATGGAAGCGATTCGGCTCGTTACACTCACAGCTCACGACGACCGCCCCGCGAATGCCGACCCGCTCGACATTCGCGATGCCGTGATTTGGATGGAGCCTCAATTTGCTCTCGATCACGCTGCGAGTCAAAGCAGTTCTCTGGCGCAGCTGCTTGGCCTTCCTCTTCCGTGGAAGCTTGTTTCGAGCGACGCGGCTCCATTTTCACTACGCAATCGTTGGAACGATCTTCAGCAGCGCTGGGACCGCGTGGTGCAGCTCAAGAAGGGTGAAACGATCGAACTACGCGCGAGCACAACCGTGCGACTCGATAGCGACGTACTCGAACTCCTCACAGCAGCCCCGCGTGAAATTGGCGAGCACAACTTCGATCTCTTCATCAAT
The DNA here is from genome assembly GCF_000025185.1 of Pirellula staleyi DSM 6068. Taxonomy (NCBI): domain Bacteria; kingdom Pseudomonadati; phylum Planctomycetota; class Planctomycetia; order Pirellulales; family Pirellulaceae; genus Pirellula; species Pirellula staleyi. Next base: position 5,593,471 of record NC_013720.1, read on the forward strand.
GGAAAACATCTCCCGTGGTATGTCAGCAGTGATCGCGAGCAGCTGCGCGCGACCTTGGCACGCTATCGCAGCGGCACCTTTCAGCTGAAGCGGCAGTACGATCGATCGCTCCCCGTCACATCGGACCAAGTGGCCTACTGGTGGGACCTCAGTCCGTTTCAAGGCCAAACGGTCGAACTGAAACTTGTGATACCGGGGACTGCTTCCACCAGCGAAATAGTTTGGCGTGGTCTCTCGCAGCGTTCCACGGTCATCGGCAAACGCGACGCTGGCCAAAAGTTTATCGAGCCCATGGTGCTTCTCGAATCAATGCCGCTGCTGCATGCAAGTGCCGACCGAGGACGCTCTGCTCCCACCGCTGGCACACTTCCGCGGCGCAAGGAGAACGAGATTCGTTTCCTCGGACAAATTTGGGAAGGTGGCTATGGAATGACGCGCGGCAGTCGCCTCCGAGTTGCCATCGACCCGAGCTTCAAAACATTCGTCGCTGTCGTGGGATGCTGCGAGCAATCGTGCAGTCCGCTGCGGATCCTGGTCGATGGTCAAGTCCGCTGGAGTGCCGAGGGAATGACGCAGTTCGATGCTGCCCGGCAAGTGCAGATCGATCTTCCTCCCGGGAGTCGCGAGCTCACGCTCGAAGTCGGTTCCGATGGTGGCTACGATTCGTTCGCAGCGTTTGCCCAGGCCGGTTTCACGAAGTAACTGGCGACCGGACGGCGTCGCTTAAACTCTGCGGATTCTTCAGCGGCGCATGAAAAAAGCCCTACCAAATTAGCCTTCTCGGCCGATCTGGTAGGGCTCGCAGTTTTTCGCAATCAGGGGCGTGAGGCCCCATCGATTAGCAACCTCAAGGGAAGCCAAATTAGTTAGGCGTCCTTCTTCTTTTTCTTGCCACCGAGGCCAACTTTGGCCTTCTGTTCGGGGGTCAGGACTTCAGCAACAGCGGCTGTGAAGGCTGCTTGAGCTTCCTTGAGCGACTTTTCGGCATCGGCCATTTTGGTCTTCTGTTCATCGGTCAGGTTGAGAGCGGCGCTGACAGCTTCAGCAGCTTCTTTCCCCTTCTTGCCAGCAGCTTTGGCTTCCTTCGAAGCGGTGGCCTTGGCCTTCTTTTGTTCGGGAGTGAGGAGGCTGGCAACCGCCTCGTTGGCTTCCTTCAGCTTCGGAGCATGCTTCTCAGCAATCTCCTTGATCTTCCCCTTCTGGTCGTCCGAGAGTTCAGCTGCTTCCAGCTTCTTCATCATGGCGGCCGTTGGGTCTGGGGCACCCTTCTTTTTCTTTTCGGCCTTTCCTTCTTCGGCACCGATCGCCACAGCGACCATGCCCAGGATACAACCTGCAATCACAACCTTCGAGAAGAACGAATTCATCATGTAACCAAACTCCAAAATCGAGATGCACGGCGAAGAGGTGATGAGTTCTGCTCGGCGCAGGGGCACCGGCAGAGGCTCAATGACGTTTGGAAGCCCGTGTGCTGCATGGCCGTGATCGGCAGCGCAATGGCGAAACTTATAAGAAGAGTGACTCTCGATAAGCTATCTACCTAGATGCTTATCCCTCGGCAATTATTTGCACGCTTCTGGCGCTCAGATCGCGGCAAGTGCAAGATTAGTGACGGCGAGTATTCTTTACTCGGCGACAAGGCTCCCACTTCGATTAGTCGTAGGGGAGCAGATTCAGTGCGTCCTCGTTGGGGCGCTGCTGAGCGGGGAGCGGCGAGCATGTCGCGACTCCCCTCAACATTAGTGAAGATATTGAGTGAATATCTGGGCGAATGAAGCAGAAAAGTCGCTTACGACAAGAGCTGCTTGATCGGACTACCATCGCGCACAATCGTGATGGGGCGGCCGGTGTTGGTGTGATATTCCATCGTGTGATCGATGCCGAGCACATGATAGAACGTGGCGGCAGCATCGTCGGGAGTGATCGCTTCGTTCTTTGGCATCGTTGCCTTCTCGTCGCTCTCTCCCACCACTTGTCCACCCTTGATACCACCACCCGCCATCAGCATGAACATGCAGCGTGGATAGTGGTCGCGACCACCTTCGGCCGAACGGGTGTTGATCTTGGGGGTACGTCCGAATTCACCAGTGACGAAGACTGCGGTCGTCTCGAGCAACCCTTTTTCGTCGAGACCTTTGAGCAGTGCCGCAAGGCCGGTGTCGAGCGAAGGCAGGTTCTTGGTCTTGAGCTTGGTGAAGTTGTCGGTGTGCGTATCCCAGCCACCTAAACTGAGCGAGACAAAGCGAACACCCGACTCGATCAGCCGCGTGGCGAGCAAGCAGCTTTGACCGAACGGTTCAGCACCGAACGGCTCGGCAAACTTGGGCGATTCCTTGCTGACATCGAAGGCATCGCGAGCCCGCTTGCTGGTGATGATCGCGTGAGCTTGTTCGCTGAAACGGTCGAGACCTGTGAGGAGCTGGCTGTTCGACTCGACCGTCGCAAAGGTGCGATCGAGGTCTTGCAGCAGTGATTGACGACGCTCTACCTCTTCGACCGTGAGGCCGTTGCCGAGCGAGATACCACGGACGCTAAACGGGCGACCAGGCTGCGGGGTCGAGGTGGTGTTGAGCGGGGCGTATTGCACGCCGAGAAATCCGGGGCGCTGATTGCTGTTGGGAATCGCCACAAAGGGTGGGAGATCCTTCGGGCCACCCAGTTCCTTGGTCACCACCGAGCCGTAGCCAGGATACTCGAGCGATGGGATTGGGCGGTTACCAGTGTTGACATACTCGGTGCCAAGTTCGTGAGCGCCGAGCGTGTGGCTCACGCCGCGCAGAATCGCGAACTTATCGGCGCACGTTGCCAGCTTGGGGAGATGCTCGCAGAACTCCACCCCAGCCACGTTGGTTTTGATCGGATTGAACGTGCCACGATACTCGGTCGGAGCATCTGGCTTCAGATCGAAGGTGTCCATGTGCGAGGGACCACCTGGCAGGTTGATGAAGATGGCCGACGTCGCGGTCGCCTTCTTACTCAGTTGACCTGCCGCAGCGAGCTGCAAGTAGCCCGACAAACTGAGGCTCACTCCGAGTGCGCCAACTTTGAGGAAATCGCGGCGACGCATTCCATCGCAAGTGATGCTGACTGCCATAATCGGAACTTCCTTCGACAAATACTGGAGAGAGGGAGTGAACGGTTGGTACGACGCGACAAGGTTCTCGGGCATGGAGCCCGAAAGCCTATCGGCTCGCAGACTCTGGTTTTTAGGAGGCAGCAGCGACACGGTGTAAAGTGTCACTGCGGAGCCACTCGGGGAATTCAGTGTGTGTTAGCGATTGACGATGAACTCTTTGGTGTTCACGAGCGTCCATAGCAAACCCTTGACCCCTTCGATCTGCGAAGGAGAATCGGCGATGAACTGCAAGCAACGCTTCATTTCTTCGTCGGTCGGAGGTCGGCTGACGGTACGCAAGTAAACCTGACGGACTACTTCCTCGGGTTTCAGCACCAGCGGAGCAGCGTCGGACTTATCGCCTTCTTTCGCGGGGAGCAACTTTTTCAGCTCAGCGATCCGCTCTTCAATGCGCTCAACCTGCTTCTCATCGTCGGCCTTCTTCGCGCGATCGAGCCGCACCTTCATGCGGGCCAGCTCTTTCGAAGCTTCTTCCGCCTTCACCTCGCTCCCATCCGTTAGCTTTTTGCTTGTCTTCGAAAGCTGTTCGATCCAGCTGTCGCGAGCACCTTCGATGGCGGCGAGTACCGAGGTATCGTTCTGCAGATAAACGGTTTGCAGCAGGCTGCTTTCCATCGAGCGATCGCAGTCGCAATTGCTTTCGCGAATCGAGCGGCCGAAGACTTGCAGAGCAAAGCCGGCTGGATTGTTGTTCGAACGGGCCGAAGCACCAGGAATCGCGGTGGCACGGCCTTTGAGTTCGGTGAGCATCGAGGCGGCCTTCGTATCCGAAGCGGTCGCGGTGATGAGCGCATCGTAGGCGACTTCTGCAGGCAGACGACGTGGCACCGCGCGGGCGAAGTTACGTTCGTCCTTCGCGTTGGTCTCGTTCGTTTGCCAGCTGAGTTGATAGGTGCGGCTGCTCAAAATTTCGCGATGGAGCCACTTCATATCGAAGTTGTGCTCGATGAAACCTTGAGCCAAGTAGTCGAGCAGCGGCTTATTGCTCGGTGGGTTGGCCAAACTGAGATCATCGGGTGGCTGAACGATACCGACGTTAAAATAATTAGCCCACACGCGATTCACGAAGGCTTTGGCGAAGTAGGGATTTTCCTTCGAGCGGAGCCAGTGCATCAGCGGCTCGCGGGTGTCGGTCAGTTTATCGAGATCGAGATCTTCACCACCGAGCACACGAGCCGAAACCATCACCGCCTCTTCACCGGGGCGTGGTTTGCGGCGCTGTGGCGGGGTGATCGACACTTCCGAGAATGGAATCGTTTTCTTTTCCTTCAGCGCCTCGCTATAGATTTTACGAGCATCGTTATTGTTCACGCGACCTTCGGGAAACCCGAGCGATTTCATGATCGCTGCGGTCTCTTCCCGAGCATCACGCGCCCCTTGCTGGGCATACGTGACGCGGGTGAAAAACGATTTGAAGGCATCGAAGTCGTTCTTCGACCACTGATCGAACGGATGCTTGTGGCACTGGGCACATTGAATGCGAATGCCGAGGAAGGTGTAGGCAAAACCGATCGCCTTTTCTTCGGGCTGACGAATGTTATTGCGCGACCAGTAGTAAGGCATCTCATCGCGCTCGGCTATTTTGAGCCCTGAGTCGGGATGATAGTACTTGCTCATCTCTTCGCAGTACTCGGTGTAGGTCTGCCCTTCTTTGCGGCTCTTGGCGAGAACAATCCCTTCGACAATTTTGTCGTAGGACTCGTTCTCGGCCACACGCTTGTAGAGCCAGTCGTACCACTCTTGTGCCGGATTCATTCCGGGTACACCGACATTGTTGAGCTTCGTGTCGTTGTTGCCGGTGAGATCGCACAGCTTGGTGGTCCACCAAGCGGCGTAGGCAGGAGTCTCAAGCAGTTCGTTGATCTTCTTCTCGCGCTTGTCGGCCGAGCTATCTGCCAAGAAGGCTTCGACTTCACCAGCAGTAGGAAGCGTTCCGGTGAGATCGAGGCTCACACGGCGTAGGAAGTCGGCGTCGCTGGCCAGGTCCGAGGGTACGACACCCAGCTTTCGGAGCTTCTGGATGACAAGTTCATCAACTTTCGTATTGGTAGCTACTTGAGGATAGTTGTCGCCATACTTAGGAGAGACAGGGCGAATCACAGGGACTGGAATGACTGCCGAATCGTAGAACACCACGACATGCGTGTCGCCTGGATCGGTGGCGGTGACGAGTCCGAGTTCGGTGATCTTGGCGACTTGATCGCTGTTGCTTTGAAAGCGGCAAAGTGGCGTGACATCTTCGCGCGATCCATCGGCCCACACGGCGATCGCTTTCAGCTGAACTTGTTCGCCTGACTGGCTAAACAGGATTTCGCTGGGAGTGATTTCGAGGGCTGTTAGCTTTTGAACCTGCTTGGTGTCGAACTTGGCACCACCTTCGACCCAGCGGCGAAAGAGGTGATATTCCCAGCTACCTTTGGCGTATCGCTGGCCACCTTCGTGCATTTCCTCGTCGGTGGGCTTGGCGATGATGAGGCTTTCGAGCGGCTTTTCGACATTAACGCGAGGACGCTTCTCATCAAGGAGCGCTTTATGATCGGCATCAAAGTCGTAGCCGAAAAGGGAGAGCCGGAAATCGCCCCGACCTTGGAACGATCCGTGACAACTGCGACCGTTGCATCCGAGACGTCCAAACAGCGGACTGACGTGCTTCTGGAAATCGGGGATCTCGGTGACATCTTCGTTTTGGTAGCGCTCGACGACCGTCGGCTGTACATCGGTGCTTGCAGCAGTGGCGGGAGCGTCGGCTTTAGCAGCCGAGACATCTTCGGCTGCATTGCTAGAGAGCAGCGAGCTGACGAGCAGACCGCAACAAGCAGCGGCAGAGAATAGGTGGCGACCGAGCGACATCGAGAGACTCCTGGCGAGATCGTTCGAGGCGAGTGGAGAGGGTGCATCGAGCGGCGGAAGAACCAGCGGAGATACCGCCGGTCCCATCCAACTAGCTAGATGTTTAGGAGCGCGGAAAAATTGTCGGGAAATGGGAAGCGAGCGATATTTTTCTGGCAAACCGCCAACTTCGGGGGGAAAGCAAGGTTTACGCGGTACTATTTATCGCTACCGGGCTTCAGAGGGGACTTAATTGACTCTTTCGTGGCGGCTTTGCCAGCGTTGGGCTTAGTGCCAGACGGCTTGCCTGGATCGGACTTACCATTGCCCCGTGTGAGGAACTCAAGCTGACGCTCGATCATTTCCTCGCGCGATGCTTCGAGGTTTTCGATCTGCTGATCGATCTTTTCCATCCGCTGCGTGATCTTGGCACGCTCGAACGACAAAAGTGCAATGCGGGCCGAGAGTTGCTGCTCGAGCAGGCTCTTGAGCTCGTCGCGCAGTGTGGCGGAGTCGTTCATCTTCAGGCGGGCCGAAATCAGCTGAATCTTCGACTGCGCGGTCCAGACGGCTAGTTCCAGCTGATACTGCTGCTGGTCGCGATCTTGGGTAGCCGCCAGCCGCTCGGAAGCTCGAAACAGCTCGCGAATCGCCTGCTCGTATTCCCTGGTCTGACTCGACTTGAGATGCGTGAGAAGCTCGGCCAGTTCAGGATGATTCAGCTGCACGAACGTCATCACAGCCGCTTCGCGTTCGGGGGTGATCGATACCGGACGTGATTTCGCTGCGGCTGAGCCGGGTTTGGTGATGGCAGCACGCGTGGGAGCTTCTCTCCCCTGCTCTTTGTTCTTGGCGCGAGTGGTCGACGGGGCTTTCACCACCTGGCTGCTGTCGGCGGAACCAGAGGAACCTTTGCTCTCAGCCTCTTTGGTAGTAGTAGTAGTAGCAGTAGGTTTCTTATCGCCAGACGACTGGGTGGTGGTCGCTTTATCGTCGGACCAGGCAGATTGCATGGCGATGCCGACGACCACGATGCCAGCGACGAGCGCGCACGACCATCGCTGCCAACCACTCGCAGGAATAAGACTCGAGCGAACCATCACGATTTAGTTCTCCACCGCCGGCGATTGTTCTTCTTGCGAAACAGGATCGGCTGGCATGGCATCTTGATCGGCCATGCTCGACAGAGCGACGGTCATCCACGAGGGAGCTGCTGTCGATATTTCGTCGGTCGCAGATTCGTCGCCCACCACCTCGTCATCACCCACGATAGGGAGGTCGCTCATCGCGAGTTCGTCGGACAGGTTACTGTTGCCAGTAACATCGGTGGCCAGCAATTTCATGGCCCGCAGTTCGCCACTCATCTCTTGGGGTGCAGTGACCGTGGCGACTTTCACTTCATCGGCAGCCTCTTGCATCGCGACGCGTGTTTGCGACCAGGCGGCTGCGAGTTGATCCTGCGATGCGGCACTCTTCGTGATTCCGAGCAAACTGGCGATGGAGGCGGAGTTTTTGGCTCCGAGCCAGCTGACAGCGACGAGCAGCGCGGCTGCTGTCCCGCCGACGAGCATCCAGCGGGCACGCTCGCTCCAGCGCGTTGTGGATGCAGCGGATTGTGTGAATTCATGCGTGCGGGAGGTCAAGGTAATGACCTCGACTTCAGCCGCTGGCGTGGGGGGAGCAAGTCGCATGGCAGCGCTCAGGCTCGTTCCCATCTGCACAGCCATCGCCACCGCCTCGCGGGCCGACTGATCGTGCATCAAACGCTCTTCAAACTGCACTCTTTGCGATTCGTCGAGATCGCCCGAGACATAGCAAAAGGCTTGCCACGTCAGCTGGTCGCCCGCTGCCGAAAGATCGCTCGCAGGTTCTTGATTCGGTTTCATGATCTTCTTCGTTTCCCGTTGGTTTTAGGTCTCGACTCACTACGTCGACCTAAAACTCCATTTCCCACACCAAACTCAAATCGACTTAATCCAGCCGCTAGGAGCCGCGATCAAACTCGTCCGAAGCAGGTTCAAGCTTCGACCGGAGCTTGATGATGGCGGCTCGCATTCTTCCCAGGGCCGTGCCGAGCGGAATGTTGAGTTCGGCCGCAATCGTCGCAAAAGTTTTTTCTTCGTATATTCGCATCCGAACAATCTGCAACTGATCGGGCGGAAGGTCCGAGAGTGCCGCACGAACTTGCTCGACGGTTTCGAGTCGCAGGAGCGGTTCGTCAGAGGCATCGCTGGTGTGATCGCGCTGCCAGGCGATTTTGCGGAAGATTTTGTCTCCCACCGCATCGCGCCGGCGAATCGCCATCGCTTCGTGAAACGCCACCCGGAACAGCCACGCCTTGCGCGACTCTTCCCGGGTTTCATTCCCCCGCTCGAGCAGCCGAGTGAAGGTGGCCTGCAGCACATCGCTGGCCAGCTGCGGATCCCCCAGCACGCCCAGCAGGAAGCGGCGCAACTCTTCGCCATGTTCGACGTAGAGCGCGGCCACCACGCGTGCATCCAGGTTTCCTTCGTCCGCCGCCGGCAAACAGGCCCTCCCGTCGAGCTACCTCGAACCAACCGCTTCAAGAATTAAGACGTGCAACCCGGCACCATTATTGGGAAAATTGTGCCCCTGTGCGAACAAGCCGCCGCACAGCCCCCCGCCAATCAGGCGCAAGTGCTTTTACAGTAATCACTAACAGCGCTGCGACCAACTCGCAAAAAGAGCCCACGACCAGCCCGTTTTCGGAGCACCACAGGGGAAATTCAAATGCCAGTGAAGTGTGAAGGTTTCCGTCGGCGAGCCCTCGCGATCGGGCCGTGCGTGCACTTATACTGAGCAAGGTCGCCTCCGAACGTAAACCCTCGAGGCGACACACTTCTCGATCACCGCCGTTTCTAGCGAAGGCCACGCCAACGTGTTTTTCGGACCCCTCTTAACACGTGAACTTGTCGTCCAACCTCGGCGACCTCAGCTGTTTCTCGCACGCGGCGTCTATGTGACGGCTGTTCTCGTGCTGATGAGCACCGCTTGGCTCGTGCTGGCCGGAACGCAGCTCGTCCGCAACATCGGCGACCTGGCGCGGTTTGGATCGATGCTGTTTCAAATCCTTGCGCCGCTGCAACTCGCACTGTTGGCGTTTCAAGCCGCCATGACCAGCGCCTCGGCGGTGGCTCAAGAGAAAGATAAAAAAACGCTCCTACTGCTCCTGATGACGCAGCTGGCAAATCGCGAACTAGTGCTCGGTAAACTCCTCGGGAGCATGCTCCCGGTCCTCTCGATGCTGCTGGCCTCGGCACCAGTGATGGTGCTGCTGACGCTGCTCGGCGGGGTCAGCACGTCGCAAGTTTTTCGCGTTCTAGTCGTAACGCTGGTCACCATGCTCGCCGCTGGCAGCCTCGGATCAACCGTGGCTCTTGCTCGCGAGAAAACCTTCCAGGCACTTTCGGTCACAGCACTTTTGATCGTGCTATGGGTCGGACTTTTCGAAGCAGCGGTGATTGTCGGCCCCGAGATTCGGCTGGGGAGTATCACGCTGGCTCAAGTGGGTGAAGCGGCCAGCCCGCTCCGCGCGATCTTGTCGGCAGCGCATCCGTTTTCCACCACCCGCTCACTCCTTGCGCCGATTGAACTGGCTTACACCCTTATCGCCTTGTCTCTAACGGTGCTGCTGAACGTGCTGGCCATTGTGCAACTTCGCGTCTGGAATCCGGGCCGCGATATCATGCCCACCACCGCCGCGATGGAAGGGGAATTCTCTTCCGCTGCTGGCATGATGGACGTTAGCGACGAACAAGCGCGGTCGACCCACGTCGACGCGCGCGTGCGAACCGTGAATCGCAAGAGCCGAGAAGTTTGGGACAACCCCATCCTGTGGCGCGAAGCGTGCACCTGGGCCTATGGCCGCAAAGTGATTGTTGTTCGCATTGCCTATTTGCTCCTCTTTGCCGGTGTCATGTTCGGGCTCTATCAGGCCGCTACATCGGGGCAAGTGACACGACCTAGCGACGCCGCTGGTATTGTTCCTCCCGCCGTACGTCTGCTCGCGCCGTTCTGTCTCGTGAGCCTCGTCATCGTCAATGCACTGGCGGTGAACTCGATCACCAACGAACGCGATGGCGGTGCTCTCGATCTGCTGCTCGTGACTGATATATCGCCCCTGGAATTCATCGCCGGAAAGCTCGGCGGTGTCGCTTGGGTGACGAAAGAGATGATCCTGCTACCGATTCTGCTGCTGGCCTATTTGTCGATCAGCGGCGGGCTATCGCTACAGAATTTCTGCTATGCCGCGATGGGACTCTTGCTAATGAGTCTTTTTGTGATGACACTCGGCATTCACTACGGGCTCAATTATGCCTCGTCCCGCACAGCCATTGGTGTGAGCCTCGGAACGGTCTTCTTCCTGTTCCTCGGCGTGGTGACACTCATCCTGCTGATGATTTCGTTCAGCAGTTCGTTCCAAACGCAGCTGGCCCCCTTCTTGGCATTCATTGTGGGTGGCAGCGTTGGGCTTTATGTCACGCTCGGCAATCGCAACCAGTCGCAGGCGATCGCGCTGTCGTCGCTCCTGTTGCCGTTTGCAACCTTCTTTGCAATCACCAGCTTTTTGCTGGGGCACTGGTTGCAGGTGTTTCTGGTTGTCGCCGCAACTTACGGTTTTACCACCGTAGCGATGCTCGTCCCGGCTATCAGCGCCTTCGACGTAGCCATGGGGCGCACCAAGAGCGCTGGAGACGAATAGGAGAGAGAGTTTCGTCTCACACCGAGAAGCACTCGGCGCTCTACATCACGCACTGGTGCCAGCAGAACTTGCGTGTCGCTGCAACTGCGTACTTCACTGTCGGCAAATTTAGCTGTTACGCGAATAACCCAGCGTCTTCATCACACCCAGCACTTCTTCGTAGCTGATGAATCGACGACGATTCTTCAGTTTATAAGCATCAATAGCCAATGCCACTTCGCGCGCTTCGGGAGAAAGCTCGTGATAGGTGTTGGTGAATTGACGTCGTTCGTGCTGCGGCCCCGGCGAAGGTCCGCGACTAGCGCGACGTTCGACAAAAGGCTGAGCTCCCACGACATCCACAGGTCCGGCAACAATCGTACTCATAGCGACTCTTCTCTTCCGCTCGTGAGGTATCCGTCGGCTCTTGGCTTAGCTGATGCTGACCACTCAACCTTGCCACCAGGGCAAAGTTCGTGGCGCAGTTCTCAACTGCACTGCGACGTACTTTCTTCCGACTGAAGGAAACCTAGGTCGCTTTCAGGAGTGAGTCAAACCAGCGGAAGAATAACAGCCCTCGATCGTTCGACGCACTGATGGCCGCACAATCGTCACAAACGTCGCTGCTAGTCTTGTATCGACTAGCAAACCTTTTACATGTGCCAGGCCGCGAGTTCATGATCCTGACGCTCGGCCGCGCGCGCCGAGTCGGCGTCGGCAAGCGGCAGCCGAACCACGATGGTGGTGCCCCGATCGTTACTCCGAGCAGAGATATCGCCGCCGTGGGCGTCGACAATCGTTTTACTAATCGCCAGCCCCATCCCCATGCCACTCGGCTTGGTCGTAAAGAAAGGAACAAACAGCTGCTGTTCCACCTGGGGCGTAAGTCCCGGACCATTATCGCTGATTTCGATCCGCACATAGCGCGGCTCGACATACGTTGCCACCCTGGCAACGCGCGACTCGGCTGGCAGCGACTGCATCGCCTCGTAGGCATTTAGCAGCACGTTGCACATCACTTGCTGGATCGCGACAGGGTCGACTTCCAAGATGGGGGAAGGTCGCGACACATTCAAATGAACTTGCACCTTCGAGCGGCGTGCTTCGATCGCCACAAGTTCGATCGACTCTTCCACCAGCGTGCTGATGTTCGTCGGAACTCGCTGCGACGGTCCTTTAGAAACGTAGGCGCGAATTCGCTTGATCACATCAGCAGCCCGCGTCACTGCCTTCGAAATATCGTCGTTCCATTGACGCATCTGCTCGATCGGCAGCTCACCACCGGCCCGCAGCGCGTCGCTGGCAGCAGCGGAGTAATTCGCAATCGCATAAAGAGGCTGATTCACTTCGTGCGCGATACCCGCCACCAGTTCTCCCATCGTCGACAGCCGAGCAACGTGGCACATCTCCACGAACTGCTGCTGCAGCTTATCGCTCGCCTCTTGTCGATCGGTGACATCCTCGGCCACACCCACGATGCGACGAATCTGTCCATCGGGATCGGTAATCGGGAAGCGACGATCGTGAATCCAGCGAATCGCGCCATCGGGACGCACGATGCGAAACACCTGATCGTGCACCGTGGTCGAGGTCCACTCATTCGGCTCGAGACGAACCCTGGCACGATCTTCCATATGCGCGGCGGTAAGGACTACCTCAGGCGGCTCTGACAGGAACGACGGCGGTCGTCCCCATATCGCTTCGAAGGCCGGACTCACGTACAGCACTTTGCGATTCACCAGGTCGTACATCCAAAACACATCGCGGATGTGCTCGGCCATTTGCCGAAACCGCTGCTCTTCGTCCGCCAGAGCGCGGCGTGCTTGCTCGCGATCGGCCATCAACTGCCATTCGCGCATCACGCGCCGCACGAGCTGCGGCATGTCGAGCAGCGATGTCGGCGATTTCGTGATGTAGTCGAGAGCACCCGCCTTGATCGACTCGACAGCCGCTCGCTCGCTACCTTGACTCGTCAGAATGATCGTGGGAAAGCGAGCTGCTTGATCCCCTTCGGTCAACAGGTCGGTGCCCCGACCATCGGGCAAGCCCATGTCGACAATAGCTGCGGAAGGGACGTGCGACTGCAAATAGTGGCGTGCCTCGGCCAAAGTGCTGCACACCACGAGCTCGTACGGATCGCTCTCACCAGAAAATGCCCGGCGCACGAGCGCAACGTGAGCCGGCTCATCTTCCAGTAATAGAATTTCAATCGACACTTGATTCATGATCCGCTGGAGAGCTACGTCGCTACGATACTCGCGCCATCTGCCGCTGGTCGAACACAACCAGAAGGGCGGAACCTTGTCGGCTCGCGGTTCCTTTGTAACTGGAACCTAGCGACGAAGCATCAAAGAAACAAGAACGGCAGCTGAGCTGACCGCAATTCCAGCGCATCGCAAAGATGCGCCGCGACACGCCATGCGCGATACCGCTCGTATCAAGCTTGCTTAATCTTGCAAGGTACGATTGGGGCTGCGGTTCCAAACGAGCCAGTAGTATCCCAGGTCGCCAATCAGTTGAGTCAGCGCCGTAAAATCGAGAGGCTTCACGACATAGCTATTAGCGTGCAACTGATAGGCTCGGGCCACATCGATATCCGATTGCGAAGTCGACAAAACGACCACGGGAAGCTGCATTAACTCGGGATCGGTCTTGATCTGTCGCAGCACCTCCAGACCGTCGACCTTGGGAAGCCGCAGATCGAGCAGCACCACATCGGGCCGGGGTGATAATTCTGGATCAGTGAAAGGTGATTCACGCCGCAAATAGGCCACCGCCTCTTCACCATCACTGACATGCATGAGTTTATTCAGCACCCGATTCGAAGCGAGACTTCGCTCGACCAAACGCGCATGGGCGGGATTATCTTCGGCGAGCAAAATGACGATCGATCGCTGTTCCATGGGGAATCTTTCGCTCTCTCTCGTTAGCGGCGCACCGCAGCATTTTTGAGGCATCTTGCATGCAAGATGCAGCCGTTCAGCGGCATCCGCCTGTGCGAATCTGCACAGCCACGGGAGGTTATAGCAGCACGCACACCCCCGTTGAAACAGATTTCATGTTTCTTTATTCAGCGGCTGGTCACTCGGCCAGTGTGCGGTTAACAGCAATCCCGCGGCGGTCGATCTTTCCGAATATCGAGGCTTGCTACGAATCGCTCGAGCTGTCGCACGCTGGGAACTCCATCACGATGGCCGTTCCCTTCCCAAGCCCCTCGGATTCGGCCCAAATTTTTCCCCCATGGACTTCCATCACACGCTTGGCAATGGCGAGCCCGACCCCAGTTCCTTCGACTTCGGGCGAGAGTTGCTCGAAGAGTCCAAAGATTTTTTCGAGGTAGCGCGGCTGCACTCCAATGCCATTGTCGCGCACTTCCATCACAATTGTGGGTGCTAACGATCGGCAACTAAAGGTGATGCGGGGAACCGCTGCCATTCCCGAAAATTTGATCGCGTTATCGACGAGATTTTGAAAAAGTTCGTACAAACGAACTTCGTCTCCCATCACGGTCGGGAGATGGGGATCGACAACAAATTCGACATACTTCGAGCCCAGCCGACCAGCAGCTGCCGATAAGACGCGCCGCACCACATTCCCGAGGACGATCGGGCGCAGCTCGCCGACGAAGCGCCCCACGCGCGACAGCTGCAGCAGTTCGTCGAGCAAAAGGCTCATGTGCGTCGCAGCATCTTTGATCTCGCGCAAGTCGTCGCGGGCCGCTTGCATTTGCCCCATGTCGAGGTCTTGCTCCAGCACCCCGGCAAACCCGCTGATGGTGATGAGCGGACTCTTCAAATCGTGCGAAACGGTATACGCAAATCGCTCCAGCTCCGCGTTCTTCATCTCGAGTTGGCGAATCAGGTTCTCGCGCTCTCGTTCCGCCAGCACTCGGCTGGTCACTTCTTCCACCACTGCGGTCACACCCACCACTTCGCCAGCGATTCCTAAAACGGGGCAGTAATCGACCAGCCAGTGCCGCTGCTCTTTCGCCCCCAGTCCACTGCGCGTGACCACACAGACATCGCTGACCGACTGACCGGTGGTGATCACACGCTCGAGCGGCGTCACCATTGGCCCCGCGCTTTCCCCCAGAATCTCTTCGAGCGAACGACCGATCAAACGATCAGCGCGCGAGCCAAATGCCTGAGAAAGCAGGTCATTCATCCGCACCAAGCGTCCATGCCGATCAAAAAAGGCAAGTCCCACCGGAGCTGCCGCATAGATTCCTTCGAGCTCATCGAGTTGACGTCGCAGCAGCTGCTCGTTCCGCCGAATCTGTTCATCGCGGCGCACGCGCTCGGTGACATCCAGCACCATCGACAGATAGCCGACAAAATCGCCACTCAGCGAAAACAAAGGGGTATGTCGCCACTCGCAAAAAACCGTGCGTCCTTCTTTCGTCAAATGCTCATCGATACCCAACGTATTGCGCACACCTGAACGAAGCTGAGCGAGCACTTGAAGTACACCATCACGCGAGCGTTCGGGCACCAACTTTCCAAACGGAAGTTCACCAACCAGCTCTTCGCTCGAGTAGCCAAAAATTGTCTCGACCGCCGGATTGGCATAAGTGATACGCATATCGGCATCGTTCATCAAACAGCCGATCGGCATCCCATCGAGAATCAGTTGCTGCGTTTCGATCAGTCGCTGCACACGCTGACGAAAAGTAAATTGCTGCTGCTGAACTTGATGATCGAGTGTCACATCGCTCATCGTGCCGACGATGCGCCGGGGGCGCTGCTGTTCATCGTAAGCAATGCGTCCTTGCAGTCGAAGCCAACGATATTCGCCACTCTGTCGCAAACGAAACTCGAGCCCCCCAATTAGCACGCCGGCTCGTAGTTCGCTCACATACTGCTTGAGTCGCGGCAAATCTTCGGGGTGAATGTTCGACCCCATCTGCATCAGATTACCGAGCGACAGATCATCCTCGATGCCGAAAATCTCGTTGACACCTTCGGACCACGTCAGTTGCTGGGTCAACAGATCCCATTCATACGTGGCAACACGCCCCGCCTGCATCGCCATCAGCAAGTGCGACCGCTCGCTGCTCAGTTGCTGCTCGACCTTCAGTCGCTCGACCTCCGCTGACGCGCGTGACGAGAAGATCTCGAGGACTTGTCGCACCATCGAAATGTCGCCGAGCGTTTTCCGCGAGAGGACCGCCAACAAACCGAGCACCTCCTGCTTGCTGCCACGCAGCGGGATGCCGAGGTACGACTCGATTCCCATGTCGATCAGCATTTGATCGGTGGGAAAGTACCTCGTTACATTCGCTGGATAGACGCAAACATCCTGGCTCACCACGTTCTCGCAGGGAGTTCCCCCGAGATCGTACTCCACCATTTTCTCGAGTCCCTCGGGACCATGCATCGAGAGAGTGGCTACACGATCACGCCCGGGGAGAAGCACGCCGACGACGACGTAGTCCATCTTCAGCGTGAGCGCTAGGTGCGTGGTGAGTTTGTCGAAAAACTCGCGCCCCGTGGAACTGGTCATCCCGAGTGCGGCAGCAGCCAGCAGTTGCTCGGCGGTGGTGCATTGATGCGCTGCAGCTGATGACTCAAGATCGGCAATGCGCGCTTTCAGCTGAGCAATTTCCTGGGCGGCGGATAGTGGGGAGGGATGGCTCGTCGTCATCGCATTGGTTTCTCCGCCCTCGATCATAAAACCGCCACTTATTTTCGATTAAAAGTCTTCAGCAGCCGTCGACCTTTGTAGATGCAGTACGCCTCACGAGGCCCGATGGGACGCCGGGTCGAACGGGCGGGGAAAAACGCGTGGTCTTGAAAATCGACGACTGCCACACCTCCGAGCCCCTCAATTTTGACCGTGGCAATCAAGGCCCGTTCCCCAAAGAAATAGCCCATTTGCACGGGCTCAATATCGGTGTAGCCGGCATCGTGTAAGCGCCGCTTCAAACGCTCGACCTCTAGCTTTTCAGCTCGACTCAAACGCTCGACATCATACTGCCGAATCTCTTCGTGCTCGGCTTGAAAACCGGCAAATGCTGCGTAGATATCGTCGGGGGATAGATCCTCAAGATCCGCAGTAAACGCGTAGGTTAATGGTCCCGCGATTCCGAGATTGCTATACACACGCTCGTCCCCATCAACCGTCACGCTGTAATGAAAGCGAAACAGATAGCAGGGAACTTCGTCGTTGTAGCCGGGCCAAAACTGCGTGCGATGATCGAGCAGTTCCAGCCGCGCAGGAGGGAGACCAAACTGCGTCGGCTCGGCAAGCCAGACAGCGAGTTCTGCTTCAGCGCGCGCTGTGCCGCTCTGATGTTCCGGCTCAATTTTATCGAGTAGCCCAAGCTCTTCCGCATAAGCAATCACGCGCAGTCGAGCCACGGGTTCAGCTGCGAGTTCTGTCAGGTACTTAATCCCCTGCTCATCCCCCAGCTTGGCCAGCGCCGCAGCCGCTTCGGTTTTCAGGCGACGATGGGCCAGGTCGTGCACCTGGTAGAGTTTGGGGATCGCCGCTTCACTGCCGATTTGTGCCACCGCATCGCAGAGCGAGACGAGCAGCGCGACACTGCTGGCCACTTTGCGGCTGAGATCGATCGCACCTGTGGCGTGCTGATCGGGGCGTTCTTCGAGCATCGAGAGGCTCGCGGTCATCTCCCCCAGCAGATGAATCAGCTGCACGCCACGATCGGCTGCAGGATGCTCGCTCACCACATTTTCGCGCGTCAGGTAGTTGGCTAAATCGAGGACTGCCGCTGCCACCGGCGCGTGCGAAAGCGCGTCGAGCAAACGGGGAAATAGCAGTTCGGGTCGAATGCTGCGCTTACGAAACAGCGGGCTCATGGCCCGCGCCAAATCGTTATCGCTGGCAGGCGGGTCGCTCACAAGCAATTCCACTGCCGACTCAATCGCGGCATCGCTGGCGGTGAGGGTGAGCGCCGCCAGAAGATCGGCTCGCGCGCTCGAACCACTCCCAAGTTGCTCGTAGAGCGACGAAATCGCAGGGACTTCGTCATCCGAGAGGGGCTCGACATTCTTCGCTGCCGTCCGCCACCGCTGAACCAGTTCGCCAGCCGCCTGTCGCAGCAGCGCATCGGCTGGCGGCGAGAGTGGCATGTCGAGGCTCGCCACTTCAAACCAGAAGAGCAGGCGCTCACTCGCCGGCGCATCGGCCAGCCAATTGCTGCGGCGCACGCGCTTTGCCAGTTCAGCCGACGACAATTGACTTGCCGTTTTGAGATCGATCACCAGTGCTTGAAGTCGCTCGTCCATAGCCCCTTATCGTAACGTTTTTTGGCGAAAAACGGAGGGGCAAGTAGCAGGAATGAACCAGCTGCCGCAAGAGTTCGGCAAGTTCGCTGGCGTGGAAGAAAAAGTGATCTTATCGGGCAAGAAACGAACAAAGCCGCGAGGGTCAGACAAGAAGTCGACACTCGCGGCTCGGAGAGGTTGAACGATCGGTTCCGGCCCAGCTGGAGTCGCCTCGCAAAAAAGCGGGACGACTGGAGTGGAGGAACCAGGAGCGGCAGATCGCTTAGAGCGAGTAGCCGTTCTTCATTTCTGGCTTCACGATGCTGGCAACTTCGGGAGCGTTGGTAGCGGTGAGGTTCGCCGCATCCCATTCGATCTTCTTGCCAACCACATCGCCTTGGGCCTTCTTCTTCTCGGGGTCTTGTTCGCCAGCGGCGGCCCAGACAGCGAGGTTACCCAGCAGCACGGTCTCGGTGAGAGGTGCAGCGTAGTTCGGGAAGTTCGACATGGCCGACTCGCCACCCTTGATAGCGGCAACCCATTCTTCGAAGTGGCCAGGCGACTTCTTGTATTCCACTTCAGGCTTGGTGATACCACCGAGCATTTGCAGACCACGTTCGGCGTAATCACCAGGAGCGTAGAGAGCTCCCTTTTCGCCGATCACGAGGCAGCCGCTCGAATCGATCTTGGCACCTTGGAAGAGGGCTGGATCGGGCTTCTTACCACCGTCGTACCACATGAACGTGAGGGCAGCGCGGCCGTTACGTTCGGGGAACTTGTAGTCGATGACCGACCACGATGGGAAGGTTTCCATGTTGTGGCCTGAAGTG
Organism: Pirellula staleyi DSM 6068; assembly: GCF_000025185.1. NCBI lineage: Bacteria > Pseudomonadati > Planctomycetota > Planctomycetia > Pirellulales > Pirellulaceae > Pirellula > Pirellula staleyi. The sequence continues at coordinate 5,612,194 of NC_013720.1, forward strand.
GTGGCCTGCACGCTGACAGGATCACGCAGATCGAGCGCCATGAATGGCATGTTTAGAGTATGGCAAGCCATATCTCCGAGTGCGCCGGTGCCGAAAGCCCACCAACCACGCCACTTGAAGGGGTGATAGACAGGGTTGTAAGGACGGTTTTCGACAGGGCCGACGAATTCTGGCCAGTGCACGTGCGATGGGCATTCTGGGGTGTCGGTTGGCTTGTCGATACCTTGAGGCCACACAGGACGATTCGTCCAAACGTGAACTTCCTTGATGGTGCCGAGCACGCCGCTCTTCACCACAGCTGCTGCTTCGCGCAGCGAGTTCGAGGCGGTCCCTTGGTTACCCATTTGGGTCGCGACTTTGTTGTCCTTGGCGAGTTGGCCGAGAACGCGAGCTTCGTGCAAGCTCTTGGTGAGTGGCTTCTGGATGAAGCAGTGCTTGCCGAGTTTCATCGCGGCAGCGCCGATCACGCCGTGGCAGTGATCAGGGGTGCTGACCGTGATGGCGTCGATGCTCTTGCCCATCTCGTCGAGCATCTTGCGGTAGTCGTTGTACTTCTTGGCATCGGTGAAGCGCGTCGCAGCTTTGGCGAGGCTTTGATCGTCGATGTCGCAGATGGCAACCATGTTGCCCGAGCGGCCTGCATCGGCCGAGTCGCTGCTACCTTTGCCATTCACACCGACCGAGGCAAAGTTGATGGTCTCGTTGGCCGAGCGGCTTTCGCGGGGCGATACGCCACCAGCCACCCAAAATCCAACACCCAGCGCAGCGGTCGTCTGCATAAAGCGACGACGATTGGTTCCACGACTCATCAAGCAATCTCCTTCTGAAGTTGGTAACACCCAGCGTGTTGCTCCGCGGCTCTTCGCTGGGTGTAGTCGTCAATCAAGTTCGAGTAGACATGTAGAATGAAGACCGGCGGACTGGCGATCAGGAAGGACCGCATCGACCGACGGCCGCATGAAGCGAGTTTGTCAGTCGTAACGAGCCTTGGGGACCAATCAACTGCCACTTGTGCCAACGAGCATCGTAGGTCTACGCGACACTGAGATTGACGTTTGGGCGGCTAGTCCGGCCTTGTCTTCGGAAGCGTCAGAGTATCGCATACGCTGACGGTTTTCAAACGGCTCGGCAAAAAAAGCCGAAAAACCGGTACCACCCAGCCATACTGCATGGAGTTTGAGCTGAAAGAAAGAACCCCAAGCGGGTGCAGGAAACAGCAACTCGTCTGCAAGGGAACTACTGCAGTCAATTCCCTTGCCTCTCGCCCCTATCTCTCCCCCGGAGCTGCGCTCCGAGTGGTTCAGCTTCCCGCTTCTTCCAGCACTTCTTCGGCGACATAGATCGGTAGCGGTGGATCGGTGGCCATCGCCACCGCAATGGCGTCGCTGGGGCGGGAATCGATTTCGACGAGCTCACCATCTACCCGCACTCGCAGCTTGGCGTAGTAGATGTGTTCCTTCAGATCGCTGATCACCACGCTATCCAGGGTTCCCCCTAGTTGCTCGATCGCATTTACCAGTAATTCGTGGGTCCGGGGGCGCGGCGAGCGCATTCGCTGAGCACCACTCTTGATGCTCTGCGCTTCGAAGATGCCGATCAGAATCGGGAACTGACGCTCGCCATCGACTTCCTTCAGATAAATCACCTGCTGCTCGTTGATCTCGCTGATAATGATCCGCGACAGCTGCATTTGCACAGGCATGGTAGGAATCTCAAGAGGCCCAGGGGGAAGCGACTTTTAGTATAGCTGCTGGGAAGGAAGGGAAAGCCCAAGGGAAGTGGCAGTGCGAGAAAAACATCGCGCTGCAAGGGAAATACGGCCTGACATCCTTTACGAGGCTCCCCGCTTCTCCTCGGCAGCACTCAGCCGCAGATAGCGAGGAGCGAGGGCCCAAACGTCGTCGAATGCCTCGTGCTGGGCTCGCTCCCATGCCAAACGCCCTAGCTCGAGCGCCGAGGGAGACCAGTACTGCTCCTCGACCAGCACAACATCTTCGGGAAGCTTCTTCACGATCTTCGTAAGTCCCCGCCCAGCAACCCATTGCCACTTTTCCAGCAACGCCAGCCAGACGGCTCCTGAAAGAAGATCGGTCTCTCCTAACTGCTTCCACTGCGGCAATTTGCCGCTGCTGTCGACCACGAACTTTCCCGCAAACAGGTCGCCACGCTGGGCGTCGAGCACCACGTGCAAAATGGTGGCGGGGTCGGAACTCACCGGCACACCCCGGGCAATCACTTGCAGCGTGTCGACAGCCACCACTCGCGCCCCGGTGGCCCAGGCAAACACCTTGGCAGCGGTGATTCCGACACGCAGCCCGGTGAACGAGCCGGGACCGATCGAAACAGCCACTACGTCGATCTGGGAGGGCTCCACAGCTGCTTCGCCGAGCAGTTTGTCGATGGCGGGGTGGATGCCACGGGCACTTCGCATCGCGGAGGGAACCTCCACCAGCAACTCACTGCCCCCCGCGCTCATAGGATCGTGTAGCACAGCCACACTCGCCCCGATATCTGAACTTTCGATGGCCAAAATTCTCACGCGTGGTCTCTCACGATACGATGAAGTCGCTAGATGCTGCGTAGCAAGGGGCTTGTTTGTCGCTACAATCACTACTACCCTCCCCTGCTTCGCCTTGACCAAACCTAAAGCCAGTCCTAGACTTTTTCGCGGTTTGGCGGATGTGGATCGCGGACGTACGCACCCCACGAGCAGACACTCTTAGTTTACCAAGTCCAACCGACTTCTTATGTCTCCAAGGTGTGTGGCGTGAAGCGTGCCCTGATCAGCGATATCCATGCCAACTGGGAAGCACTGAAAGTGGTGCTCGATGATATCCGTGCCCACGGCATCAAAGAAATCTTTTGCCTCGGCGATATCGTCGGCTATGGCCCCAATCCATGCCAATGCCTCGACGAGATTATTGCCAAAAGCAAAATTACGATCCTGGGGAACCACGATCAAGCCACGCTGTTTGATCCCGATGGCTTCAATCCCGTTGCTCTGCGGGCGGTCTACTGGACTCGGCAGCAACTAGAAGAAGGCCCTGGCACGCCCGCCGTTCGCAACAGACGCTGGGATTTCCTGGGCGAACTTCACCGGACTCACACCGAGGGTGACTATCTGTTCGTCCATGGCAGCCCACGCGAGCCAACGAACGAATACATCTTCCCCGAAGACATCTATAACCAGCGAAAAATGGATGCTCAGTTCGGCCGCATCCAAAAATACTGCTTCCAAGGGCACACGCATTTGCCCGGCATTTTTACGTCGGACTACCGCTTTGTTCCGCCGGAAGATTGCAACTACACCTACCGCTTGCCCGACGAAAAAACGCTCGTGAATGTCGGTAGTGTTGGTCAGCCTCGCGATGGCGATAACCGCGCTTGCTACACCATTTTGGAAGATGGCGTGGTGACGTTCCGACGGCTCGACTACCCGGTCGAAGAGACCCGGCGCAAGATCTACGAGATCCCCGAACTCGACAACATGCTCGGCGATCGCTTGCTGGCGGGCCGATAGCATTTGCGCTGCACAGGCAACTGTGAGGGTGGCAGAACCGCAATCTCTGTGGAATAATCGCTATCCAGTCATCGCAGACGACGAATGTCGGTTCGACCTCTCCCCTTCCTCAGGCGGCAGATCACGCGTGAAACGAGCGATAGTTAGCGATATCCACGGCAACATCGACGCGCTGCAAGCCGTCCTGGCCGACATCCAGAGTCAAGAGTGCGACAGCATCTACTGCCTCGGCGATATCGTGGGCTATGGTCCTAATCCGCGCGAATGCGTCGATGAGGTGATGAAATTCCAGCTCGCCATCCTCGGAAATCACGACCAGGGAGCGCTCTACGATCCTGAAGGGTTCAGCAGCGGCGCGGAACGGGCTATTTTCTGGACCCGGCAGCAACTCGAAATGGATTGCGGCCAGCCCGACCAAACGCAGAAGCGCTGGAATTTTCTGAGCGAACTCCCCCGCACGCATCGTGAGGGACCATTCACGTTCGTGCACGGCAGTGTTCGCAACCCGCTCAACGAGTACGTCTTCCCCGAGGATGTCTACAACACGCGAAAACTCGAGCGCATCTTTGCCCTCGTCGAGCGCTACTGCTTTCAAGGGCACACGCACGTTCCAGGTGTTTTCACCGAGGATGGACGTTTTTTCCGCCCCGACGATTGCCAAATGAAGTTTCCGCTGCAGAACCAAAAACTGATGTGCAACGTGGGGAGCGTCGGACAGCCGCGGGATGGCAACCCGAACAGCTGCTACGTCATCCTCACCGACACGCACATCGAGTTCCGGCGGGTGGCCTACCCCATCGAGAAAACAATGGCGAAGATTCACGCCGTAGCCGAACTCGACCCCTTCTTGGCCGAGCGACTCAAAGAGGGGAAATAGTCCCCTTACGCTCTGAACTCTCTAGCCGACCGCTAGTCCCCAACCCGGGCAGATGCGGCACTCCGCCGAGCACCTCACCAAGATAAAAACTTGGTTTTTGGCTCTATTCCGAATTCCTTCAGTGTCGTATCTTGGAAGGACCTCTCCCAAATCGGCGGATGAGCGCACTCGCTCACCGCTCCCCTCCGAGTATTGCTTCCCACCGCAAGTTCAAACTGCCTACCGGCATGTTGTCCACCACTGGCAGGCTGCATGCAGCTTGTACTTTGTCGCACTGGGCCGGGCAAACTCATGCCATCATTCTTCGATTGTATTTGGGAGTCTTTTTCGCATGCATTCCCCACAAGCATCACTTGAACGCGTTTCACGGCGCGGCTTTACGCTCGTCGAACTTTTGGTCGTCATTGCCATCATCGGCGTCCTCGTAGCACTTCTGCTACCAGCCGTCCAAGCTGCCCGCGAGGCCGCCCGCCGTATGCAGTGCGGCAATAATCTCAAGCAACTCGGCCTGGCAATCCACAACTATCACGATACCACCAACCGACTTCCTCCTGGCGCTTTGTGGTACGAAACACGCGGCTCGATCCTCGTGCATATCTTGCCTTACATTGAACAACAAACCTTATACGACAAAATCGATTTTAAAATCGCTGTCGATAATCAAGTGGTCAATGGACAGGTGCTCGGGACTTATAAGATCAAAGGTTATAACTGTCCCAGTGACACGGATTATATTTATAGCAACTCCACGGCCACTAACCTTGTCGGCGCGAGCTATGCAGCTAGTGCCGGAGCTCCCGGCATCACCAACAACGGCGGCTGTAGCTGTAGCGCCGCTGTGTCGTGGAACAGCTATGCCCTGGCCGCCATCAACATGTCGTCTGGTCCCTTTCATCGTCGCAGCGGTATTGCCCCAGCAGAAAACTTCGCTGGCGTGACCGATGGACTCTCGAATACCATTTTCTTCGGTGAAACACGGGCCAAATGCAGCGACCATGCCCGCAACGGATGGGCCTACTCCAACAACGGACAGGGGCTGATGACCACCGTAATTCCGATCAACACTAAAAGCTGCGACGATAACGCGACCGATGGCTGCAAGCGTCCGTGCAACTGGAACAACGAGTTTGGTTTTAAATCTTCGCACCCTGGTGTGTGTGGATTCTTAATGGGTGATGGCTCAGTTCACTTTGTCTCCGCAACGATTGATCACTGGACCTATCAATACCTGGGCACCGTGAATGATGGCAAGGTCGCCACACTCCCTTAAATTTACAATCCTCTCCAATTACCAGTGGCAATCATGAAGGCCATCTTCTAATGCCACGTCAGCTACGCTAACTGCGAATTGGAATGGAATGTCTGCAGGAAAAATCATGACTCGCATGGTTCGATTGTTCCACTCGATGACCACACGCTTGCTGCATGGATATTTTGGGCTCTGGCTCATCGGCATGATGCTCGTTGGCTGCGGCGGCGGAGTGAAGGCGGTCCCCGTAACCGGTGTTGTCACCCTGAACGGCCAACCGGTGGTGGGAGCTGGCGTGAACTTCAGTCCAGCCGACGGCCAAGGAGTGCCATCGCTGGCGTCGACCGACGAGCAAGGCCGATTTGTGCTGATGACCAGCACCGACGAGGTCGGGGCGATGCCGGGCAGGCACCGGGTGACTGTCTACCACGCCCAGTTCGTCAACGCCCCCACCGCCGACGCTCAAGGGAATCTAGGGGAGGCACCCCCGCAAGGAATCCAAACGATTTGGTTAGTTCCGGAAAGGTATTCGAAGTTCGATACCAGCGGGCTGGCGGTCGAAGTCGCTCCCGGAATGCCCGAAGTGCAGCTGCAGCTCACCAGCCCCTAAAGACCACAACCATCGACAGGCAAACAACTTAGCCACTGGAATGCCGAGCTTTCTGAACTCCCACGGCAAGATTGCTGGCTCGCGAGCGAAGCTTCTCTTTGACCGTATCGTGCCGAAAAAAGGGGCGGCTAGCCTGCTCCTAAGCTCCCGCCGTTCTGCACCGCACTTGCACATTACTCCCTGTGGCGGACAATAGCGGGATTGTCTGTATTTCGCTCATGCCGCACGCCCTCCGACTCTTTTCCAGGGTTCAGGTTCGGGTGGCCTAGTCCTGGAGGCACCGGCCCCCTGTGGATCGCCGATTCCTGACTTTTTTTGTTGTTTCGATTGCCATCTGGATGGGCTTTCTGGGCTTGCGCCTGTTCTTGGTGCCCGATGCACCTGCGGTCGATCCCGCTGCAGAGGTGCAGGAAGATCCCGCCTCCAAGCCCGGCGATGATCAGCCGAGCGAGGAGAAACCACCAGTCGATAAAGATCCTGCGGCCGAGGATCCAGCGGCGCAGCCAGCCGCTGGTGAAGCCCCTGCCGATCAACCAGCTGGCGATGGCCCCGTGCCGAGCGCAGCCGAGGGCCCCAACTTTCCTCGCCAGCGAGTGACGCTCGGCTCGGTCGACCCCAACAGTCCCTACTCCATGCTCGTCACCTTCGACACGAAGGGGGCGGTCGTTGAGCGCGTGGAACTCTCGAGCAACCGCTACCGCGATATTGAAGATTACAGCGGCTATCTCGGGCACCTCGATTTCGAAATCATCGAAGAGGTTGGCCTGAAGGTGAGCGTTGTCGGTCCTGGCACCCCTGCTGCACTCGCTAAAGAGTCAGGTGGCAAGACCGGTATCGAAGTGGGCGACATCATCACCGCTGTTGGCGATAAGCCGACGCTGACCCCCGAAATCTTCGATGCGGCGATGGCTGCCACCAAGCCCGGCGAAAAGATCCAAGTGAAGGTTCTCCGACCCGCCAAGTCACCAGCCGATAGCGAAACGAAACCGGTTGCCAAAGCCGCTGGCACCAGCCTCACGTTCGATGTGAATCTCACTCGTAAGCCGCTGCAAGTGGTTCGTCCCGAGTCGCACACCTACGAGCAGCGCGACGGAACGGTCACTGTCCTGGGACAAGATCCACTCTCGCTGCAACTCACGCTCGAGAATCTCGGTGGCACCACGATTCGGAGCGATGAAAACGAAATTCGCAACCTGCCATCGCTGATTTCAGGGAATTGGCAAATCGCCGAATCCAAAGACCCGAACGTCATTGAATTTCACTATCCGCTTTCAAAAGCCACGCTCGAGAAGATCAAGAAGCCGGGTCCACTGACTGTCGTCAAGCGTTTCACGATCACTCCGGCTCCAAAAGATCTCGCGCCGGGCAAGGACAAGCCTTACTCGCTGGGGATGACCATCGAACTGCGCAACGAAAGCGACGCGGAACAGCAACTCGCTTATCGCCTCGATGGCCCCACCGGTTTGCCCCTCGAAGGTTGGTGGTATAGCAACAAACTGCATCCCGACATGTGGGCCGCCGCCGGTGCTCGCGATGTGGCTTGGAAGCAAACCGAGCTCACCCATCACCTGATCGGCTGTCCCAAGCTTCACAGCGATGCCAAAGCTGCTGAGAAGAACAAGCAAATCCTCGAGAGTCCTCTGCTCCTCGAGAACAAACCGTCGGCCATCGACTACATCGGCGTCGACACCCAGTTCTTTGCCTCGATGATCCTGCCAGGCAACTCGTACAAGACCAAGGGTGGCAACGAGCCCGCGAAGAACGAGTCCTCAGTAACCCCCGCGATTATTTTTCGTCGCGCATCGGCGATGCCGGTCCAAGCTTGGGAGCCGATTCCCAAGACCCGCATCAAAACGATGAACGTTTCGTCGCGTCTCGTCTCGCAAGTCGAAACGATTGCGCCGGGCGAAACGCTGGTGCATAACTACCGGGTCTTTTTCGGTCCCAAAGAGCCCGATGTGCTCAAGGACTACGGTATGACCAGTCTGATCGAGTATGGTTGGTCGTATGCCGCGATTCCCGCTTTTATCCTGCGCAGCGTGCTGGAAACGATTTACTCGATCATCCCCAACTACGGCATTGCGATCATCCTGCTTACGGTGATTGTTCGCTCGGCGATGATCCCAGTCAGTCTGAAGCAAGCGAAGTCGGCAGCGATGATGCAGCAGCTGGCTCCTGAGATGGCCAAGATCAAGGAGAAGTATGCCGACAACATGGAGAAGCAGAGTCAAGCGATTCGCGAACTCTATGCCAAACACAACTTCAATCCGTTTGGCGGCTGCTTGCCGGTCTTCATTCAATTGCCGGTCTTCATCGGCCTCTATCGCTGCTTAAGCGTCGATATCGAACTGCGTGATGCGGCTCTTTTCCCGGGGATAGCTTGGGCGTCGAATCTCGCGGGTCCCGACAAATTGTTCTACTGGAAAGACTATGTCTTTTCGATGATGGGGGACGAAGCGAATGGATGGCTTGGTCCGTTCTTCAACGTCTTTCCACTGATCACCGTCTCGCTGTTCCTTGTGCAGCAGAAGATGTTCACGCCACCTGCCACCGACGAACAAACGGCGATGCAGCAGAAAATGATGACCTACATGACGGTCTTCATGGGGGTGATGTTCTACAAGGTTCCAGCCGGGCTGTGCGTCTACTTCATTACGTCGAGCTTGTGGGGCATTGCCGAACGCAAGCTCCTCCCCAAACCGAAACCTGTCGACGCATCGGCCGCAGCTGTCATTAGCAGCAGCACGAAAACTGACGAGGACGCTAAGAGCAACGGCAAGAAGAACAAGGACAAACGCAAGAATCCCTTAAAATAAGGCGATTCTTTCGTTTTTTGGCTTCCTTGATTGAGGTAATCCCGGCATGCTCACGGGGAGCGATATCTCGGTCGACGATGTGATCGTGGCCGAGGCGACGAGCCGCGCAAGTGGCGTGCGTGGTGTGATTCGACTCTCGGGCGACCGCGCACTGGCGGTTGTCGCGGCGTTCAGCGAAGCACATCACGAGCTCGATCAACTGGCCGTAGCGAGCAGCACGCGCGCGGTGGTAATTCCGACGCACTTAGTGCTCCCTGCGCCGCTGGGCCAAGTTCCAGCAACGCTTTTGGTCTGGCCAGGGAGACGGAGCTACACACGGCAACCGACGGTCGAGATTCATACCGTCGGATGCACGCCGATACTCGACGTGATCACTAGCACGGCCTGTGCTGCAGGTGCTCGAGCCGCGCGGCGGGGGGAGTTCACCCTGCGAGCCTTGCTCGCTGGCAGACTCGATTTGACGCAGGCGGAAGCGGTGCTCGGGGTCATCGAAGCGCGATCGCCGCAACAGCTTTCCACCGCCCTGTCGCAACTGGCAGGAGGACTCGCTTCGCCACTAGCTGCACTGCGCGAAGAGCTGCTCGATCTACTGTCGCTTGTGGAAGCGGGACTCGATTTTGCCGATGAAGATCTCGATCTGCTCTCGAGCGACGAACTGACAAGCCGCATCGAAGCTGTCGCGGCGCAGGTGATTGCTCTGGAGGATCAGCTCGCGAGTCGCGCCGTCCGGACGAGCCGGCCACGTGTCCTTTTGGCAGGGCGACCGAATGCCGGAAAAAGCAGCCTGTTCAACGCGCTCGCCGGATATCACGCCGCCATTGTGGCGGATGTGGCGGGGACCACACGCGACTATCTGACGCAAACCATTCGCCTCGGCTTGCTGGAAATCGATCTGCTCGATACGGCGGGACTCGATGAAATGGTGCCGACGACCAAGCTCGATGCGCTGGCGCAGCAGCTGACGATCAGCGCGGCTGCCGAGGCCGATTTGGTGCTATGGTGCATCGACGCTCGCCGCCTGGGCGACCCGCGCGAGGCCATCCCCGAAGTCTGGAAAACGCTTGCCCCCGCCGTGGTGATCGGCACCAAATGCGATCTGCTGAGTCCCGCCGAGATGGCCCAGGGACGATCGCAAGTCGATCTGCTGGTCAGCAGCGCGGCAAATGAAGGCCTAGCTCAGCTGCGGGAAAGAATCGCGCAAGAAGTCGCGCTTGATGCACTTTCGCCAGCTGTGGCGTCGACAGCAGCCCGGTCGCAACATTCGCTCGCCACCGCGCGAGCTTCACTGGCTGAAGCAGCTCAGATCGCCCGCTCAGCGATCGGAGCCGATGAACTTGTGGCAGCGGAACTTCGCATCGCCATCGATGCTCTCGGGGATATCGCCGGGGTCACTTACACCGACGATATCCTCGATCGTGTGTTCAGTAAGTTCTGCATCGGCAAATAGTGCAGAACCACGAGCTGCTAACGGCTGAAGGCTTGCTTTTTTAGCGTCCTTACTTTTTCAGCGCAACAGTGGGTGGAGCAGGCGCCACTTCATCGTCGTCACCACTGTCGGCAGGCGCTGGTGGTGCGGGAGCTGCTGGTTCATCGCCATCGTTCTTTTTGATCCCGAGAATGTCTTGCAGCATCGGCCAGACTTGTTCGCGGGCTTTGCTGTAGCGATTCAGATCCGACTGAGCTTTGGTCTTGGTGTAGTCGCTCAGCCCCTTGGCCTGCTTTTTCAGCAGATCGCAAATGTCGACCACTTTGTCGAAGTACTCGCGATCGGCGTCATCGGTAAATCCCGAGCGAACCAGCTCGATACGTTTGGTCGTATCGTTGAGCATCGAATCAATTTCCACCAGGAACTGCTGCACAGTCGCAGCGTCGTACACTTCTTTTTGATAGGCATCAGCCAGCATGCCGGTCATCAAGAACGTCTGGTAGGGATAGAACTTGGTGAGAGCACCAATGATCTGCACTTTGGCCAGCTCAGGGTCGGGCTTCGCCTCTTGAGCCGACGCAGGAACTGCAGTCGCCAGCAGTGCGATAGCGAGCACGAGGAACGAGCAAAGAATCCGCTTCATAACAGGCACCTTGTTTGGAATCTCTTGAATGGTTGCGATCGTCAGCGACGTGCAATAGTCTCTCCGCCCCGGTGAGCAGGGTCAATAGAAAGGCGAAGAGAGACTGAGGATCCCCCCGCTTAGCACCCCGACGTTCCCAAAGTTGACTTCACCCGATGGCGCGCACATCCGCGCAGAAAAAAGGCCCACGCCGAGAAACGCAGGCCCTGTTTTTCATTTGACACGCTTGTGGGCAAAACTGCCCGGCAGCAATTTAACGCATCACATCCGAAAACGCTTGCTGCAGCTGTTTCATGCCCCGCTCGCCAGCGGCACCATCGACCACCACATTCACGCGCACTTCGCTCGTGTTGATCATTTCCAGGTTGATGCCGGCATCGCTGAGGGCCTTGAACATGCGAATGGCAACACCGGTGTGGGTGCGAAGTCCCACGCCGGAGACCGACAGCTTGGCAATTGCCGGGCTGCTCGTCACCTCTTTGCAAGCGAGCGATTTGGCGACCTGCTTGGCGACTTCGACACTTTTGACCAGCTGTTCGTCGGGGACGGTGAAGCTGAGAGTCGCTTCGCCACTCGAGGTGGGGTGGCTCTGCACAATCATGTCGACGAACACACCACCAGCTGCCACTTGCTCGAACACTTTCGCGGCGATCCCCGGGGCATCAGGCACCCCCGAGATGGTGACGCGCGACTGCTTGGAGTCGAGCTGAATGTCGTCGATCGTGAGATCTTCCATGTTGATCCCCTGCAACCGAGCAATAACGTCGGCTGCATCGGACTGCGAGCTTTTAGGGGTCCAAGGCTCGATGGGAGTGGTTGGTTCCTTGTCGAGTTCAAACTCTTGATGCACGATGCGGAGTGCTTTTTGAGCTTCGTCGCGTCGAACCAGTACCGAGATTTTGATTTCGCTCGTCGTGATCATCTGGATGTTGATGCCAGCAGCAGCCAGAGCGCGGAACATACGTTCGGCAACACCCGTTTGGCGGGCCATGCCGAGTCCCACAACCGAGACCTTCGCGACACTATCATCCGACGTGATGCCAGCCGCTCCGACGATCCGAACACCTTCACGCACTGCTTCGAGCGCAGCGTCGAGCTCATTGCGCGGGACCGTGAAGCTGACATCGGCTTTGCCACTCTCGCCGACGTTCTGCACGATCATATCGACCGAGATATTGCGGTCGGCTATGCGCTTGAAGATCTCGAGGCTCGTCCCGGGAACATCAGGAATTCCCTCGACGGTGATGCGTGCTTCGTCCTTAGTGATCGCGGCGCCACTCACCGCCATGTCGGGGCGTTCTGGCTCGGCCACGATCATCGTGCCAGGCTGATCGGTGAAGCTGCTGCGAACATGAATCGGCACGTCAAACTTCTTGCCGAACTCGATGCTGCGGCTGTGCATCACCCCCGCGCCGAGGCTCGCCAGTTCAAGCATTTCGTCGTAGCCAATGCGGCTGACGCGTCGCGCTTCGGGCACGACGCGTGGGTCGGTGGTGTAGACACCATCAACATCGGTGTAGATTTCGCAAGCGTCGGCCCGGAGCACAGCGGCGAGTGCCACCGCCGTCGTATCGCTGCCACCGCGTCCCAGGGTGGTGATGTTGAAATCTTCGTCGATCCCCTGAAAACCAGCGGCGATGACGATGTTCCCTTCGTCGAGCAGCTTGCGCATGCGGCTCGTTTCGATGCTCTTGATGCGTGCTTTGCGGTAGCTGGCGTCGGTCTTCACACCAATCTGCGCGCCGGTGAGGCTGATCGCTTTGTTGCCGAGCGAGTGAATCGCCATGGCCATCAGCGCCACGCTGATTTGCTCGCCGGTCGAGAGGAGCATATCCATCTCGCGGGCTGGGGGCCGCTCGTTCACCTGCGCAGCGAGTTCGAGCAGGTCGTCGGTCGTGTCACCCATCGCCGAAACAACCATCACCACCTGGTTGCCCTCTTGCTGAGCGCGAATCGCGCGGCGAGCGGCCTTCAGAATCTTTTCGGGCGTAGCAACGCTGCTGCCACCAAACTTTTGCACGATGAGAGGCATGGAACGAACACTTCCTGACAAAACAGTATCGAACGGGTGAAAGGAAAGAAAACGTTGCGCCTGGCGACATGCTCGGCGACTAAACTGCGAAAGCACTTCGAGATCACTGCAACCAGCGGGTTGCTAACACCAATTAAGTCAGCTGACTGCGAAGAAAGTAAGGCATCAGCTTCGAGCCGTCGTCGAACGACAAACTCGAGGCACCCGCAACAGGTTCGCTATAAGCCGACGCGCCACTGCCAGCGACACCAGTGCCGCAGATCGCAAACGGCACAAAGCCATGGCTGTGCGTCTTGGTGCGGCAAGGGGTGGGATGATCGGGCGAAACGAGAATTCGGTAATCTCCCTGAGCAGCCAGAGCCGCATGCAGCGGAGCGACGATTTTCTCATCGATCGCTTCGAGGGCGGCGATCTTGGCATCGACCTTCCCTTCGTGTGACGCTTCATCGGTCGCTTCGACATGCACGCAAATGATGTCGGTGGTCGGAATCGCTTCGATGGCGTAGCGCCCTTTCGCGGCATAATCGGTGTCGAGGTAGCCGGTCGCGCCGGGAACTTCGATTCGATCCCATCCCACTAGCGCGGCGAGACCTCGCAAAAGGTCGACAGCGGTGATCATCTTTCCCGACAAACCGTGAAGCTCGCGGAAACTCTTGAGCGCTGGTGTGCGGCCCAGGCCCCACAGCCAAATGTTAGTCGCCGGAAGTTTGCCAGCGGCGCGACGCGCGACGTTCACCGGGTGATCGGCAAACAGGGCGAACGAACGCTCCATCAGGTCGTTGAGCAACTCGCTTCCGGGACCACGGGGAAAGTCGTCGGCGACACTTTTGTCGGTCAGATCGTGCGGCGGTGTGGCGCGGGTATCTTTCGTGAACGGAGCGGTCGACTGGCTGCCGCGATAAAGGAGCAAGTTGCGATAGCTCACGCCGGGTACGAACTCGAGCAGCGACGAACCGAGTTCAGCTTGAGCCGTTGCTAGAAGCTCTTTGGCTTCTTCCGACGAGATATGCCCGGCGGTAAACGACTTCATCGTCTGGTCTTCGACCGTCACGAGATTGCAGCGGATCGCCCAGTCGGCAGCGCCGAGAGCAATCCCTTGAGCAGCAGCTTCCAGCGGTGCACGGCCGGTGAAATAGACATTCGGGTCGTAGCCAAAGAGACTCAAATTGGCGACGTCGCTGCCGGCTGGCAAATGGGCGGGAACATTGTTCGCTCGTCCTAGCACTCCCGCTTTGGCAATGGCATCCATCGCCGGGGTGCGTGCGACCTCGAGGGGCGTTTTTCCACCGAGCGACTCCTGCGGTTCGTCAGCACAGCCGTCGGGAATGATGATTGCATATTTCATGGAAAAAGCCGGTATTTCTGTTATCGCTGGCGAATCAAGGAGCGTGAACTAAGCACGCTATCGCGCTACATACTTCGTAAAGAACTAAGAAACAGTTATCGATAAATCACTCAGGAAATCGTCAGCACTTACGGACAAAATCCTCAGCAATTCCTGACTATCTTTTCACGACTCGGAGGTTCCATCGAGGACTCGCATTCGCACACAAGGTGCCTTTACGCTCGTTAGTTGACTGATCGCTTCGACCGCCTTACGAGCATCCCCTTCGCGGGCCTGATAAGTCATGATCACCAGCGGAACAACGCGGTTGACACCACTCCCCTTCGCCTCGTGCTGAATCACGCTGGCAATTGAAATGCCATGCTTGCCGAGCACGCCGGCGATCTCTGCCAAAACACCCGGGCGGTCTTCGACGGTGAATCGCAGGTAATAGCGTCCGGTGAGTTCGTCGTGGTCGAGCATTTTGACAGCCGCTTCTTTTTGCGACCACAGCTCGAGCGTGCGGAAGGTGATCTGCGTCCGTCCAACGGCGGTGTCGATCATGTCGGCTACCACGGCGGATGCGGTCGGCATCTGGCCGGCGCCAAGGCCGTGGAAGAAGACCGGACCGACGGCGTCCCCCACGACGCTGATGGCGTTGAACGCCTGACGGACTTCGGCCAGTGGCGTGCCGACTTTCACGAGTGTCGGTGAGACATGCAATTCGAGTCCACCGGGTTGTAGCTGCGCAACAGCGATCAGCTTAATGCGGTAGCCAAGCTCCTTGGCATACTTCAAGTCGGCTGGATCGAGTTTATCGATGCCGACGCGGGGAATCTCGGTCCAGTGCACGCGGGCACCAAAGGCGAGGTGCGCCAGAATGGCAAGTTTCTGGGCTGCATCGCTGCCGTCGACATCCATGGTGGGGTCGGCTTCGGCAAAACCCCGTTTTTGGGCCTCGGCCAGAGCGGCGGCGTAATCGGCCCCCTGCTCTTCCATTTGCGAGACAATGAAATTGCTGGTGCCGTTAAGGATTCCACGCAAACTTTGGATCTGATTGGCCGAAAAACATTGACCAATGTTGGTGATGATCGGAATGCCCCCCGCCACAGCGGCGTCGAAGGCGATCGATCGGCCGAGTTCGCGAGCGCGGTCGAATAGCTCGGGGCCATGTTCGGCCAGCAGTGCCTTGTTGGCAGTAACTACATCCTTGCCCGCTTCGAGCAGCTGCAGCAGGATCGTACGAGCTGGCTCCAAACCACCCACAAGATGGGCGACTACTTTGATCTCGGGATTGTCGGTAATGCGGGCCAGATCGTCGGAGATAAGTCCTTTGGGTAGCTGGACTTCACGCCCCTTCTTCAGGTCGTGCACCACCACTTCTTCGAGCCACAAGATCTGGCCGGCATGTCGGGCGGTGCGATCCCCCTGATCGTAGAGCAGGCGAACAACGCCGGTTCCGACGGTTCCCATGCCAACCAGGGCTACTTTAGTGACTTGCATTCCCGCCTCGAAGCAGATGACGACAAACGATTTGTGGTAAACCCACCATCGTATTTTCGCCTAGTTGGCAGCGTCAAGCGGGGCGAGGAGCGAGGGAACTCTCGCATCGGCCAGCTGAGACCTCGAAATTCTGGCGGTTCAGCGACGAAATCAGCCACCATTATCGGAGGAAATACGTGGTGGGTTGGGTTAATGCGTCAGAAGCTGGGGATGACTGGCGAATGTGCGAGGCAGCAATCCAAGTCGGAACCTCCGCTCGGCTGTTTTTCGTCTTGCTCCAAACTCGCAAAGTCCGGTATGTTCCTCGCACCGATAAGCCTCCAAAGCGAACCAGGCGCTTGGATGGCTCTTTCCGCTAGCGAATGCGCGATCAAGGATGGTCGAGCAGCTGTGGATAACGCGCTCCCTCGGCAAAGGATGGCAACGGGCCATGAACCTCACGCTTGCGCAACTAGCGGACCTGGTCGATGGAACTCTCAGCGGCGATTCGTCGCTCGAAATCACCGGAGCAGCCACGCTCTCGGCTGCTCGACCGGGCGACATCACCCTCTGCGATTCTCCCAAATTGGCCCCTCAGCTAGCTCGCTGCCCCGCAGCTGCTGTTGTGGTTTCCGACAACTATCAGCCCACCGATCGCCCCACGATAACCGTGGCCAGCGTGCATGGTGCTTTTGCCAAAATCGTGGCGCACTATCGCCCCTTGCCGGTCGTCAGCTACTCGGGTGTGCATCCAGCAGCGTACGTCAGTCCCACCGCTCAACTTGCGGATAACGTGGAAGTTCACCCCCACGCCTCGATCGGCAACCATTGCGTAATTGGCAGCGGAACGGTGATTCATAGCGGCGTGCGTGTTCTCGATGGCACCACCATCGGCGACAACTGCACTCTCTTCCCGAACGTTGTCCTTTACGAGAACACAATTCTCGGCAACCGCGTGATGATTCACAGCGGCTCGGTCATTGGCGCTTTCGGTTTTGGCTATTCCACCAAAGGTGGCGAGCATCATCGATCGGCTCAGCTGGGGTATGTCGAAATCGAAGATGATGTCGAAGTCGGCGCTTGCACCACGATCGATCGCGGAACCTACGGCCCGACGCTGATCGGACGGGGCTCGAAAATCGATAACCAAGTACAAATCGCCCACAATGTGCGGCTGGGAACGTTCAACCTCGTCTGCTCGCAGGTCGGGATGGCTGGCAGCTGCTCGACCGGCGATTACGTGGTGCTGGCAGGTCAGGTGGGAGTACGCGATCACGTGCATGTCGGTTCCCGCGCGGTCATCGGGGCCAAAGGTGGCGTGATGGGCGATATTCCCGAAGATGGCCGCTTTTTCGGCATTCCGGTGACGGAAGAAAAGCAGCAGTTCTCGAGCCTCTCGATCTTCCACCGCTTGCCCGAACTACGTAAGCAGCTGATCGAAGTGAAACGCGACGTTTCGAAGCTGATGCGCGATCGTGAGCAAGCTTCCATTCCTGGCGATACCCCGATGTCGAGCGATCTCGGGCCGAAGTCAGAAGCTGCGTAATGGCGGAGCGGTCTCCTCCCGAATTGATGCATCCCCATGACGCTGCGACTCTTTGACGAACATCGCCCCGAGCCCGATTCGATCGGTCTGATGGCTGGCTGGGGAACGTTTCCCGTGGTGGTGGCGCGGGCACTCAAAGCAGCGGGACACACCGTTTCGTGCGTGGGACTGGCGGGTCATGCCGATCCGATTTTGGAAAAAATCTGCGATCATTATCTCCCCTGCCCCGTCGCTCGTCTCGGCCAGCACATTCGCTTCCTGAAGCGGCACGATGTTCGCCGCGCTACGCTGGCTGGCAAGCTTTTTAAAGATCGCCTGCTGCTCCAAAAAATGGGTTGGCTGTCGCTTCTTCCCGATTTTCGAACGATTCGCGCGTTTGCGCCGATCTACTTCTTTGGCCGCCGCAATCGCAACGACGACACGTTGATGAACGTCGTAGTCGACGAATTTGCCCGCGATGGAATCGAACTGGCCCCCGCGACCGATTTTTCGCCGGAGTTACTTGTGAAACACGGACTTCTCACCCGCCGAAAACCGTCCGCCGCTGAACTCGCCGACATTCGCTACGGCTGGCAAGTTGCCAAAGAAATGGGCCGCATCGATATCGGGCAAAGCGTGGCGGTGAAAGGTCGCGTGGTGGTGGCTGTCGAAGCAATCGAAGGAACCGACAGCTGCATTCGCCGCGCGGGGCAACTTTGCCCGCAAGGTGGTTTCACCGTGGTGAAAGTGGCCAAGCCTCAGCAAGACATGCGATTCGATGTACCCACGATTGGCAAATTGACCATCGAAACCATGATCGCCGCCGGCGCGAAAGTGCTGGCGATTGAAGCGGGCAAAACCATTCTTCTCGACGAGCCCGAAGTCGCTGCTCTGGCCAACAAACATGGCCTTTCTATCATCAGCCTGCACGACAGCGACGCCCTGCAAGACGCGGCATAAGGCTAAATGGAACCCGTTGCAATAGCTTCAAAGTGGGCAGTAGTAATTAGGTCCAGCTGTGCGAGACAAACCTCGAGTCGGCCGCAGACAAAGCTACGGAACTTAAGCCCAGCAGGCTAGTCGCCTCCGCACCCGCCGCAGCCGCTTCCACCACAGCCCCCTCCTCCTCCGCAGCCACTGCCACCGCTACATCCAGATGAACAGCCGCTGGAGACATCACTACTTACATTGCCGAACGCGTGGCGTTCCCAGCTGCTGAGTCCCCCGAAGGCGGTTCCGGCGAGCGCTGTGGTGCCAAACAGTGCCACCGCAAAAGCGAGGTCGCTGCTGACCGCACCCGTTGCGGGCGAGATCCCCGACTGCGTTGCCAAACTCTTCAGTGCGGCGTTTTCTGCGGTCAGTCTCTTGATCAGCTCATCACCAGCTCGAGAGCGGCGGATATTGCGTACGAAGAAATAGATGGCGATCCCGGTCAGTCCCAGCGCTATCGCCAAGAACCCCACCGGCTTATCGCGCATGAGACCAACGACAAGCTTGGCCGCTCCCAAGGCAAAGACCAGTCCCATGATCCCCGCTGGGATGAAGCGAGCCGGAAAGGTCTCGTGTGGCTCGTACACCAGGCCGCGATTGACCAGTCCAGCTTCGACACGTTCGAGCGCATCGCCGACAGCGGTGTCGATCTTTTGTTGTGTCACCTGCTCTTCATTCAGGAGCAGCGTGGCGACGCGGTTTTCCCAGGCGTCGGGGCTCAATTTGCCTTCGCCGGCGACGATTTTCGAAGTGCTCGAGATCGACATGCCAAGGAGCGTTGTCTCGTCTTTTTGCAGCCGCAGCACATCGTCGGCCATCAGCTGACACGCGACCGTGGCGATGGCTCCGCGTTTGCCACGAGCAAGTTGGGCAATCTCGACCGGCGATAGCAGCGACGAATCTGCAAGTGGCGACATTGGCGAACTGAGATCGTTTTTCGCAGCGGGAAGAAGCGTGCGACGCGCGATCCACCCCAACACAACCGCAACGGCGAAGCAGCTGAAATAGAGCGTGAGAAACTGTGGACCGGTGAGGTCGAGTGGATTGGGGATTGCAGCGAAGATTGGCAAGATGGCGACAGCAGCCACCAAGCTGATTTTGGTACGTCGACGCCTCAGCTGAGCCATCAGCCTAGCCAGTGGATTGGGAAGCACCCAATTACGCGAGAGAT
Source organism: Pirellula staleyi DSM 6068 (assembly GCF_000025185.1). Taxonomy (NCBI): domain Bacteria; kingdom Pseudomonadati; phylum Planctomycetota; class Planctomycetia; order Pirellulales; family Pirellulaceae; genus Pirellula; species Pirellula staleyi. Next base: position 5,631,859 of record NC_013720.1, read on the forward strand.
TTACTTTCCGATGCTGTGTGTCGCTGCCAAAGCGAACGCTCGTTGCCGGCCAGATCTCGGCTGGTGGCTCGCAATGAAACCTGGCGCGATAGTCGGCCAAGGTCTGCTCGTACATCAGCACATGCTTGGCATGCTCATCACGTCCGCCCCGTGTTGGGTTGTGATGCAGTGGGCGCCCGAGCACACCGGCGCAAAAGTCGGTCCAATAAGACCGTGTGAAGGTGAGATGCAGGTGCCAAACTTCGTCGACTTGTTCCGACGGGCATGGCGGGTCTGCCGACGTCATGCACAGAAACACGAACCGCTTGTACTCGCGGATCGCTCGCAGGGCAAACGCCCGCGTCCAGCCATTTTCGTGGGCCAAACGAGCACTGAAGGGGTAGTCGGCCTGCGGGTCGTCGAGTTCAAAAGCCTCGATTTTTCGCCACAATTCCGCTTCGCAGCCAGTCGTCATGCTGTTTTGCAAGAGATGGTCCTCCGCAGTTAATTCGCTGGCACCTGATGAAGATTCGGCCAAGATGCGATATGCAAAATCGGCACAATCATCATCCCGCCTCGCGCCCAGCAGCCTGCTACCCACTTTGCCATTAAATCACTACCTCTCGATTCCTCCTACAGCAAGGCGGACGATAAGAAAACCAACTCAAGATTGCCAGCACTTTGCTTAGCACAGGCCCCAATCGCTACCAAATCTAACCAACCGCTCGCCTCCAAGTCTCTGCCCCCTCACCCCCAATCCCTACATCACTTCCACGGGAAGTGCTGGCCGGTGAGTTGTTCGAAGGCTTCGATGTATTTTTCGCGGGTGCGGGTGACAACTTCGGTCGGCAAGTTGGGTGGTGGGCTGTTTTTGTCCCAGCCTGTGGTCTCGAGCCAGTCACGCACAAACTGCTTGTCGAACGAGGGTTGGGGACCACCGGGCTGGTACTTATCAGCGGGCCAAAAGCGACTGCTGTCGGGGGTGAGGACTTCATCGCACAGGATCAGCCGACCTTCGAAGCGGCCCCATTCCATTTTGGTGTCGGCGATGACAATCCCCCGCTCGAGCGCCACGTCGGCTGCCTGCTTGTAGATCGCAATTGAGCGGTCGCGCAGTTCACGCGAGGTTTCGCGTCCCACGATTTCGCACATCCGCTCGAAGCTGATGTTCTGATCGTGCCCCGACTCTTCTTTCGTCGCGGGTGTGAAAATCGGCTCAGGAAGTTTCGAGCCTTGTAGGAGTCCGGCCGGCAGCGTGACACCGCAAACCGATTGCGTTTGCTTGTATTCTTTCCAGCCACTTCCATCGAGATAGCCGCGCACCACGCACTCAATCGGAACGATGCTGGCCTTGCGAACCACCACGCTGCGACCAGCGAGCGCGGCAACATCGGTGCCAGTTGGGAGCCGATCGGCGGGAACTTCGGTGCTGAGCAGATGATTCTCGACACCCAGTCGGCTGAACCACCAGTTCGACACCTGCGTGAGGACGCGTCCCTTATCGGGAATGCCGTTGGGCATCACCCAGTCGAACGCCGAAATGCGATCGGTGGCCACCATCAGCAGACAATCGCCGAGGTCGAACACGTCCCGCACTTTGCCACGGCGAACAGGCAGGTCGGAGATTTCGGTCGAGAGCAGTGCGGACATGGCAAATGAGGTCCGTAGCGGGGCGAAACGGGGGAGGATCGAAAGGACGATCGACGTAAAGATAGCAAAGGGGCGGCTCGCTGCGGCGAGGGACCCAGCAGATTTGGCCAGAAGTTACCCGCCCCGCAGGCGGCACGACATTGAACCAAGCACGCCGCTAGATTAGACTCGCATCGCGCTCGAGGGCGTAGCGGAAGTGCATGGCAGGTGCGATCTTCCGCCGCGCTGCAGAGCGCAAGCAAGCAACCGGCGAAATCACTCAAGCAATCGTCCGTCCGACGTGTGTTGGGGCACGCCCTCGGCAAGTGGAATCAAACGGCCATGGGCCAAATGCGTTTCTTCGCCCCACAGGCGGAACGAATCTCTCCGAGCGCACCCGAGCGGGCGTATATTGCCGGCGCTGAGGGAACTCCGTGGGAATGCCGCATCGAGTACGACAGCGGACTGCTCACCATCACACGCGACGCCCGTGAATCGGGCCATCTCTATTTCCCTTGGAACGTGCTCGGTCAGGGGGAAGTGGTCCTCTCCACCGCCAGCCTGATGGAACGTGTCGAGCCCTACCATCTGCCGGTGGAACTCGCGCGGGGATGCATCAACCGCCTGCGCAACCAATCGCATATTTGGCAACAAGCGGGCATGACGTTGCCCCCCAAGTTCACCAAGCTTCTGAAAGAGGCCTCGACCATCTTTGCCCGCGCCGCCACAGGACAGCACGACGATGCCGCTGCTGCCAACTGGGCCGAGCAAGCGATCTGTCTCGCCGTCGAGGCGGCTGAACTGCTGGTGCAAAACTACACCGCTCAGGTCCTCGCGATTCGCCGCGGAGGGGGCAATCCACTCTCCACGCTGGTGGTCGGACGCCTCGAAAAAATCCCCACGCCACCGCTCGACGCCAGCTTCATCGCCGCGTTCAACATGGCTTCGATCGGAGCCACCTGGAAAGACCTCGAGCCGGTTGCTGGAACCCGCGACTTCACCCGTGTCGACGAAACCCTCGTCTGGGCGCGCGAACGTGGACTGCGGCTGATGGTGGGACCACTCCTTTCCCTCACGCCGCAACATCTCCCCGACTGGCTCTATCTGTGGGAAGACGAGTTCGAAGAACTACAGCAGTTCGTCCGGCAACATGTCGAAGCGGTGGTGCAGCGCTACAAAGGCAAAGTCCACTTGTGGCATGTCGCCGCTGGTATGAACTGCAGCCGATCCCTTTCGCTCGATGAAGAACAACGACTGAAACTAACGGTCGAAGCCATCGAGCTTGTTCGCGCCATCGACCCACGAACTCCCGTTTTTGTCAGCTTCGATCAACCTTGGGGAGAGTACATCGCCAGCGAAGATCAGGAGCTCACACCGCTGAATTTCGCCGACACTCTGATTCGTGGCGAACTCGGACTTTCAGGGGTCGGCATCGACATCAACTTTGGCTACTGGCCGGGGGGGACGCTGCTGCGTGATCCACTCGAGATCAGCCGCATGCTCGACCGCTGGACCTACCTGCAAGTTCCCCTGGTCATCTCGCTGGCAATCCCCAGCTCGTCGGCTCCCGATCCAACGGCACGCAAGCCGCTAAAGCCTGTTCCGGGGATGAGCGCAGCAGGTATTTCTCCCACTTGGCAGCGACAGCAGCTCGAGAAGATATTGCCCCTTTTCGCCTGCAAGCAGTCGGTGCAAGCCATCCTCTGGAACCAGTGGAGCGACGAGTCGCAGCACGAACTTCCGCACGCCGGTTTGATCGATTACACCGGCAAAGAAAAGCCAGCGCTCGACTACTTAAAAACCTTCCGCCGCGACACGATCGGCAACTAGTAGGCCATCTACCAAAGTAGGCCGTCTACCGATCAGCGTCAGGTCTCCCTAGGTGCCACTGGCATCTTGCCAGTGCAGATTTTTGCAGCGATGTTTTGGCCTAATCTGCTTGAAACTAGGGCCGATTTACAGCTCTCACTGGGCAGAGCCGAGTGGCACCTTTGATGGCAGCCCGCTCATTACGGCCTGACATCGATTGTCAGACGGTCCGTCGAGCCATCACTTCTGAGCTTAGGCAAGCTGCACAAAGAATTCCGGCTCGACAATAGGTGCAGAGCTGTTTTTGGGGGGTTACAATCCGCAAGGTTTGTCCCCCTGAATCGGTTGAAGCCCATCCTCGCAAACTTGCGCCGCAGCGCCACTCGTGCACGCGGCCCCTCTCTCCCGGAGTTACCCCCATGAATCTCGCGCGACCTTTTTTCGCGACCATGCTCGCCCTGCTGGGAACCCTCAGCCTCAGTTCACTCGCGCTTGCCGCTGAAACGATCCCCAATATCGGTCCCAAAGGTGAAGTGAAGAAGCTGCATGGCGACCTGCAGTTCACCGAAGGCCCCACGAGCGACGGCAAGGGAAACCTCTACTTCAGCGACATTCCGGCCAACAAGATCTATAAACTGAGCGCCGACAACAAGCTCGACCTGTTCCTCGAGCCCTCGGGGCACACCAACGGCCTGATGATCGCGCCGGGCAACAAACTCTATGCCTCGGAGATGGATGGCCGCCTGATCTCGATCGACCTGGCGACCAAAGCAGTCACCGCGCTCGCCGCCACCTACGAAGGGAATCGCTTTAACGCTCCCAACGATCTGGTGATCGATCAAGCAGGCGGGGTCTACTTCACCGACCCGCGCTTCCGCGCACCGATGCCTTGGCCGCAAGGAAAAGAAGCTTTCTACTATCGCGATGCTAAGGGGACCGTCACACGACTCGGCGATAATCTCCCCGCTCCCAACGGCGTGATTCTCTCGCCCGACGAAAAGACGCTCTACATCATCCCCAGCATGCAAAAACAGATGATGGCCTACCCGGTCGAAGCCCCCGGCAAGCTTGGCGAAGGGAAAGTCTTTTGCGAACTCTTGCAAAAAGATCCCGCAGGCAACGGCGGTGGCGATGGACTGACGATTGATACCGCAGGCAACCTCTACATCACATCGGCCCTCGGCGTGCAAGTGTTTAGCGCCGCTGGTAAGCACCTCGGTACGATCGAATTCCCCGAGCAGCCCGCGAACTGCACCTTCGGCGGACCCGATAATAAGACCCTCTACGTCACCGCTCGCACCGGTCTCTACGCCGTCGAAATGCAGGCCCAAGGGCACGTTTTTCCAGGTCCTAAGTAATCGGTACGGTGGCCTCTCTTGCAGGATGTTGCCAAAACGCAACATCCTGCACGAACCTACGACCGGCGCTACTCGCACGATTAGTCGCAGGCTCGTCTCCGGCGAGATTCCTTGACCGCCAGAGCCACTAGCGCTCGGCGATTTGTGACGTACGCTTCAGCGATAAAAAACATCGGCAAACCATCCGCTGCCCAGGCTAGCAACAATGCTGGTCCCCCTTGTCAGACAACACGGTTCGACATCTTTTCGGAGCCTTTCCCTCATGCGTTTCGCTACTTCCCTCGTACTCGTGCTACTGCTATCCACCGCGCAGCTCGCCTTGGCTGCTGATCCCCCGGCCGGTAAGAAAAACCTGGTTGCCACCGACCTGACGCAGGTCGATGCCCATTTCGCGCTGCAGGGGGAATATGCCGGAACCGCCTGGTGGCCGAACTACGGCTACGTTCATGCCGGCCTCCAAGTGGTCGCTTATGGCGATGGCAAGTTCGAAGCTGCGATGCTGCGTGGTGGTCTTCCAGGAGCAGGCTGGGACTTGTCCCCTCGTCTCACTTTCCAAGGGACGCGCGCCGGTGACTCGGTTAGCTTCACGTCGGGCGATTTGAAAATCGTCGTCGGCGAATCGGCAGCAGAAGTCTTCTCGGCGGGTGGCAACAGCGTGGGCAAGCTTGCGAAAGCATCGCGTAAAAGCCCTTCGGAAGGACTTCAGCCCCCTTCAAACGCACGAATTCTGTTCTCGGGCAACGAGACGAGTGCCTTCGAAAAAGCCAAGGTCACTCCCGATGGACTCTTGCTCGCCGGCTTTCAGACCAAGCAGCCCGTTGGCGACTTCCGCCTGCATGTTGAGTTTCGTACGCCTTACATGCCATACGCCAAAGGACAAGCTCGCGGCAATAGCGGCGTCTATATCCAAACGCGCTATGAAGTGCAGGTGCTCGACTCGTTTGGTCTCGAAGGGATCGAGAACGAGTGTGGAAGCCTCTACCGGCAGAAACGTCCCGATCTGAACATGTGCCTTCCACCTCTGGCCTGGCAAACCTACGACATCTATTTCTCGCAACCGAAATGGTCGGCCGATGGAAAGACCAAACTGGCCAATGCTCGCATCACCGTGATCCATAACGGCGTGCCGGTGCACTGGCATCGCGAGATCATTGCGAAAACTGGTGGTGGAAAAGTAGAAGCACCCACGCTGCTGCCGATCAACTTCCAGGATCACGGAAATCCGGTTGCGTTTCGCAACCTCTGGATTGTCGATGGCCAAGGCGATTGGGCCGCTCCCAGTGGTCAAACGGCTGGCCGCGGGAGGCTGCTTCGATGGCTTCGTCCACGCTGTCGATAATCCGCCGGTGAAAGTCCATTCGCCTCGTCCACTCCCGTTTCCGGCAGTGGACGACAGCTTTTGATTTCACTCGCTGAATACCCCAAAACAAAAAACGCACTAACTCGCGCGGTGGCTCATCGATTGCCACTGCGCGAGTAGTTTTTTGGCCTTTCCGCTGTCGATCGATTCGGCGGCGATCTCGGCACAGACGAGTTCCGACCGATCGATGCCGCTGGTCCAGAGTGCCGCAGCAGCGTTGAGCACCACTACATCGCGGCACGCACCTCGCTCCCCTTCCAAAATCGCAGCGATGATCTTGGCCGAGCCTTCGGGGCCGTCGATTTGCATCGTTTCTTTGCCAGCTCGCGGCAGTCCAAACTTCTCGGGCTCGAGCGTTCGCTCAGTCACCTCCGCTCCGCCGCTCGAGGAATCCCCTTGCACTTCACTCACGCGCGTGGTGGTTTCGAGGGTCACTTCGTCGAGACCATCATCGCCACTTACCACCAGCGAATGTCGAGTGCCGAGCCGAGCGATGGCGCTTGCCAAAAGTGGCCGCAAATGAGGTTTACCCACGCCGAGCACCTGAAACGGCGCGCCCGCCGGATTACAGAGCGGTCCGAGCAAATTGAAGATCGTGGGAACTGCCAGCCGCTTGCGTGTCGGCCCGACATGCTTCATCGCCGGATGCAGATGGACAGCAAAACAAAAACAGATGCCGAGTTCTTCAAAGCAATGCTCGACAACCTCGACCGGAGCATCGACCTTGATCCCAAGCACCGCCAGAACATCGGCCGAGCCCGAGCGGCTGCTGATACTCCGGTTCCCATGCTTGGCGACCGCGACACCGCTCGCCGCAGTGACGATCGCCGCCGCAGTGCTGATGTTGAACGTGCCACTTCCATCCCCCCCAGTGCCGCAAGTGTCGATCACCACCGGCCTGGAGTGGCGAATGGGAACCATGTGATCGCGCATGGCGGCAGCAGCGCCGGCGATTTCGTCGGCTGCTTCCCCTTTGGCGCGGAGTCCCAAAAGCAATCGCTCGATTTCGAGGTCGCTGGCGCGTCCTAGCATCAACAGCGAAACTACCTCACGCATTTCAGGCTGCGAGAGATGCTCGCCACGCTCCACTCGCTCAATCGCCTCCAAAAGCATGCGTACTACCTCGCTTTAGTCCGGTCTATCAATAAGAGTGTGATGCTGCGGCGCTGGTGAAGGTTCGGATTATACCGGATAGCGGCATCGCGCCTTGCTGGTTTGGCTCGGTGCGACCTACAATCGAAGACGTGTCGTCGCGCTTGTTCGCGGACACAAGACATGATGTCTGGCACGTTCGCCGGCGACGATCCGGTAAAAGTGCCTCGTGCATCAGCACCCCCGCACGCGTGCAGAAGCACCCCCAGCGAAAGATTCAGCGGATATGCCTCGCAAGGTTATCATCGATTGCGATCCTGGTATCGACGACGCCGTTGCACTCGCCATGGCGCTGTTTGATCCACGTCTCGAAGTGGTTGCCGTCACGGCTGTGGCTGGCAATGTGTCGTCGGAACGAGCGACTTCGAACGTTCAGGCGATTGTCGAACGGCTCGATCCCCCCCGCTATCCCCGTTTGGGGGCAGCCTCGCCCGCCGACGTAGCCCCGGTCGTCGACGCGCGGCACCTGCATGGCGACGACGGTTTGGCGAACCTGGGACTGCAAGTTTCCAAACTAGCGCGCCAGCACCCCAGTGAAAAGCTAATTTGCGACGAAGTCCGAGCCGCTCCTGGCGAGGTTTCGATCCTGTGCCTTGGCCCGCTGACCAACGTCGCTCGCGCCCTTTCACGCGATCCGGGCCTCTCGGAAATGATCGGTCGGCTGATCATTCTTGGCGGCAGCGTCAAGGCGGTCGGCAACGTCACCCCGTGTGCCGAGTTCAATATCTACGCCGATCCGGCCAGCGCTCGGGCGGTTTTCCGCTCACCAGTCACCAAAACCCTGATCCCGCTCGACTGCACCGAACAGGTGACGTTTACACTCGACCTGCTCGAGCAGCTTCCCCCCGAACATTCGCGAGCCGGTCAGCTGCTCCGCAAGCTGCTCCCTTACGCTTTTCGGTCGTACCGCCGCGAAATGGGGCTCGAAAGCATCTTCCTGCATGATGCTCTGGCCGTGGTAGCAGCCGTCCACCCCGAACTCTTCCCCACTGTCGACATGGCGGGGGACGTGGAGACGATCGGCGAGCTAACGGCGGGGATGACCGTTTTCGATCGCCGCTCGAACTTCCGAGGGCGTGGCGACATGGAAGTGGCGCTCGAAGTCGACATCGCTGCAGCCACCGATTGCATCGTCCGCAGCCTGGCCGAAGCGGGCCGCCAGACGTAACTTCCAAACAGTCAACGACTTACAGTCGACCACCAGTCTTGGCCTGCGCACTCTTCCCAGCTTACCGCAGGCGATGAGAGCCGAGCTGCGATCGGCCTCACTGCCGCCCCGGATGGAAGTCTGGGTAAGCTGAAGCGGTCTTACCGCCGAAAATTGAGCTTCGATCGCGTAATCGCTCGAGAAAGCGCGAACCAACGACCGACCATTAACGTTCGAAGTAGGGCGCTGATGTGCCCCGTAGAAACTTGACACGTCAAGTTGCGCAAGTTCTACTACCTGTTCTGCCCGCCGATTGTTCCCACCACAAGTCGAGCTGCGCCATCGCTGCCAAACTTCGAACTTTCGATCTGGGCGTTCACCTATCGGGAACATGGTCTTTCACCCATTGCGGAGTATCGAGGATGAAGAAGGTTTGCCTGACGTTGGCCGGTGGTCTTTTGGTTGTCGCTCTCATGGCGAGCCAAGCTTCGGCCCTCCCTCCATTCAACAAAGAATTCACCGCCAAGTACGTCGAAGGCAACAGCAATGCTGCATTCGTCGAAGCTGTTGGCACCGCCAAGTGCAACGCTTGCCACGAAGGTAAGAGCAAGAAGGACAAGAACGAATACGGCAAGGCTGTTGCCAAGTTCTTGACCAAGGCTGACTTCGAAAAGGTGAAGGCCGACGCCGACGCTGCCAAGAAGTACATCGTCGAAGGCCTCGAAAAGGCTGCCGCCGAAAAGAACGCTGCTGGCAAGACCTTCGGCGAACTGATCGCCGCTGGCGAACTCCCAGGCGGACCTGCCCAGTAGTTTTTCGCCCGCTCGCTTGAGACGCGACTCATCGCCCCTCAAGCTCAGCATGAACATCAAACGGCTGACTGGACATCACATCCAGCCAGCCGTTTTTGTTTTCTTGTTGCAGCTTGTCGCTGAGCGACTCGGCTCTAGGGGACGCTCGCGACCTCAATCACCACCCGAGCTTCAAAACTTTCCCCCGGCGGAAGGATGATCAGCCCGGAATTGTTTTGCGACGTCGCAAGATGGATCGCACCAGGGACGCAGCTGTAGGGCTCGATGCAGATCGCCTCGCGATGGGGCGGCGTATAGACCACGCATTCACGAAACGGCGATCCAAATCGAATCTTCGTACTGATCTTCGACCCAGGATCAAAAATCTCACTCTCGAACTCACCGCCGGGCATCGCCAGGTCGGTCAGCACATCGTCGTACTGCATGGCTCCAAACGACTGACCTGCTGCCAGTGTCGCCGCATTCTCGAGGTCGATGACGCGACCACTCGGAATCATATCGATCAGCTCCCATTTTTTGGCCGCTGGGATTTTTACGACGCAGTCGCTGGCGGAAGCTCCCCCTTGGGGAACGCGAAAGTAAGGATGGGTCCCGAGTCCACAAGGAAGCGGCTGACTATCGACATTCGTAGCGACGTAGTCCATCTCCAGCCCACTGCTGGTGAGTCGATACGTTGCCTCGAGCTGAAAGTCGGCCGGCCACAACTGACGCAGGCTCGGGTCGGATTTAAAGGCCTGAAAACGGGCCTTCACGTGCGACGTCGATTGCTCCACCACTTCCCAGGGGCGCGTGTGGCAAAAGCCGTGAATCGCATTGCCTTTGTTCTCGGCCGGAAGCTGATATTCCTGGCCATTCCAGCTGAATTTGCCCGCAGCAATGCGTCCTGGGAAGGGAAACAGCAGCGGAATTCCGCTGCTGCTCGCGCGAATGGTTCCGGTATGAAAATCGGGATGCGACCAAAGCACATCCACCGACTTGCCACCGACCTGCATCAGCAGCTTGTAGCAATTCATCCCCAAACTGGCGAGGATCGCGGCTTCACTTCCAGTCGCTTCATCACGCAGCACGACGTTGTGGGGTGCAGTCATTTTCTTCGTAACTTTCTCGAGAGCGGTCGGTGTGAAAAATCGAGCGAGAAACCGATCAAGATCGAGATGGCAACCGATCGGTCAGCTGGGCCGCTTGTGGCGGAGGATTGCGTTTCTTTCGCGCCGCTTCTCGCCCGGCGTGATGCATGCCGGTCATCAGCACGACAGTCGCCACCATCAGAATCATCGCGCGGATCATATCGCGCCGCGTAACATCCCCCAGCGCAATGGCGGCGAGTTGCCGCATCAACCAAAACGCTGCGCCAAGCGAGAGCAAAAACAGCGTGGTGGCAATCGGATCGCTCCCCATCAGCTGCGACTGAAGACCAGTTCCCATCACCGACAGCGACCACAAACCGGTCGGGAGTTGCAGCAGCGTGGGCCCCAGCGAGAGCCAGGCACCTGCCACGGCCAGCCCTTCCCCTTCGCGCCGAGCCGTTTCGTCCTCTCCCGCTTGTTTCATCACTCGCAGTGCATAACCGAGCACCATCATGCCACTCACGGCCAAACAGGCGAGCACCACATGCACGGCGACACTCGCAATCTCCCCTCGCACCAGTTGCTCGCGGAACAAAGCCCCCTTGATTGGCTCGCCGCTGATTGCCGCTTCATCACGCAGCGTCGAGCCGATGAGAAACAGCACCGGAAAGTGATAGAGCAAGTTGGTGCCAGCAAACAGGAGCAGCCCCATTCGCGAAAGGAACGCCCAGCGACCGATCGCTCCTGGGGCAGCCCAGTAGCGGTAGACCACCATGATCGCTAGCGAAATCAGCAGTTCGAGCGTCGCCATCTCGGCCTTGTGACGCAGCCGAGTGGTCCATAACTGGGCGAACTCCGGCGAGTAGAGGAGCGCGACAAGTACGGCTCCTAGCAGCGAACCAATCAGCAGACCGGCAATCGTGGCGCTGGCCAAATAGTTGGCAGCACCGCGCCACAGCGAACTGCCGCGCGACGCTTTCCACTCGAGAAACATCAGTGTGATCGGTCCCCCCGCCCCGACATTCATGGCCAGCAGGTGGGCGGAGAGAATCAGGATATGCAGAGCAAAGACCAACGGAGTAGTCCTCGGTGGAGTGAATCGTCGGCAGTTCGAACCTTAGCGGTCCGAATCGGAGTGAGGGTCAAGCATGAAGCTCAACCGATTAGTATAGCGACCCGTCTTCAGCATGCAGACTAGCGCTGCTCGAACTCGCGAAAGAGCCGATTTGGAGCCCTCGAGTGCGAATTCTAGGGTTAGCAGCAGCAGGGTTTTCGATTATCCTAGGCATACGAATTATGCCACTTTATCCGCTGCGCGAACCGATCGATGTCAGCGGCAACACGCGACTTACCTTTCAGACGGATCTGACGTGAAGCAAGCCATCACCTGCGTGATTCCGGTGCTCAATGAAGCGGAGAGCCTTCGTCCGCTCTATCAGGAGATCATGACGGTCGCTACCGAGCAAAACTACGATCTGGAGATCGTGTTTGTCGACGACGGAAGCACCGATTCATCGTGGAAAGTCATCGAGTCGCTGGTCGAGGAAGATCCTCGCGTGCAAGCGATTCGTTTTCGTCGCAACTTCGGAAAAGCGGCTGCACTCTCGGCTGGTTTTGCTGCCGCCACGGGCGACATCGTCTTCACCCTCGATGCCGACCTGCAAGACGATCCGCAAGAGATGCCCCGATTCCTCGAAGAGATGGACCGTGGCTTCGACGTGGTGAGTGGCTGGAAGCAAGTGCGGCACGACCCCTGGCACAAAGTGGGCCCCTCGCGCGTTTTCAATTGGCTGGTGGGTCGACTCACTGGCGTGAAACTGCACGATCACAACTGCGGCTTCAAATGCTATCGACGCGAGATTTTTGAGGAAGTCCGAATCTACGGCGAACTCCATCGCTTTGTCCCTGTCCTCGCTGCCGCGCGCGGCTGGAAGGTGAGCGAGATCATCGTGAACCATCGGGCTCGCAAGTTCGGCAGCTCGAAATATGGTGTCTCGCGCATCGTGAAAGGCTTTCTCGATCTCCTCACGGTGTACTTCCTCACCGGATTCAATCAGCGTCCACAACACTTGCTCGGTACGCTCGGCATCCTGTCGTTCGTGGCAGGCTCGCTTGCGCTGGTCTATCTCGCAGGGTGCTGGGTCGTCGATAAAATGAATCCAGCCCTTGAGATCACCGATCTGCATCAGCGTCCCGCTGTGATGTACTCGATTGCGCTGCTGCTCCTTGGCGCGCAGCTGATCTCGATGGGCTTCCTGGCCGAACTCATCACGTCGTACTACGGCCGCAACAGTGTGACCTATAGCGTGAAGGCGCGGATTGGTAAGCCCAAGCACCCAGTCAGTGGCGAGAGTGAGACTGCTGCGTCATGAGCGACGATCGCCACGCGCTCTCGACAGGCCAGGACGCCGCACGATTTCGATGGATCATCTATTTGCTGCTGATTTTTCTCAGCAGTGGAACGATGCTCGCGCGGATCATGCAGGTTCGATCTCCGAGTCGCAGCGATCCCTCCCCTTTGCTCAGCGCGAACGACCGAAGTCGCTGGTGCACTATTCGCGCCCTCGTTGATCATGGCACCTACGCCATCGACAACATCATGTTCAAGCCCGATGGGTCGCGCAATCGGGCATGGCACACGATCGATGCGGTAAAGCATCGCGGCGCCGATGGCCGCGAGCACTACTACTCAAGTAAGCCAACCCTCTACACCACGCTCCTGGCCGCTCCTTACTGGGTGATCAAGAACGTGAGTGGCGCGACGCTCGAAAAGCGAACCTTCGACGTCGTTCGCACCATGCTGATCATCGTGAACTTGCTCCCACTTGTGCTGGCGATGTTCATCCTCGCGCGACTCGCCGAGCACTGGGGAACCAGCCACTTCGATCGCATCGTTGTGGTGGCTACATTTGCCTTCGGCACACCACTCACCACATTTGTGGTGACACTCAACAACCACTTGCCCGCCGCCATCACGCTGGTGTTTGCGATCGCAGCAGCGCGTCCTATGCTCGAAGGAAAATCGGCGCCACTCTGGCGTTATTTCCTCGCGGGACTTTTTGCTGCTGCCACATTGGCGAATGAACTTCCAGCCCTTTCGTTCCTGGTGCTCCTCGGCGCAGTGCTGCTGCTACAGGACTGGAAGCGAACGCTGCTCGGCTATGTGCCTGCGATCGCCATCATCGCAGCGGGGATGTTTGGCACGAACCTTGTCGCGCATGGAAGTTGGCGTACTCCTTATGCCCATCGCAGCGATGGTCCCCTGCTCGCGACAATCGACTCCGCGAGCCAAACCGATCTCGATGCGCAGCGTGTTCCTGCTGGACTCCTGCAACTCGCCAGTGACCATGCAGCCGAGCCGCTGAAGGCTCGCACCATGATTCTCGAGCGAGAACCTGCGCGCCGCTGGATCTTGTGGGACTTCGATACCCAGCAACGTTTTGCACTGGTGATGCGCGATGACGGGAGCGCCATTGAACTCCGCGCGTGGGACAACTGGTACGACTATGCCGGAAGCTACTGGACGCGCGAACGGCTCGAAGGGGTCGATCGAGGCGAAGCATCGCGGCTCGTTTACTTCTTCCACTGCACATTCGGGCATCACGGCTTATTCTCGCTTGCGCCGATCCTGCTGATCAGCGCCATCGGCGCACTGCTGTGGCTCGGCAACTTCAATCTGCAGCAGCGGCGACTTACCTCAGGCCTCGCCCTCAGCACCGTTTTGCTCACGGTCGTATGCCTAGCGTTTTATATCAGCCGACCTTTAATTGACCGAAATTACGGAGGTGTCTGCTGCTGTTTACGCTGGATGCTGTGGCTCGCTCCCCTCTGGATGCTCGTCATGTTTCCAGCACTAGCACGTGCCGAAAAGAAATTTTCTCTCGTCGTGGTAGTCCTCTTTCTGCTCGCTGCCAGCGTCTTTTCGGCCCAGTACGCAACTGCCAATCCTTGGTCCCACCCTTGGATTTACGACTACTGGATGCAACTCGGCTGGATTGCACACTGATCGCTGCTTGAGCGGTTTTGGCACCTTCTTGCAATATTTTTTGTTGCCCTGGCTTGCCGCCTGCCTATAAATCCACAGCTTCTCACGGCGACTTGTTCACCTGCTCATCGTCTAGGGCCCTCGATCGCGGGTCGTTAGTCGCCACGCACGAAGCATCTACCCGAGCGCAAAACAATTCACATGTTTGGAGTCTCCGTATCATGAAAAGCTTTCTCTCAATCCTGTCGATTACCGCATTTCTCTTCGCCGCCACCATCGTGAGCGCTGAAGACAAAGCCCCAGCTAAGCCAGCCAAACCAGCAGGCGACATCGTCGACACCGCTGTCGGTGCCGGTAGCTTCAAGACCCTCGTAGCTGCAGTGAAGGCCGCCGGTCTTGTCGAAACCCTCAAGGGTGAAGGTCCTTTCACCGTATTCGCTCCCACCGATGAAGCCTTCGCTAAGCTCCCAGCTGGCACCGTCGAAGCCCTGCTGAAGGACAAGGAAAAGCTCACCGCAATCCTCACCTATCACGTCGTTCCAGGTAAGGTGATGGCTGCTGATGTCGTGAAGCTCAAGAGTGCCAAGACCGTCAATGGCAAAGAAGTCACGATCACCGTCTCGGAAGGTAGCGTGAAGGTCAACGATGCCAACGTCGTGAAGACCGATATCGAAACCACCAATGGCGTGATCCATGTGATCGACACCGTCATTCTCCCCTAGTACTGTCCGCTAGAGCTCACCATTGTGAGCTCTCTCTGCAACAGATTCATTGAATCTTGTTTGGGTTGGCGACCGCCACACGTAGCATTCCTCCGCCTTGCTACTTTGTGGCGGTCGTCGTTTCTTGACCTACTCGTGAGAATGCAATGACCGACACCACTTTGCCAAAGATTGCTCTCGTTACCGGAGCCCGGGGAGGCATTGGTCAAGCTGTGGTACAGGGCTTGGTGGCACGCGGCTACGTGGTATACGGCGGTGGCCGGAACCTGGAACAGACCGCTGCAGCGATCCAGCCGCTCGGGGCTCGCGCCATCGAGCTCGATCCCACCAATCTCGAGTCCACCGCTGCTGCGATCGAGACGATTGCCACCGAGCATGGCACGCTGCATGCGGCGGCACATTGCGTCGGCTCTTTGCTGCTAAAGCCAGCGCATCTGACGTCGGCTGCTGAGTGGGACAGCGTGCTGCTGACCAACCTCACCTCGGCATTCTACTTGCTGCGAAGCGTGGTCCCGAAAATGACCGCAGGTGGCAGCGTGGTGCTGGTGAGCAGCGTCGCAGCCCAAACTGGACTAGCTAATCACGAAGCGATTGCTGCTGCCAAGGCCGGAATTTCAGGCCTCGCGCGTAGCGCTGCGGCCAGTTACGCGCAGCGTGGCATACGGGTCAACGCAGTTGCACCCGGACTCACACAAACACCTCTCACGACCAAACTCACCGCGAGCGAACCGGCCCTCAAAGCCTCGATTGCGATGCACCCGCTCGGTCGACTCGGTCAAGCGGACGATATCGCCTCCGCCATCTGCTACCTCCTCTCGAGCGACGCCGCCTGGGTGACCGGACAAGTGCTGGGAGTCGATGGCGGCCTCGGAACCGTTCGTCCACGAGGCTAGTACCGATAGCCCCATGGTGGGGCGCTCTGACCGCCTTCACTAAATAATCTCCTTGTTTTTCCGATGTCCAGGAACGCTTTTCTGGGCACTTTTTGCGCGAAGATCCTTGGAGAACTCCGGCCAGCGATTTCGGTTAGAATTTGGTGACCTCTCCGAGCCCGACAAGCCGCCCGTTTTCTTCGAGGGAATTTCGATGACTATCTCCGAGAAGAGTAAAAGCCCGCGCACCCCTAGTGATCGTCGCGACGAGAGTTGCCCACTCCCTGCTCGAGCCACTCCCCTCCCCTCTTCCAGTCCTGCACCTGCCTGGATGTTTTGGATGCTGCGTGCTGCTGGCATCTACAACCTCGTGTGGGGCACACTGGTCATTCTGTTTCCAAACCAGTGGTTTACCCTCGCCGGGATGGAAGTTCCCAACTATCCCCAGCTGTGGCAATGCATCGGCATGATCGTAGGGGTCTATGGCATCGGCTACTGGGTTGCTGCCAGCGACCCCGCGCGACACTGGCCGATTGTGCTTGTCGGATTCCTGGGCAAGGTGCTCGGCCCGATTGGATTTCTGCAAGGAGCGATCGCTGGCACATGGCCGTGGATTGCAGGAACTGTCAATATTACGAACGATCTGATTTGGCTTCCTGGTTTTGCCATCGCCCTCTACTACGCTGCAAAAATCAATAGCGGCGAAAAGTATGCCTCCCCTGCGTATAGCTGGGACGAAGCGCTGCACGACGTTCGTTTTGCCAGTGGCAAAACCCTCGAGGAACTGTCGGCCAAGCAAGACCTGCTGCTGCTCTTTGTGCGACACGCCGGATGCACCTTTTGCCGCGAAATGCTGGCCGATTTAGGTCAGCAGCGTCAAGCGATCGAAGATCGCGGCGTAGGAACGGCGGTGGTGCATGTGAGTACCGAAAAAAGTATCGCCGCGATGCTCGCTCGCTACGGCCTCGCGCATACCGATCAACTCAGCGACCCCGATCGGCGAATGTTTCGCACCTTCGAGCTGAAGCGTGGTGCCTTTTGGCAGCTCCTCGGTCCACGCATTTGGTGGCGAGGATTCAAGGCCGCGATTCTTTCGGGACATGGTTTCGGCACGATGGAGGGAGACGGTTTTCAGATGCCGGGGGTCTTCCTGATTCGCGACGGTCGGATCATCGCCAGCTTCCGCCACGAACTCGCTTCCGATCGTCCAGACTACATGAAAATCGTCCTTTCGGCGCAGCGAATGTAGGAAGAGCGCAACACCAGCTTCGCATTCCAGCTGGCAAGAAACGAAACAAGCGACGATCGCAACAGGTTCTGCTGCAGATCGTCGCTCGCTAGGTTGGATAGTTCGTTTTCGAGCGTATTCTCAGGGAAATACGTCGACGATTACTTCTTTTTCTTGGCAATCGCACGCTGCACAGCTTCGCCCATGGTGGCGGGGCTGTCGGCAACTTCGATACCAGCATCTTCAAGAGCCGCCACCTTCTCGGCAGCTGTTCCCTTGCCACCCGAGATGATCGCGCCGGCGTGACCCATGCGACGACCAGGAGGAGCGGTGCGGCCAGCGATAAACGCAGCGACTGGCTTGGTGACGTGAGCCTTCACGTAAGCAGCAGCTTCTTCTTCGGCGGTGCCACCGATTTCGCCAATCATCAGGATCGCTTCGGTCTGTGGATCAGCTTCGTAGAGCTTGAACAGATCGATGTAGTTGGTGCCGACGATCGGATCGCCACCGAGGCCAACGCAGGTCGACTGCCCAAGTCCGAGGCCGGTGGTTTGCCACACAGCTTCGTAGGTGAGCGTTCCGCTGCGGCTCATGATGCCGACGTTACCTGGCTTGTGAATGTAACCTGGCATGATGCCGATTTTGCATTCGCCGGGAGTGATGAGTCCGGGGCAGTTGGGGCCGATCAGTACGCTCTTCGAGGCACGGACCAGTTCGTACACGCGCACCATGTCGATTACCGGCACACCTTCGGTGATGGCGGCGATCACTTCGATTCCAGCGTCGAGCGCTTCGAGAATCGCGTCGGCTGTGTAGGCAGCAGGGACGAAGATCATCGTCGCGTTGGCGCCAGTCTTATCGACCGCTTCTTTCACGGTGTCGAACACCGGGAGGCCTTCGACCGTTTCGCCCGATTTACCGGGAGTCACGCCGCCGACCATGTTCGTGCCGTACTCTTTGCAGCCTTTGGTATGAAACGCTCCCGCTTTGCCAGTGATACCTTGGCAAATGACGCGAGTGTTTTTGTTGATCAGAATGCTCATGGGAAATTCTTATATGCGGATGGATGATTTCAATTTGCAGAGGGAAGACGCAGGATCAGCGACCGGGAACTAAGCGTTTTTTGCCGCTTCGACAATCTTGATCGCCGCATCGGTCAGGCCGTCGGCAGCAATCAGCTTCACGCCGCTTTCACGCAAGATCTTCTTGCCTTCTTCGACTTCCGTACCTTCCAGTCGCACGACCAGCGGGACGTTAAAACCAACTGCTTTGCTGGCGGCAACAATGGCGCTGGCGATCGTGGTGCAGCGGGCAATACCGCCGAAAATGTTCACCAGAATCCCCTTCACGTTCTTATCCGAAAGGATAATGCGGAAGGCTTCGGTCACCTGAGCTTCGTTCGCTCCACCACCGACGTCGAGGAAGTTGGCTGGCTCGCCACCATGAAGTTTGATGATGTCCATCGTCGACATCGCCAGACCGGCGCCATTGACAAGGCAGCCGATGTTGCCGTCGAGTTTGACGTACGACAAACCGGTGTTCGAGGCACGGACTTCAGCAGGATCTTCTTCGGTGAGATCGCGCAGTTCGGCCAGGTCCTTGTGGCGGAACATGGCGTTGTCGTCGAAGGCCACCTTAGCGTCGAGCGCGACGAGGTCGCCAGCTTCGGTGATGACCAGCGGATTGATTTCGACCATCGCGCAGTCGAGCTGAACCCACAACTTGCAGAGGGCTCGCATGAACTTGTCAGCACTGGCGACCGAAGCTCCCTTGATGCCGAGCAGCACGCACAGCTTGCGCACCTGATAAGGAAGCAGGCCGACGTGGGGATCAAAATGTTCTTTGAAAATCTTTTCGGGGGTGTCGTGAGCCACCGTTTCGATCTCGACGCCACCTTCGGTCGAAACCATCAGCACCGGCTTAGCGGCAGCTCGGTCGAGGACGATACCGAGGTACAATTCGCGAGCGATTTTGCAACCTTCTTCGACGAAAACCTGATTGACAACCTTCCCTTCTTCGCCGGTTTGGATCGTCACCAGCGTCTTGCCAATCAGATTGCGGGCCACCGTGGCAGCTTCTTCGGCCGACTTCACGAGTTGCACACCGCGCTGTGCAGAATTTTCTTTCGTCGTTCCCTTACCGCGACCACCGGCGTGAATTTGTGCTTTCACCACGGCGATCGGTCCGCCAAGTTCCGTGAACGCTGCAGCCGCTTCTTCGGGCGTGCGGGCGACTTTGCCTCGCAGCACGGCGACGCCAGCTTTACGAAACAGTTCTTTACCTTGGTATTCGTGAATCTTCATGGCATCTTTCCGTCAGACGTCGGGCTCGAAGTAAGTCGGGGATTATAGGTCGCGTGAAAAATGATGGTCAAGGATAGGGACTTGGGCTGCGGAGCTTTCGCAGGTTCCTACCAGTGCATCACCCAGCCGCCGTCGACGTTCATCGTTTGGCCCGTGATGTTCGCCGCGCGTGCCGACGCCAAGAAAACAGCCAGACTCGCCACATCGTCGGGGGTTTGCCAGCGTTTCAGAGGAATGACGTTCTTAACCTTTTCGCCAGCCCAGTCTTCGTAGGAACGTTTTTTGTCGTCGGGCTGAAGATCGTTCCACGATTGCCAAACGCTCCGGTTGAGTGGCGTTTGCACCATGCCGGGACAGATGGTGTTGACGCGAACTCCTAGCGGCGCGAAATCTTTCGCAGCGATTTGCGCGAAGCTGATGAGCGCCGCTTTGGCCGTGGAATAAGGCGGATCCGTAGGGGAACCGATTTGGCCGGCGACGCTGGAGATGAACAGCATCGTGCCGCGCTTTTGCTCGGCCAGCAGCGGCGCGCAAGCATGGGCGGTATTCACCGCTCCCATCAGGTTCACCTCGAACACCCGCGGCCAGTCGGCTGGATCGAGATTCCAAAACGGAAATCCAAACTTTCCCGAGCCCATGCCGGCGGCGTAGACCACATGCTCGATCGCGCCGAGTTGACTTGCCACCTCGGCGATCGCTTGCTTCACTGTGCTGAATTGTGTGGCATCGACCTCGATGCCGGTGGTCATCACCCCATGCTCGGCAGCGAGCCGACTCGCTTCACTGGCTCCTTGCGGAGATCGGTCAAGAATCGCAACCTTGGCCCCCTCTTTGGCCAGTGATGTGGCTATCGCCAGGCCAATTCCACTCGCCCCACCGACCACCACTGCCACTTGATCTTTCAGTTCCAAATTCATCGCCGCTGGTGTACTCCGTCAAAGTTGCCACGATTTAAGTCCGACTACCCGTAACGCTTAAACGCTTCGGCTGCACCTAAACGCTCGGCGCGGATCTTTCCGTCAGCCAGCTTTTCCCCCTTGGGATCGACATACACGCGTCCCGTCCGATTCTTGCTGGCGGGATCGATGTTGAGGACGTGAATATTGAAAATGAACGCGGTTTTGCTGGTCGCCTGAAACCAGTGAACGTTATCTTTCTGATCGGAAACGGTCGACGATTCCCCCGCCTGGAAAGGACGATCGACGGTCGGCTTGATGATCATGTAGTCGCCGTCATCTTCAATGCGGTCATACGATCGGCCTTGAAAATCTCCTTGCAGGATCAAGAAGGCGGTCGCCATGTTGTTGTGACCATGCGGGACGACGGAGCGATCTTTTTCAAGCGCGAAGACTTGATAGCCGAACACAAGTTCGGTCGGCAGTCCTTCGACGGCGGGCATCCGTGGACGGAGACTGAGTTCCCCTTGGTCGCGAAACTTCAGCCCAGCGGTGAGCTTCTCGAAATCGATGAGTTTCAGCACATCCTGGAGCTCGACTTTTTGGCAGAGCGCCTCGATCTGTTTTTGCCAATCGGTTTGCGTGAGCTTTTGCCCTTTCAGGTCCTTACTCAGGTCGTTCATGCCGGTGAGCCACGCAGCGGCACTGGATTTCATCTCGGCGCCAAAAGCATCGGTCATGCTGAGGCAATCGAGGAGCGACCACGTGAGCAAACCACCGAGCGCTGATTCGCCAAAGTCGCGCCGTGAAAATGCGTGCATAAGAAAGGACCCTCGCGAAGAAGGAAGAGGCGGGCGATCGAGGAAGATGAACACCCGAAGTGTAAAGCTCGCGATGTCGCTGACGCAAACAACTTCTGCGAATTCTAGTGGCAGAATTTTTCATCCTCTCGACCCGCTGAGTCATTCTGGCTTCACGACGGATCGTCGCTATCGAGATCTTCGCGCGAAACTTCGACTCCCAGCTCTTGCGCCCGAGCAAAATCGGCTTCGGCGAGGCTATTTTGCCCAAGAAGTTCGTAGCACAAGCCGCGGTGCGCGAGCGCCTCGCCATCGTGGGGGGAACGGTCGATCACTTTTGAAAACGACTTCACAGCCGCTGCGGCATCGCCGAGATCGACTTCCGCCATGGCGCGGAAAAACCAGAGTTCATCGTTATCGATTTTGGCAGCTTGCGCCTTCTTAATATCCGCGAGACCCGCGGTTACTTCACCTCCGATCGCAACCCGGCAAATGCCGCGACAGCCGATCGCTTCGGGATCGCTGGGGAGAAGCTGGAGAGCATGCTCGGCATCTTCGAGAGCCAGATCGTAGAGCCCTTGTTCGCAGCGTGCACGCGACCTGTAGACGTAGGTCTCTTGGTCGTTGGGATCGAGCGCCAAAGCATGGGTGAGATCGGCTTCGGCGACATCCCACTCAGCAGCTTCCATCCACTCCACTGCGCGCGTGAAGTACTGATCGGCGGTACGAAGTTTGGGCAAACTGGCGATCGCCTCTGCGCGCTCGTCGTCCGAGAGTTCATGCTGCTCGTGATGCGGATGCTGCGAATGGACGGGCATGGGATGCTGGTCGTCGCGCGACGAAGTGCTGATATTCACTCGCGCAGTGCTCGCCCCCGCTTCAAACCACTGGGCGGGATCGAGTGAGTAAACGAGGGTGAGACACTTGTACCAATCGGGATGTCGCGCACGCATGGCGAGCGGCTGTTCATAGAAAAGTTCGGTAGAGACGGCAAAAAACTCGGCTCGGTTGGTCGCTCCATAAGCATCGATAAGCGTTTCGATCCCTTGGCGAACGTGGTCTTGATGGGCCGAGAATTCGCGCGCGAAAGCCTCTTCGTAGAAGCGTGCATCGGTGACTGAATTGAGTGGCGGAACACCATCGACCGCTCCGTCGAGTCCATCGATGTGGTGCGCCAGTTCGTGGAGCACCAGGTTTTCGCCATCGCGCGCATGCTTGCCCCCAGCTAGTACCGCGGGCCAGCTGAGCACGATGCTGCCGTGTGGATGCGCTTCGCCGAGAATGGTGGCGGT
Source organism: Pirellula staleyi DSM 6068 (assembly GCF_000025185.1). NCBI lineage: Bacteria > Pseudomonadati > Planctomycetota > Planctomycetia > Pirellulales > Pirellulaceae > Pirellula > Pirellula staleyi. The sequence goes on from NC_013720.1 coordinate 5,654,270, forward strand.
TTCGTCGATCATCCCCCCTTCGCGATTTTGAATGGGACGGCGATAGGCGAACGGATAGAGCAGAAAACTAGGGACCCGCTCGAAGTAGTACCCTTCGGTCCCCAGCAGCAGCAGCGAGGCGATGGCCGAGACGGTGAGCTTCATGGCATCGGTCACTTCGAGACCACGACAGCCGACCCATTCGCGCTCAGCAGCAATGATGCGCGCACATTCGATCAGTCGCACTCGCTGCGGTGGAGTCAAGAGTGAGTAGACCTCGATGTTGGCCTCGACCGACTTCAGCAGCTCACTCGCGAGTGGCGAGCTGAGCAATTTCGCACGGCGTGAACGCTTGAACCAGTTCCCGAGCATCGATCGATCCCTCGAAGCAAAAACTTCCATCAATTTTGAGCAAATGTCTCCCTGATGCTCGTGGATCGGCCGGTTCTGTACAAGGCGACAAGCCCCGCAAACTGGCGAGCGAAGTGCAACTTTCCTGCGGTCCGACGGGAGACGTTACGAATGGTTACCTACTTGACGCCAAAACGTGGCGGGAGATATTCGACAAGAGAAGACGCTAGGATTAGCCTGCACCGACCGCCTCACGGCGAGTTCGCGATCGCCGCATTTCTAGCGTAAGTCGATACATGGCTATCGCTTGCTGATTTACAATCCAATCTCTCCCACTCGGCCGTGACCTAACGTGTCGAGACCATCGGGTACGTTTTCATCTGTAGGAGCATGTATGGGTCGCGCGAAGATCACTATCGTTGGTGCCGGAAATGTGGGAGCAACTTGCGCTCACTGGTGTGCAGCTGCGGAACTCGGCGACATCGTGCTCGTCGACATTCCGATGACCGAGAACATGCCGAAGGGAAAAGCGCTCGACCTGATGCAGTCGTCGCCGATCGTGGGCTTCGACTCGAACGTCATTGGTACGACCGAATATGGTCCCACCGCTGGCAGCGACGTGGTCGTGATCACCGCTGGTATTGCTCGCAAGCCCGGCATGAGCCGCGATGACCTTCTAAGCACCAACGCCAAGATCGTTTCGAGCGTGGCTGAGAACATCAAAGCCACCAGCCCCAACGCTGTGGTGATCGTGGTGAGCAACCCGCTCGACGCGATGGTGCAGCAGGTGTTCAAGGTGCTCGGCTTCCCCGCCAAGCGCGTCTGCGGTCAAGCAGGTGTGCTCGACACGGCTCGCTATCGCACGTTCCTGGCGATGGAACTTGGCGTGAGCGTGGAAGATGTTTCGGCGCTGCTGATGGGTGGCCACGGCGACACCATGGTGCCGATGCCGAGTTGCACCAGCGTAGGCGGCATTCCGATTCGCCGCCTGCTGTCGGAAGAGAAGCTGTCGGCGATTGTCGATCGCGCTCGCAACGGTGGTGCTGAAATCGTTTCGCTGCTGAAGACCGGCAGTGCCTACTACGCTCCTGCTGCCGCTACGGCCCAAATGGTCGAAGCGATTGTGAAGGATAAGAAGCGACTGATTCCATGTGCCGCGTACTGCGACAAGGAATACGGCGTGGGTGGCTACTATGTCGGTGTGCCTGTGATCCTCGGCGCTGGCGGTGTCGAGAAGATTGTCGAGCTCGATCTCGACAGCGAAGAGAAGGCTGCGTTCCTGAAGAGCGTCGATGCGGTTAAATCGCTCGTCGCCACCACCACGCAGCTGATGGGTGGCTAGTTCAACTCGCGTCACCAAAGGCGCGACGAACTTTTTATCACTTTTTTGCGGCATCGTTTTTTCCTACGAGCCGCAGATGTCTAGCACAGCAGCTGTTGCCAGCCGACTGGCAATTTGATCACCCTGCTAGCGTTGTGGAACCCGAGAAATTTATCGCGAACCAACGTGGAATTTCTTTCGTGGTGAGAGTGTGTTTGGCGTAACCAGTCGACACATTTTTGCACAGACAGGTAGTGGTAGCAGTGTCGAGCTCCAAGGTAGCGGCATCTGCGATTGACATTCGCGTAGCGCTTGCCTAAAAACTCGACCTGTCGCGATGGCCTCGATGAAATCATCCCTGTCGCGATGCTTGCACCCGATTCGCTGCTAGCGAGTCGGCGTCAAGCTTGGCAGGTGATGGACCCCCAATTTTGGACCACCTCTTGGCCAGTATTTTTAGCCTAGCGATGCGATCGCAAGTTGGCGTGCTTCCTGGTGAAGCGCTGCAGACTTGCGCTGGTGTGCGAGTAGCTGATTGCTTAAGTCGATCGCTTCTGGCGATTGCGTTACCGGCGGGATTGCCGGCTCACGGCCGAGCACGATGCTCATCAGCCGTCCTTCCTTGGTCTCGCGAATGTCTACTGATGATTTCGCGCGACTCCCTCAGGTAATCCCTTCCGACGGAACTGTATGAATCGCCTTTCAATCGACGCTAATACCCCCGCCTCGAGCCCTGCTGCAACCGCCCAAGTGAGCCAACCGCTTGCTCGCATTGCCGAGCGACGTGCGACACCTCACAGCCTGCTGACACCGATGCACTACGAGCCAGGCTATGCCTACCCGCTCGTGATTTGGCTCCATAGCGATGGTGGCGACGAGCACGAAGTCGAAACCGTGATGCCGCTGGTGAGCGAGCGCAATTATGTCGCCGTTGGTCTGCGTGGCACGGATTCGCGCGGTAAGCATCGTGGCTACAAGTGGACCCAAGATTTTCTGAGCATCCATCACGCACAACAGCGGATGTTTGATGCCGTCGAACAAGCCACCGAGCGCTACAACATCAATCAAGAGCGCGTGTTCATCGCTGGCTACGGCTGCGGTGGTACGATGGCGCTCCGTTTGGCACTTCAGTTTCCTAATCTGTTTGCTGGTGCCGTCTCGCTAGGCGGTTCGTTTCCTCGTGGCACAGCTCCACTGGCGAACCTCGAGCAGGCTCGCAAGCTGCCGATGATGATCGCACATGCGCGTGACTCGCGCACCTACACGGTCGATCATCTGTGTGACGAACTCCGACTGTTTCACGCCGCTGGTTTGGCGATGTCACTTCGTCAGTATCCTTGTGGCGATGAGTTGACGACTCAAATGCTCCATGACTTTGATGTCTGGATGATGGAGCAAGTTACCGGAATGTCGTCGACAAGCGACAATTCGATGTGCGAAATGCCTGGCGATCACAACTAGATCGCTGCGAGCAGTTCGCAATTTCTCGCTTTCATGAATGCTCACCACGTTGGGTGAGCAGCTCAGCGTATCAAGTGTTCATCGAGCGCTGCTAGCATTCTCGCGCCAGCATGTTTTCCTGCTGATTTCCTGGCCAATCTTGCCGTTGACGCGAGCATTCTTTCGTTGGTACAAGCCCGCTGTTTGCGACCCGCCATGCGCTTGCGCGTGGGGTATGCACGTCGAGAAGCATCGAGCCACCAGATGAACGCCACTCCAACTCCAGCAGTTGCCAAACCGAGCATTGTCGCTCGGTTGCGCTCGCTTCCTGGACTGGCATTCTCGCTCGTAAAGAAGTTTTTGGGCTGGGTGCGCCAGAATCCCAAGCTTGGTATTCCGGTCGCTACACTCGCTGTTGCCGCGATTATCGGCATGGGTGTTTGCACGGCTTTAATCTTTTCGAAAGAAACGCCGCTTACGACCAAGCCCGATCTCGCCATGGCACTCGAGCGACTCGATGCTGGCGACGATCATCAGGCACGTCAGATTGCCGCGCAGCTGCGCAGCGACCCCAACACGGCGTACGAGGCACTCGGCGGTCCGTTCTTTGTGCTCGGCGCGGTGATGGCCAACGACGCACAACGTCACGTTAACGATCACGAGCAGCGGATGCTATTTCGCATTGCTGCACGCTACCTCGAAGAATCCGAGCGTTATGGCTTTCCTCCGGCACGCGAAGCGGAAGCTAAGCTGCTGATGGGCAAGTGCCTGTATCGCGCTGCGCGATACGCCCAAAGCGCTGCTGCTCTCGAAGATGCGCTCCTCTCCAACCCACTTCGCGCTGCTGAAATTCACCAGCTACTGGCCGACTGCTATCTGCGTGTGTCGCCACCAGCGCTCGACAAAGCACTCGTGCACTTGCGACAGCTGCGGCGCATCAAGGACCTTCCCGAAGAAGATCGCTCGCGAGGTTTGCTGCTGGAAGGACAAGTGCTTCTAGCACAGGACAAGCTCGAAGATGCCTTGAGCGCGATGGCCAATATTCCCAAGGAATCGAACGTTTCGCGCGAAGCAGCGGTGACAGCAGCCCGCATCCGCCTCACGCAAGCGCAGCGCGACAAAGCCACGCCGACAGCCACCTATCAGCAGATCATCGACAACATGCGAGCGCTGCAGCAAGGGCTCCCACCGACGAGCGATGTCACCGCGCAGTCGCAGCTTATGATTGGCCTCGCTTATCGTCAGATTGGTGATACCGAAGCGGCCCTCGCGCAGCTCGCGCGAGTCCGCAAGCTCCATTACGGACGTCCCGAATCGCTCTTTGCAACCGTCAACGAAGCAGAGATTGCCGTCGAACGTCGTCAGCCTCTCGCCGCCACTACGCTTCTCGAACGAGCGATGCAAGATGCTCCACCAGCCGACGAATTTCAAAGCAGCTGGATGTCGCTCCCTGAGTTTCAAGCTCGACTCGAAGCGATGATGAAGTCGCTCGAAGCACAAACCGAATTCTCCGCCGCAGAGTCGCTCGCCACCATCACCCTTCCTCTTTTCAAAGAAGAGCAAACCCTGTCGTGGCGCTCGCAAGTCCGTCAGAACTGGGCCAATGCCCTCGCGCAGAAAGCTGAAACACAAGACCTTGCCGACCAGGCGATCACGCTGGCTGAAGCGCGCGAGAAGCGTCGTCTTGCTGCCCAGGATCTCACCCGCCTTGCAGATTTGCGCATCACGTCGAATCAGTATCTCGAGCATCTCGGCGCTGCCGCCGCCGCTTGTATCGCTGGCCAAGACTACAACACCGCTGCCACGCTCTATCGACGTTTTCTCAAAGAACAATCTTCCAAAGACGACGCCGCCGCTTGGAGTGGTCTAGGAGAAGCTCTCCTGGCCAGTGGCAACATTCCTGAAGCGCTCGACGCTCTGGAAAACTGCTACTTGCGTCAGCCCAAACATCCTTCGGCTTACCGCGCTCGCTTGCTGGCGGCGATGGCCCTTGAAGAGCTCGGCAAACTGGCCGAGTCCCGTCAATTGCTGGAGGAAAACCTCTATCAGTTCTCGCTGAGTCCCGAGAGCCCGGAGTGGAAAAAGTCGCTATTTACCTTGTCTGGCGTCGTTTTTCGGCAAGCGATCGAGGCCGAAACCAACAGCCGCACGGCGGGTGTCGATGAAACCGATCCCGAGCGAAAAAAAGCAGGTCTCGCGCTGCTCGAAGAAAGCCATACCCTGTTTCAAGATGCGATTCGAATCTTGAACGAAGCCACCCAGCGCTATCCCGATTCGGCCGAGACCCTCACCGCTCGCTACCGCATTGCCGAGTCTTATCGCCATAGCGCAAAGTGGCCCCGCAAGCGACTCGGTGTCGTCACCATCGAGACGACGCGCATCGCCCTCAATCGTCAGATTCAGCAAGAGCTCGGACTCTCGATCGAGCAGTACATTGGGATCATCGAATCGCTGAGCAATGGCCAAGAGTCGAACCATACCGAGATCCAGCAGAAGATTTTGCGCAATGCCTATTTTGGTCGCGCCGATGCGCTGTTTGACCTCGGCAAGTACGAGCAAGCAATCGCTGCCTACTCGGCTGCCACCAATCGCTATCAGCATGAACCTGAGTCGCTCGAAGCCTACACCCAAATCGCCGCTTGCTACCGGCTGCTGAGCCGTCCGAACGAAGCCCGCGGCACGCTTCAGCAGGCGCTCGTCGTCCTTGATCGAATGCGAACCGATGCCGATTTCACACGCACCACACGATTCAATCGCGACGAGTGGCGTGAAGTGCTCACCTGGCTCGCCTCCCTGTAACTCGCTACTGCTTAACAACGCATCACGCTACAGCTCGAGAATTATGACACTTCCCACTCAACAGCTCGCTCGCCTGGTTGCTGCCAAGCTCGAAGTGCTCGAGTTATTGGTCCGTATCGCGAATACGCAATTGTCGCTGATCACTTCGGGCGAGATGAGTACGCTGCTGACCGTGCTCACCGCCAAGCAACAGCTGATCACGCGCATGCAGTCGATCGAATCGCAGCTTGCGCCGTTTCGCGATGAAGACCCCGACGCCCGTGTGTGGGGCTCGCCCGCCGAACGCAAAAAATGTCAAGACGATGCCCGTCGCTCGGAAGCGCTGCTGGCCGAGATTCTCACCGCTGAAAAACAGGCGGAAGTGCTGATGATTCAGCGTCGCGACCAAACCGCACTGCGTCTGGATTCGATGCATAGCGCCGGCGAAGCTGGCAATGCTTATGCAGGTTCCCACTACGGTGCCGTCACCGGCAGTCAACTTCGCTACGAAGGTTAAAAGAGAACCGTCATGGACGACGCCACACTTACCATTGCCCCCTCGATGATCGACGGCGACCTGCGCACGATTCTCGAGGCGTGGAACACTGCCACGATGCGACTCGAAGAGACGCATCTCGCGCTGCAGGCTGAAGTACGTCGACTGTCAGACGAACTCGAAGCCAAGAATCGCGAACTCGCGCGCCGCAATCGACTAGCCGACCTCGGGCAAATGGCCTCGCACGTGGCCCATGAAGTCCGTAACAGCCTCGTTCCGATGAAGCTCTACCTGACGCTGCTTCGCCGTCGCATGGGACACGATGCGGATACCGCTCAACTGCTCGAGCAGTTTGTCAGCGGCTTTTCCGCTCTCGAAACCACGGTGAACGATCTGCTTCACTTCTCGAGTGATCGCGACCCGAGCAATAAAAAGTTTGTCCTCGAACCACTGCTTCGCGAGATTATTGCGTCGCTTGCACCTCAGCTCGACGCTCAAAAGATTCAAGCCACTGTCGACGCCGATCCCAAGCTCGTTATCTATGCCGATCGCGACATGATCCGCCGCGCGGTACTGAACCTGGTACTCAACGCCATCGATGTAATGCCCGAAGGGGGCTCGCTGATCATCACAGCAGTTGCCACGGCTCACGCAATCGACATTGAAGTCGCCGACAGTGGAAGTGGCATTGGCGAATCGACCCTCGCTCACCTGTTCGAACCTTTTTTCACGACCAAAAGCAGCGGCACAGGCCTTGGCCTCGCGATCGTCGAACGGATCGCTGAAGCGCATGGCGGTCACATCATCGCCTGCAATTGCCCCGATGGGGGCGCCGCTTTCACCATCTCTATCCCGCGTCAGAATGAGGAACCCCGCTCATGACCATGCTCGCATCCGCCCCCACGCTCACCGGTAGAATTCTGGTTGTCGACGACAATGCCCGCGCGCGGCAAAGCATGTGCGATGTGCTGCGACATGCCGGAAACGACGTGCAAATGTGCGCCAGTGCCATCGAAGCACTGCAGAAGCTGCCGTCGCAAGAGTTCGACCTGATTCTCACCGACTTGCAAATGCCAGGCATGGATGGACTGCAGTTCATTCGCGCTTTGCAAGATCGCAAAATCGACTCGCAGGTGGTGATGGTCACCGCTTTTGCTTCGGTCTCTTCGGCTGTCGAAGCGATGCGGCATGGAGCGCTCGACTATCTCGAGAAACCGTTCGATGCCGATCAACTCGAACAGCTCGTACAGAGGGCTTTGGCCCGGGGTCGCCGTGGCGCAGCGCATTCGGCTGTCACCTCCTCGAGTCAACCTTGGCACTCGATGATGATCGGCACCAGCAGCGCGATGCAGCGTTTGCGATCGCAGATTGCCGTTGCCGCTCCCACCGGCGAAACCGTGCTCATTTCGGGCGAAAGTGGCACCGGCAAGGAACTGGTTGCCCGCTGCGTGCATGCTGCGAGTGGCCGAGCAACCAAGGCACTCGTCAGCCTCAACTGCCCTGCCCTCTCGCCGCAGTTGATGGAAAGCGAGCTCTTTGGCCATGAGCGTGGCGCTTTCACCAGCGCCGATGCGCCTCGCGTTGGACGTTTTGAACTCGCCGATGGTGGCACCATTCTGCTCGACGAAATCACCGAAATCGAACTCCCGCTGCAAGCGAAACTGCTGCGCGTGCTGCAAGAGAAGTCGTTCGAACGTGTCGGATCGAGCGAAACCCTCGAAGTCGACGTGCGGGTCATTGCCACCACCAACCGCGAAATCCGTCAGGAAGTGGTCGCAGGTCGATTCCGCCAAGATCTGTTCTATCGCCTCGCCGTCGTGCCGCTGGTAGTCCCCGCGCTGCGCGATCGTCGCGAAGATGTTCCGCTGCTGGTCGAACACTTCCTCGGTGCAGCTGCCGTTCGACTCGAGCGTTCTCCCATCACCGTCGATCGAGCCGCCAGCGATTTGCTGTGCAGCTATCACTGGCCGGGGAATGTGCGTGAACTCGAAAACCTGATGACCCGGGCCAGCATCCTGGCAACCAGCGAAAAGCTCTCCGCCGATGACCTGCGCAGCTGGCTTCTCGAACCCGAAGCGATGCATTCGGCTGGCAGCGGCAACAGCAGCGGCGAGAGCGAACTGCAAGCTGGCATGAAGCTCGAGGATATGGAGCGCCGTCTGATCGAGGCGACTCTCGATCACTACGAAGGGCATCGTGCTCGCGCCGCTCAAGCCCTCGGGATTGGCATTCGCACCCTTTCGAACAAGCTGCGGCAGTATGGCTATGCCCCACGTGCTCGCAGCTTTGTAAGAGCCGCTTAAAAACCAGCGCACGTCAATTTCAGGCAGAAACTGCCGCATCAAACCGGCAAAACCTGCCGATTGGCTGCTTCCTCAAACTAGAGAACCTCGGTAGCTGAGCGTGAGTAAAACAGCCTTGTTAAATGGAGTAAGTTGCGAAACAAACGTGATTTACGAAGTGAAGAATCGAGCGTACTAGCAGTGATAGCATTCAAGTTTTTTTCGTTCGGCACAACGCTTGCTTCGATCTTGAGGTGAACTGATGTTGCCAGGCTTGCTTAATTCCACGAATATCCCAGCGCTTGCCGAAGTCCTCAACTTCGCTCAAGCAAGGCATGGGGTGCTCGTGTCGAACGTCGCGAACATCAACACGCCCGGCTATCGAACGCGCGATCTTTCGGTCAGTCACTTTCAAGAGAAGTTGAAAGAGGCGATGGAGGTTTCGCAGTCGACCGGCAGCAGCATTTCGCCAGGAATTGTCTCCGCAGATCCTGGTGATCCGATGCGGAGCGTGCGTGCCTCGATGGACAACATCTTGTATCACGACGACACGAATATCGACCTCGAAAAACAGGTAGCCGAGATCAACAAAAACCAGATGCTGCACAACATCGCTTTAACGATCATGACCGATCAGTTCGAGCTGCTGCAGCAAGCGATTAGCGAACGCGTTTAGCAGCGAGTTTTCACCTTTAGTTTCACGTCACTTTGTATCGGGAAAGGACTCCTGAGCCATGCATACCGCTCTCGACATTAGTACGAGCGCACTGGTTGCCCAGCGCATCAGGCTCGACACCATCTCGAGCAATCTGGCGAACATGACTTCGCTCGAACGCGACGCCAGCGGCGAGATGAAACCGTACGAAGGGAAGTACGTACGATTCGAAGCCGATCCCGAGCTGGCCACCCGGCATGGCGCCGTGGGTGTGAAAGTCAGTTCGATCGAAACCGAAACGGTAGAGCCCCTCTATCGCTGGCAGCCCGATCATCCGTATGCGATCAAAGAAGGCCCCCGCAAGGGCTATGTCGCGTACCCACGTATCAATCAGACCGCCGAGTTTGTCGACGCCCTCGTAGCGACCCGCGCCTACGAAGCGAATGTCGGTGTGATGGAAATCACGAAGAACATGAGTCAACAAACCTTGCGAATTCTCGGATAAAAGTGGCCCCCGCAGGTCAGCTAGTGAGAACGACCCATGACATCGATTCAAGGTTTATCGCTACCGATTCCCCTCTCGCCCCCCTCGACCGGCGCGATTGGCGGAGCTGAACAAACCGGTGGTGCGCAGCCCTTCAAGAACGTGCTGCTGGAAGCACTCGATCAAGTGAACAACGTGCAGCACGACGCCGACCAAGCAGTGCAGCAGCTCGTCACCGGCGGTGATGTGAACCCGGCCGAAGTGCTGACGACACTCCAAAAGGCCGACATGTCGTTTCGCATGATGATGCAGATTCGAAACAAGCTAGTGCAGGCCTATCAGGAGGTTAGCAACATTCGCATTTAAGGATGCGAACGTCGCAGAGATCGTCTTCTACCGCATGACGCGATGGACGAGGCGACTCTTCCCTAGTGGCCAGTGATCGATTGCAAGGATGCACGGGATGGACTTCTTCAACAAAGCTGCCGCACAACTCACGGAACTCGTGCGTTCGATGTCCCCCGGGACTCGATTGGCCACGGGCCTGCTGCTCATCGTAGTGGTTGTGAGCATCGGCTATCTGTTTCAGTATCAGGTCACCTCAGGGGATGAGTATCTGCTCGATGGCCGACCCTTTTCTGGCGCCGAACTAACGAACATCGAATCCGCTTTTGCTCAGGCTGGACTCGGCAAGTCGACCGTCGATGGGAATCGGATTCGGATTCCCCGCGGACAGAAAGAAATCTATCTCGCCGCGCTCGCCGAAAACGATGCGCTCCCCGCCGACTTCTATCGCTATCTCGATGAAGCAGCCGCCAGCGATACCCCCTTCACTTCCTCGCGCTCGATGGAAATGAAGAAGTGGAACGCTAAGCAAAAGGAACTCGCTCTCATCATTTCGCGAATGAAAGGGGTGGAAGCTGCCACCGTGCAGTACGACGAAGAGTTGAAAGGTGGCCTCACACGCTCGAAGCAAAAAACGGCAATGGTCGCGGTGCAAACGGCAGGTGGAGCCCTCGAAGATGCGCAGCTGAAATCGATCCGCAACGTGATTGCTTCGGCCTATGCGGGGCTCGATCGTCGCGACATCACGGTTACCGACATGACGAGTGGTCTGTCGTATGGTGGTGGTTCGTCGACCGATGGAAGCATGTCGGAAGAAGACAGCATCTACGCCGCACATAAGCAGAAATACGAGCGCGACTGGCAACGTAAAATCGCCGATCAGCTGGCGATGATTCCAGGTGTAATTGTCGGCGTGAATGTCGAACTGAGCCCTGAACTCTCGCATCAATCGCAAACCATCAAGCTCGATGCTAAACCGGTTGCCGTCGAAAGCAACGAGTTCACGAAAGAGCAATCGAGCACGTCCCCATCCCCTGCGGGACGTCCCGGCGCGATTCCCAATGGTGTCGGCAATCAACCAGTAGCAGTGAATAACACGTCGAGCGCCAATGAGAGCCAGACGAGCGAGTCGCGCTCCGAAGTACGCAATGTCCCCGGTCATGAACAAACCGTGATGAAGCGTGCGCCGCTGGTCCCGACTGTGGTGACAGCTTCGATCGACATTCCTGCCAGCTACTTCACTCGCATTTGGCGCGAGCGTAATCCTCAGCCTGCTGGTGCCCCACCCAAGCAACCTGATGCCGCCGAAATTGCCAAAATCGAGACCGAAACCAAAGGGAAAGTGCAAGAGACCGTTCGCAACCTCCTGCCACCTGTGTCGCAAGGGACCAATCCTTACCCGCATATCGCCGTCGCTACGTATACCGATCTGCCTGGCTCGCCGATGCCGGAAGCGAGCATTGCCGAAACTGCGACCGCCTGGTTTGGCTCGAACTGGCAAACACTGGCCGTGCTTGGCGTCGGGATGTTCGCCCTCGTGATGCTGCGGAGCATGACCCGACCTCTACCACTTCCACCTGCACCAGCGAACGCCAGCTCGTCGCTGAAAATTGCAGATACCGACGCTGACGACGATGAAGAAGCTGCGTCCCCAGCAAGTGCTCTTCGCCGACGACTCGCCGGTGGCCCCAATATCAAAGATGAACTGCGTGACATGGTGAAAGAAGATCCCGACGCTGCTGCCAACATCCTGCGGAACTGGATTGGCGACGCGGCTTAGTACGCTACAGGCTGTCGAATTGTTTTTCGGTAACTGACGGTTGGGGAAATTTGTGATGACCACCACTTCGAACTCATTACGCCGCGCTGCGATCCTGGTATCGACGCTCGATCAAGCATCTGCTGATCGTTTGCTCGATCAATTGCCGCCCGATCAAGCGGATCGAATTCGTAGTGCGATCATGAGCCTCGATGATTTTTCGGATGATGAACAGCAGCGTATCGCTGCTGATTTTCTCGGACGTAGCGATGCTCGCGCCACGGTTAGCTCCGAGAGCGATGTCGAACTCGAGCTCTCATCGGCTGCTCAAAGTCGCAACGATAGTTTCATCCCCCGCTCGCAGGACGACGCGCGCTACAGCGAGCCCTCCTCCCCTTCGCGGAGCCAACCAGCCCAAGACGATGCGCCCCTAAAATTCCTTGAAGAGATCGATCCGGCTCTCGTCGCGCAAGTCCTTGTGCGTGAGCACCCGCAAACGCTAGCGGTCGTGATCGCTAGTCTGAGTGCCGCAGCTGCTGCCAAAGTGCTCGAGCAACTCCCCCCCGCTGTAAGCACAGAAACATTGCACCGGATGGCTTTCCTGCACGACATGTCGGCAGAAGTGGTGGCCGATCTCGCACGGGAACTTCGCAAACAACTCGATGCTCATCCAGCTGGTGTGCGTCCTGCGGCGAAAAACGCGGTGCTCGCCGTCATCGATGCCCTGCATGGCTCGCGCCGTCGCCACTTGGTCGACGAACTTGCCTCGCGCGATGCACGCCTGGTGAAGCAGCTGGGACTCGGAAAGACCGAGGCTCCTCAAGCAGGTCGCAGCGCCGAGCAGCATGAAAGCGTCGACCGCTCGGACAGCCGCCGAACTGTCACCACGAACACCAGCGTGCCGCGAAAACGACTCTCGATCGAGTTTGATCAACTGACGAACCTCGACGACGCCGGGCTCAAACGGGTGCTGAGTGAAGTCGCTCCGCGTACCGCCATGCTTGCTCTTTCGGTGGCCGAACCAGCGCTGATTAAACGCATTTTGAAACAACTTCCCGCGCGCGATGCCGCCGCCCTATCGCGAGAACTCGACAGCCCCGGCCCCGTCCGTCTCCGGGAGCTCGAAGCAGCTCAGTATGAAGTCGCTGCGATTGCTGACGACCTCATCCGACGTGGCGAACTTACCCTTCGTCAGCGCTAGCAGAACACCCAAACCCAACAAGATTTTTAATTACACGCTATGGCTGGCATCATCAAAGCTTCAGGTTCGAATCCTTCGCATGTCGCAGCTGGAAGCACAACGTTCCAGTTCGACGACATCGAGCGTTCGTACCTTGTTCGAGTACGTGCCGAAGCCAACACCATCGTGGAACAAGCGCGAGCCGAAGCTGCCAAGATTCGTGCCCAAGCTGCGGAACAAGGAAAACAGGCTGCAATTCAAGCAGCTGAGCAAGCCCTGAAATCGCGTGTCGATCAGCAACTGCAGTCGCTCCTGCCTGCATTGCAGCAAGCGGTCCGCGAACTTGTCGACGCACGTCACTTATGGCAGCAGCACTGGGAATCGCACTCGATCAAGCTGGCATCGGCGATTGCCTCGAAATTGATTCGCCGCGAACTGGCGAGTGATCCACAGCTTCCGTTAACGCTTGTTCGTGAAGCGCTGCAGATGGTGGTGGGGGCCGACCGCGTGACGATTCGTCTCAACCCTGAAGATCACGCGCTGCTCAATGAAAGTGCTGCACGACTGGCGGCCCAACTTCGGCCGATTTCAGCCTGCGATGTGATTGCTGATGCCACCATCGAGCGCGGTGGATGCCGAGTCGACACACAGCTCGGCTCGATCGATCAGCAGTTCGATAGTCAACTCCAGCGCATCGTGGAGGAGCTGTCGTAGCTGAAATTCCATGATGAACGACTATATCTCACAGCTCGATTCGATCGTCACTTCACGCATCTCGGGAAGTATTGTCCGAACCGAAGGCTTGACCGCGGCAGCCGCTGGATTTCCGGCTCCCCTTGGCAGCCTCGCCCTGATCGAACGACAGGCTGGTGCGCCGGTCGAAGCAGAAGTAATTGGGTTTCGCGATAACCTGACGCTGCTGTTTCCACTCGGTGATGTCATCGGAATTCGCCAAGGAAATCGTGTGACCTTGGCTCGCTCGACACGCAGCGTGCGAGTCGGAAATCAGCTTCTCGGACGCGTGATCGACGCGCGGGGTCGAGTGATCGATAACAAGCCAGCCCCTGTGCTCGCCGATCGTGTGCCCCTCGATCGCAAGCCACCTGCTGCCACATCGCGGCCACGTATCGACACCACTTTCTCCACAGGAGTGCGGGCGATTGATGGTCTGCTGACCTGCGGCGTGGGACAGCGTATCGGTGTGTTTGCCGGATCGGGCGTGGGCAAAAGTGTGACGCTCGGCATGATGGCAAAGTACTCGTCGGCCGACGTGATTGTGATCGGACTCATTGGGGAGCGAGGTCGCGAAGTCAACGAATTTCTCGAGCGTGATCTTGGTCCCACTGGGCTCGCGCGGAGCGTCTGTGTCGTCGCAACAAGCGATGAGCCTGCGATCATGCGCGTGCAAGCTGCTTCGACAGCCACCGCGGTTGCCGAATACTTTCGGGACCAAGGGAAGAACGTGCTGCTGATGATGGACTCGCTCACACGTTTTGCGCTCGCGCAGCGCGAGATCGGGCTAGCCGCTGGCGAACCACCGACAACGCGCGGATATCCACCGAGCGTGTTTGCGCTACTGCCGCGACTCGTGGAGCGCGCGGGGCGGACGCCGCAAGGGAGCATCACCGCCATTTATAGCGTGCTGGTTGAAGGGGATGACGTCAACGAACCGGTGAGCGATACCGTTCGCGGTTTGCTCGACGGACACGTGATTCTTTCACGAAAACTGGCCGCACAGTCGCACTATCCAGCGATTGAAGTGCTGGGAAGTATCAGCCGACTCTTCACCGAAATCACAACACCGCAGCAGCGAAGTGCAGCAGCCATTGTGCGCGAACTGCTGTCGGCCTATCGCGAACATGAAGACCTGATCTCGATCGGCGCCTACCGAACCGGTGCGAATCCCACGGTAGATACCGCGATCGCAATGCGGGGCGAGATTCTACAGTTCCTGAAACAAAGCATCGACGAAAAAACCGATGTCGCGAAGGCCAGCGAAGAGCTGCTGAAACTCGCGATGCGATGCCAGCAGCCTCGCAAAGCAGCGGTAGCACAGGCCCCAGTCATGCAACAACCACCACGTCGCAATTAAACCATACACACACGATTTCTCGAAGTTTTTGAGTAGTTCTTCCCATGGCTCCGTTTCGCTTTCGATTTCAGACACTGCTGAACATGCGAGTGTCGGAGCGCGCGCAGAAGCAGGGAGATCTCGCCAAGGCGCTCGAAGCGATGGACGTGCTTGAGCGTCAAGAGCTTGAGCTCGAGCGCGAGGCTACGCAGCTCGTCGAGAGTAGTCGCGCGGTGATTCAGCCCGGGGCGATGGATGTCGATGCGGTCGTTCGAATTCAGCGGCATCGACTGATTCTTAAGGCATCGGTCGATCAACTCCGCAAACGCAAAAGCGATGTAAAGGCTGAAGTCGACCGTCGGCGATCTGTGCTGGTAGAAGCCGATCGACAGGTTCGTGTGATGGAGAAACTGGCCGAAAAACTCGAAACCGCGCATACGACCGAAGAACTAGCTCGCGAACAGAAGCTAATGGACGAACTGGCAGTGCTTCGCAGCTTCTCTCGACGAGGAGCGTACGAATGAAACCACTATCACTCCTCGGAAGTTTGTTTGCAGCATTCTGCATCGGTACGGTCGTCTCGCTCTTCGTCTTAGCAGGCGTGCTGTGGTCGAAGGGATTTCTGACCGGCGATCGGATGACAGCTGCAATGGCTGCGTTCTACGGGATTCAGCCGAAAACGACGGCTGAAACGTCGACTTCGGCTACCGATGTAACAGAGCAACCTGCGCTCGATGATCTTTCGAGCAAACGTGTGTTGGCAAGTCTCGATCTCGATTTGCGAGAGAACGCGATTGATAAGTCGCTCGGAGATCTGCGTGCTCTGCAAACGCAAATCAAAACCGAGCGCGAACGACTCGATCAGTGGAAGATGTCGTTCGATCAAAGGCTCGCGACGCTTGAAACAGCGACTACTGACAGTGCCCTCGCCGAGGTGCAACGTACGCTCGAGAGTATGCAGCCGAAACAAGCGAAAGAGCAGATTTTGAAGATGCTCGAAGCATCGCCGCGCGGTGCCAACGACAAGCCGATGCGCGACATTGTGACGATCATCAAAGCCTTGCCGCTCGATCGTCGCAAGAAGATTCTGCTCGAGTTCAAAACTCCTGATGAAGCAGAAAAACTAGCGGAAATCCTGCGGGAGATTCGACTCGGAACACCCGATATCGATGTTATTCGCGACAGTCGAAACCAACTGCAGCAAACACCTTCCAATCGATAGCGAGCACTGCGATGCCAATCTCGGCAACCGATAATACGAAGTCCAAGCAGATGCTCGATCTGCTTCTAAGTATTCCTACGAAATCGTCGTCAGCCGATGCCGCGACTGACGAATCGTTTGCTGAGCTGCTTGCGCCACCTGCGAGTGCTTCTTCGTCAAAACCACGGGAATCAGCGGCAGCTACATCACCGCGCGAGAAACTCTCTGCCGAGCCTGCTAAGCGAAGTCGGCGTCCCGATGAGGTGCCACCTGCCAGCAGCAGTGAAACTCCATCGTCGGTAGCGGCTCCAGCATCAGATGCCACGAGTGAAGCAGCTGCCGATACAACGAGCATTGCATCAATTGAAGACTCAGCAGCTGAGCCGGCGTTAACGGAAGAAGCGTTGTCGGCGGAGGCAGAGCGCGCTGCAGCCGAAGCTGCTGCGGTCGCCCTGTTGGCAAGTACCTACGTTGTGTCGCCAGAGAGTCTATCGCCTGCAGAAAATGGTGATGCCGAGCTTCTGCCAACGGATGTGGTAGATGTTGATGCCGTGACACTCGGCGATGTATCGAAAAATCTTTGGAACCAGGCCACCACAGCCGATGTGGTAGCTGCGGAGTTGCCTGAAAGTGCGGACGTTGACGTAGCAGCAACTTCGCTCGATGCGATTGCGAGTGCATCAGAGGCTGTCGCAAGTGACACCGAAACATCGGTGACGACGCTCAACAATGCTGAGTCGACTATCTCCGAGGAACTGTCGGCCACGATCTCGGTGGAAACTGTGGGTGAAACTCAGGAAGCCCCCACAGCCGCTGAAATTGCCGTAGAAACAGCTTCCGCTGAACAGACTTCAGCGGATGACACGGAAGTAGCAAAGCAACTTGATCGCGATGGAACAAACGAAATAGAGTCCTCCATCACGAGCAGCAGTGTTGGTGAGACATCAGCGAGCATCGAGGCCACCACAACGACCGATGGTTCCACGAGCGATCGTGGAAGTGAGTCGTCCGACGATAGTTCCTCGAGCGAAAGAGCGACTTCTGCGACAAGCGACGAACTCAGCGCGAGTGAAATACTAACGTCGCTAACAGGAAACAGTGCTACGACATCGGAGACGCCGGCCATCCCAGCGACAGTGCCAAGCGGCGCAGAGGCTGCCGCAGCGGCCGCTGCAAGTGGAAGCGCCGGTCGCACATCAAGCGTCAATGTCAGCGGAAGCACGAGTGGCAACAGCGCGAGCGCACAACCACTGCAAGCTCCTCCAGCGAAGTTGCCCGCTCAGGCCCTCACTGCTGGGACGGCAAAGCAACCAGCGGCCGCGAGCACTCCCGTCGAAATCGATCCTGCAAAGTTCCTCAGCCGCGTGACGAAGGCGTTTGCAACGGCTCGCGAGCGTGGTGGACCAGTCCAGTTGCGGCTGAATCCACCGGAGCTCGGGGCTCTCAAGATTGAAGTGCAAGTTCAAGATGGGAGTATGACCGCGCGGCTCGAAGCAGAGACCTCAGCGGCCCGCGCGGCAATCCTCGAAAACCTGCCGCAGCTTCGCGAACGACTGGCCGAGCAAGGGATTCGAATCGATCGCTTCGACGTCGAACTCCTCCCCGATCAATCGCAACAAAATCTGGCGAATCATCAGGGAAATTCGACCCCCGAACAGAATTCGACGGACGCAGGCAGAACAGCCACTCGCATCAAAAACGACGTAAATCCTGGTAGTATCGACAGTTCAGTTCCATCGGTGGTGGCCAATGATCGACTGAACGTAGTGGTTTAACTCGCCAATACTTTCTTCGTAATTGATGTACACATCGTTACGATTAACTTAGCAAATACTCAAAACTTACTAAGCACATACTTACGACTTTAGGTGACCTATGTCGAGCGTAGCAGGAACAGGATCGACAAGCGGAGCTGGCGCGACGACCAATTCGGACAAGCCTAAATCGCTTGAGGACCTCGGCATTGACGAGTTTCTGCAGCTCATGATCACGGAGCTGACGAATCAAGATCCACTGAATCCTATGGACAACGCACAGATGGTCGAGCAGATCGGCCAGATTCGCGAAATTGCCTCGAACGACAAGTTGTCGCGGACACTCGATTCGGTTCTCACCGGCCAAAGCCTCACGACAGCCAGCGGGCTGATTGGCCGAGAAGTGACAGCCCTCGATCTCAACAATGAGAACGTGGAAGGGATTGTGGATCGGGTCTCGATTGAAGTCGACGAGGATGACGCGACCAAACGAACTTACAAAGTGCACATCGGCGACAAAGAAATCGACCTGAAGAACATTCGCGAGATCAAGGAATAGCAGGACGCGCGCAAAAGCGCAATAAGTTGCGCTTTTGCGCGCGTTTGAATACGAGATGAAACAGTTTTGAATTGGACTTAGGCAGGTCGCTCGGCTGTTCCCGCCAACAGCTATCGCACCAGCCTTTCACCTGAACGATCACACTCACCTTCCCTCGGGAGGATTTTGACATGGGTTTAGCATCCGCACTTACGACCGCTCTCACTGGCATGACCGCTGCGGAAACGCAGATCGACGTGGTGGGCAACAACCTCGCCAACTCGCAAACTGTCGGCTTCAAAGCGAGCGACAGTGTGTTCGCCACGCAGTTCCTTCAGACTCAAAGTCTTGGTAGCGGGCCGACATCGGGAAGTGGTGGTACGAATCCTCGTCAAACCGGTCTCGGTACACGCGTTGCCGAAATCACACCCGACTTCACCCAAGGAACCATCGAAGTAAGCTCGAATCCTTCGGATCTAGCGATCCAAGGAGAGGGTTTCTTCATTGTGCAAGACTCGCAAGGTGAGCAGGTTTACACGCGTAACGGCCAATTCAAAACCAACTCCGACAACGAACTCGTCACCACCACAGGCCAGCGTGTGCTTGGTTTTGGTGTCGACCAAGATTTCGAAATCCAAACGACCGAACTTGTTCCGCTCGAGATTCCGCTCGGTTCGGCTGCCGTGGCTCAGGCGACGCAAAACGTCTATCTGCAAGGCGTTCTTTCACCTTCGGGCGATGTTGCCGACACTGCGGCGGTGATTCAAAGTGCCACGCTCGGCGACGCGCTGATTCCGCGTCCCGATGTCGATGCGTCGACCGCAGCCGTCGCTGCCATTCCATCGTCGGCTGGCACCACCTCCACCCATACTCAAGGGGCTGGCGGCACGCATGCGGAAGGTGCTGTCTATCGTTATCGCATCACTTACGTCGACGACAGCGGTACAGAATCGCTGGCTTCGAGCGAAATTCTCGTCTCGGTTCCTGCTGGCGACACACTGGCCAACAACTCGATCACGCTCAACAATCTGCCCGCTGCCACTGGCAGCTATTCGCAAGTAAACATCTATCGCACCGCGAGTGGTGGTAGCGATTTCTTTCTGCTTGATACAGCAGCGGCTGGTGGCAGCTATGTCGACGACAACAGTGTCGCGCTCAGCGCCACGGAACTCGATAACTCGACGATCAACGGCAACTACAGCTACGTGGTGACCTACTATCGCGCTGGTGAAGAAGAGAGCCGTCCGTCGCTGATTCTCGGTCCTCAGAACGTGGTGAATGGTCGTGTGCAGCTAACCGACTTGCCCCTTCCCCCGTCTGGTCCCGGCATCCCGGCCTACGACACCGTTCGCATCTATCGCAACTTGGCGGGGGACTCGACGTCGTTCTATCTCGTGGGAGAAGTGGCTCCCGGCGAAGAGTTCACCGACAACCGCGCTGATGCCGAGATCTCCGACCTCTCGATCCTCACCAACAAGTCGATCGATCTCGATGGCCCGAAAATCGACTCGAACACGCTGCTCATCAACGTGATCAAGCGCGACGGTCTCGACTTTCAAAATGTGTTTGAAGTCGGCACGCTGTCGTTCACGGCCCGCAAAGGTGATCGCTCGCTGGCTGCAAAAGACTTCACCATCACGGCCACCTCGACCGTGCAAGATCTCGTCGACTTTATGTCCGACGCGATGGGCATTCAAACCTCAATCGACGATCCACAGCATCCGATTCCTGGTTCGGTGAACAATATAGCTGGCGAAACGCTGACACTCGCCCCCGGCATCACGATTCAGGATGGTCAAATCCGCGTCGTTTCGAACAACGGTGCCGACAACGCGATCAGCGTCGACTTGTCAGCGTTCCGCATCACCGCGCCCGATGGTGAAGTCCTCACACCCAACCTCGGTTTCGGCAAGATTCAAGATGCGTCGGGCCAAAGCGCTGTCGCCGACTTCCTGGTCTACGACACGCTCGGCATTCCGCTCAACGTTCGTATCACAGCGGTTCTCGAAGAAGTGACCGACTCGGCAACGACCTATCGCTGGTTTGCTGATTCGTCGAGCAACAGCCCACTCGATGGTGCCGACATTTCGGTCGGTACAGGGCTCGTGACATTCGATGGCCAAGGCAACCTGGTGAGCGTGACGAACGATCGCGTTTCGGTCGAACGACGCAACATTCCTTCGAGCGATCCACTCGAGTTTCGAATCGATTTCTCGCAAGTCTCGGGGCTCTCGACCGAAACCAGTTCGCTGGCAGCGTCGCGCCAAGACGGTTCGTCGGCTGGTACGCTCACCAGCTACATCATCGGCGAAGATGGTGTGATTCGGGGTGTGTTCAGCAACGGTGTGTCGCGAGATCTGGGACAGGTCCGTCTCGCACGTTTCGCAAACCCTGCCGGTCTCGAGCAACGTGGTCAGAACCTGTTTGCCCAAGGTGTGAACTCGGGACTTCCTGTCGAAGGAAATCCTGGCAACGACGGCATGGGCTCGATCATCTCGGGTGCCGTCGAGCTTTCGAACACCGACATCGGTAAGAACCTCATCGATCTGGTGCTCGCAACCACACAGTACCGAGGCAATGCACGAGTGATCACCGCCGCACAAGAGTTGCTCGATGAGCTACTTAACCTCCGTCGCTAGTCATCGCGGCTGACGGGTCGTAACGATTAAACCAGCCGTGCGGTTCGAACCAAAGAACCGGCGGCCAGTACTTATGGTTGATTCCCATCCCCTAGCAGTTTCAGTGACCTACGTTTCCGCATCCGATTCCTACGAGCAAGTGAGATTGCTCCGGAATCAGTTGTTTTTGTTAGTGATGGAGAGTGACGCCGGTGATCAAGCTCACGCGACTCGACGGTGAACGGTTCGTGCTGAATGCCGAACTGATTCGCTACGTGGAATCGCGGCCTGATACCTTCGTGACCCTCACCAGTGGCGAACGGATGGTGGTTCGCGAGTCGATGGACGAGGTGATGAGCCTCGCCATCCAGTATCAGCAGAGCAAGTTTCTGATTCCGCTCCCCGCAGGCGCCGGATCATCGCGACAAGCATCGTCGGCGAAATAGTCGCGCGAGGAGTAAGGAAGCACACTTATGGATATCGCAACAATACTTGGGTTGATTATTGCCTTCGCCATGATGGGCGCCTCGGTCATCATGGGTGGTGGTAGCTTCGCCTCGTTCTGGGACACCGCCTCGGTGCTGATGGTTTTCGGTGGTTCACTTGGCACCGTCATGGTCTGTTTTCCCATGAAAGTGATCTTGAAACTACCGAAAGTAATGATCAAGAGCGCGCTCAATAAACCGCCCGATGTAAGTGCGTTGATCTCACAAATTGTCAGTTTGGCTGAAACTGCCAGACGTGATGGGCTTCTCGCGCTGGAGGCTCGCATCGGCGAGATTCAGCATCCACTGATTAAGCTCGGCATTCAAATGTCGGTCGACGGAAGTCGTCCCGAAGCGATTGAAGAAGTGATGCGCACCGAAGTTGAATCCCTTTCACTACGCCACAAAGAAGGCAAAGGGATGCTAGATCAAATCGGCCGTTTCGCACCAGCTATGGGTATGATTGGGACGCTACTGGGGCTCATCATCATGCTCGGTAACATGAGCGATCCCTCGGCGATCGGTGGTGGTATGGCGGTGGCACTTATCACGACACTTTACGGTGCAGTGATTTCGAACGGATCGATCCTTCCGATGGCCGAAAAACTGGCCTACGTGACGAAACAAGAGATTATCGCCAGCGAAATCATCATTCGTGGCATCATGGCCCTGCAGTCCGGCGAGAACCCGCGACTGATCGAGCAAAAGCTCAACACGTTCCTCCCTCCTGCTGTCCGTAAAGCAAAAGAAGCGAAGGAGGGTAAATAGCGATGGCCATTGAAGAAGATCCACCAGCAGGCATTCCCGAATGGGTCGTGACGTTTGGCGACATGATGTCGCTGCTCCTCACGTTCTTCATTCTGCTTGCTTCGATGAGCGAGATTAAGCAGAACGATAAGTTCCAAGGTGTCGCCGACTCGATGCACGAGCAGTTTGGCTACGATAGCTCTATGTCTCACGTTCCCGGCGAGATGTCGCCACGCAACTCCAGCATGGCAGCCATGGCGCTCACCGGCCGGGCGAAGCGCGCCAAGGTGGTGCAAGGTGGTGTGAAGTCGAAAGGGACGACGGGCGAGAACCAACACGTTCGCATCGTACGACCTGGCGATCGAACCACGATTGGCACCGTGGTCTATTTTTCCGAAGACTCGGCCACTCTCTCGGAAGATGCCGAGGTCGATCTGCTCGGAGCAGCAGAAACATTCGCTGGCAAACCCCAAAAGATCGAACTTCGTGGACACACATCGCGCGGCACACCCGCCGCCGATAGCGTTTTCAAAGACAACTGGGAACTCGCCTACAAACGTTCGCTCGCGGTCATGCATGTCCTGGTCGATCGGATGAAAATCGATCCCAAGCGGATTCGCATCTCGGTCGCTGGCCCGTTCGAACCGGTTCACACAGGCATCGATCCCGAGAAGCTCAAACAGAATCCCCGCGTCGAAGTGTTCCTGCTCGAGGAACTGGCCGACGATCTCGACGGAACCCCCGACGACAAAAAAGAACGCTACGAGTTTGTTCCCCCAGCGACGGAAGCAACCGAAGCGAGCGAGTAGCAAGTGGCCGCAAGTTGGGCATAATCGCGCCAAAGCGATCGAATCCAAACGCCGCATGCACGAAGAAAAAAGCTACGTTTTCCAAAGACGTCTACCTGACGAGTGAGTAGAGACCGCAATGGCCACGGATGGTTAGCGGCTCCGATAGTGGAGTACGATAACCATGAAGTCGATGCTGGTAATGATTGTGGTGTGCGTGGTCATCTTGACCGAATGCGCTGTGGCCTACGTTTTGATTCCTAGCCCTGAGGCTCTCGAGGCAGCCGCCACGAAGTCGAGTGAGGAAGCAGAAAAAGCTGCCAGCGATGCTAGCACCACCACCGATGGCACGACCCCAACTGCCGCCGAGATGGAGGTTGATCTGGGGAAGTTCAACGTCGTGGTGCATCAGCCCGGCGCAAACCTCACGCTCCGTATCAACTTCCATCTGATTGGCACCGTTCCCTCGGAAAAACACGAGGAATTCGGCAAACTGCTGACGCACAATCAGCACCGCTTGCGCGATCAAATCATCTACGAAATCCGTAATTCGGCCATCGCCGACCTCACCGATCCCGGATTGGGCTTGATCAAACGGCGGATTTTGGCGAAAAGCAACGACCTCCTCGGCGCGCCGATGCTGACCACGGTTGTGTTCAGCGATTTCTCGTTCATCGAGCAATAGTCGCGGCCGGAGAAGGGAACCTCTCGTCGCGCCTACCAAGGATGTTGTAGAGCGCGCGAGTGACTTGCTCGTGATCGGAAGGGACTCCGATGGGTGGCTCGGAACAAATCGGCCAGGATGAAATTGAAGACCTGCTTCGCCAGGCACAAGCCGCTGCGCAAGGTGGTAAGCCTGCGCCTCCACCCAAAGCGCCAGCCGATCCGCAGTCTCTCGGACAAGACGAGATCGAGGCCTTACTCGCACGCTCAGCCCCAGCTGCTGCAGCCGCTCCAGCACCAGCACCGGTGGCCGTAGCACCTCCCCCTGCCCCACGTCCCCAAGCTCTCCCCCCAATGTCACAAGTGGGGGACGACATTCAGTTTCTTCTAGCGCAGGCCGAGCAAGCGATCGCCTCGGTCGATCAACCGGTCGATCCCGCGATTGCCGGAATCGCCCCCTTTGCTTTTCGCGATCTCGCAGCAGCTCCTCCGTCGGGTGAGAAAGCCACGCTCGAACTTCTGCGCGATGTCGATCTCGACTTGCGGATCGAACTCGGCCGCACCGAGATGTTTCTCGAAGATGTGCTGAAGCTGCGCCGCGGATCGGTCGTCACGCTCGACAAGCTCGCAGGCGATCCCGTCGATATTTATGTGAATGGCCGGCTCATTGCGCGCGGCGAAGTGCTGGTGCTCAACGATAACTTTTGCGTCCGCGTGGCCGAGCTACTCAGCGGAGACGATTTCAAGTAAATCGCCGTAAAAACAAGCGATAAACGACTACTTTTGCGATTCATCCTAGAGAAATCGCAAGCCTATCACTTCGCATCTTTTGTTCGGCAAACGATGCTCACTCACTTCAGCTTAACTTTCGAAAAACGACCGAGTACTCAGCCGTGACATCTTCCCTCACACAGCACTTGCCCCAGGTGACCACTCGTTGCCTGCGATTGTTGCTGCGCACGGGGGGACTATCGATGCTGGTGCTCATGTCGCAAGCTCTTTTGCTACTGCTGGCAAGCACTGCATCAGCCCAATCGAGCAATCACTATGCCCCGCCAGGAGGTTTCTCGAGCCCCGAGCGTCCGGCATCGTTCTACGGCAAGCCCATCAATCACGATCGCCCCTTGGTGGCCGAGCAACCAGTCGACCCGCGAGCGCGTCCCGCGACCAACTACGCCAGTGCTCCACTCCCCTCGCGGAGCGCAAGTGAGCCAGCTAGTTTCTCCGCGCCTGAGCAGCCCCTTCCAATTGCTAACGCTTCCGCAGGCAGCTCGCTGAAGCTCCCTCCGCGTCAAGCCCCCAAAACACTCGAGCGCGCGAAAGCTCCGACATCAAGCACCAGCGCCCTCATGACCATGGGTGGCGCACTGGCCGCAGTGCTCGGACTCTTCTTCTGCCTCGTTGTGCTGAGCAAAAAGTTTCAGCCCGCCGGTGGTGGTGCCCTCCCCAAAGAGGCCATCGAAGTGCTGGGGCGCACCGCGCTTGCCGGTCGACAGCAGCTGCAACTCGTGCGCGTGGGTGGCAAGCTGATCCTCGTTGCTCTCACTGCAGGGAGCGCAGAAACGCTCACCGAAATCACCGATCCTCACGAGGTCGAACGTCTCACCGCCATGTGCCGTCGCTCACAACCGGGCAGCAGCACGCAAACGTTTCAGCAAGTTGTTTCGGAGATCGAGCGCGAGCCCGTTTCCCGAGGTTTTCTCGGAGAAAACAGCAGTTCTCGTGGCGGCAGCAACGCTGGTTCCGCACGTCGCATCTCGTAGTTTCACACCACTATCCATTCCTGACCGATTGCCCCTCATGCTTCTGATCATTCAGCATCGATGCACACTCCTACTCGCAGCTCTGCTGCTTGTAGCGGCGGTGTCGCACACGCATGCTCAGGACGTGATGGGCCCGAATCTGCTCCCTTCGATCGACCCGACTCAAGAACTTGCTGACGGGGAGCTCGATCGCGAACTGATGCCCCCGGCTGATCCCGTCACCGAACTTTTGCGCGGCAATGGCGAAGCGCTCACGAGCCCTAAGCGGCTCAGCAGCACGCTGCAGATCATGCTGCTCTTGACGGTCCTCAGCCTTGCACCAGCCATCTTGTTGATGACCACCAGCTTTGTCCGGATCGTGGTAGTGCTCGGTCTCCTTCGTCAAGCGCTCGGCACCAACCAGTTGCCACCGAGTCAGGTGATCACTGCACTCGCGATGTTTTTGACGCTGCTGATCATGACCCCCACCTGGAACAGCGTCTATCACGAAGCGATCGAGCCCTACACCAGCGGCGCCGACCTCACTCCCGAAGAAGCCTGGAATCGTGGCTCGCTTCCAATCAAACGCTTCATGAGCCGCCAGATTGAAGTGGCTGGCAACAGCGATGATGTGTGGCTGTTCTACGAGTATCTGCCCGAAGAAAATCGCCCCGCCAAACCGCCAGAAACCTACGACGAAGTCCCTCTCTCGGTCCTTCTTCCTGCGTTCATGCTCAGCGAACTGAAGACCTCGTTCTTGATTGGCTTTCAGATCTACTTACCCTTTTTGATTCTCGACCTCGTGGTCTCGAGCGTCACGATCTCGATGGGCATGATGATGCTGCCACCGGTCATGATCTCGCTCCCGCTGAAACTTCTGCTGTTCGTACTGGTTGACGGCTGGACACTGACGGTCCGCATGTTGCTCGAAAGTTTTGCGGGTCCTCTTTAGCTAGGAGCCCCTGCGCGCGCATCGCTCGTTTCTTATGAATGAATGATTGCCACGCTACTCGATGATCACCGTTTTTGTACTCGTCGTTACCTTCCGCTACTTCCGACGTTCCCTCCGAGAAAGAAACTGGCGATGGATCCGCAAGACGCAGTCACACTCACCCAGCAAGCCATGATGACAGCGCTGGTGCTTTGTGCGCCGCTGCTCCTCGTCGGCATGCTCGTGGGTCTGCTCATCGGGCTCGCTCAAGCACTCACCCAGGTGCAAGACCAAACGGTCGCCTTCGTTCCGAAACTCGTGGCGATGGTGGCGGTGATGCTCCTCTGCTTGCCGTGGCTCATCGAGCAAATGATGGAATACTCCACCAATCTGTTCACAGGCATCCCTCAAATGATCATGGGAAGCTGAAACTTCGCTGGACGCACCTTTGCGAAAACAGCCGTTTTCGCTTGAAATTCGGGCCCTACTGCATGTCTCCCCTCATCACGTCGCAGCTAGATCAAATTGTGATCTTCTCGCTCGTGCTGACGCGCATCGGGATGCTCGTTTTCATTCTCCCGATGTTTGGTTCGAGCAGTGTGCCGATGCAAGCTCGCGCGATACTAGCGATTGCAATCGCGCTGATCCTGACGCCGGTCTATGCGGGAGCACTTCCGTCTCCGCCAGAAAATCTGATGATGCTCGGACTCATGCTCGCGCGTGAGTCGATGCTGGGACTCGCGCTCGGACTAGCGGTGATGATCCTGCTGGCAGGGATGCAGCTCGCCGGATCGATCATCAGTCAGATGAGTGGCATGACGCTTGCCGACGTTGCCAATCCGACGTTCGATACGAGTGTTCCCATCTTCTCGCAGCTGCTCGAAATGTTGTCGCTCGCGATTTTCTTTTCACTGGGTGGACACCGCCTGGTGATGTCCGCGCTGCTCGATACGTTCAAGTTCATGCCTCCGGGACAAGCCACGTTTCCGGAAGAGGCGGTCGAGATGCTGGCGACTATTTTCACCCACAGTTTTGAAATTGGGATTCGCGCCGCAGCACCTGCCATCATCTCGCTACTGCTGGCCATTTTGGTGGTCGCGCTCATTAGTCGCACACTTCCGCAGCTGAACTCGGTGGCTGTCGGCTTGAACTTCAACGCCATGATTGTGCTGGCGATTCTGGCACTTTCGCTCGGATCAGCCGCGATGGTCTTTCAAGAAGAACTCGAGCCGACGATCGTTTCGATCACGCAGTCGATCTTGATTCCGAGCGACAGCCAGGTGGCAAGTGAAACGGCTGATTTACGCGTCTATCCCTCAGAATAAGTCGATTTTCTTCTTCCATTTAACGATCATTCTTCAGCAGATTCATGGACGACGATAACGGAGAAAAGTCGCACGAAGCAACGCAGCATCGCCGCGATAAAGCGCGCGAGGAAGGGCAGGTCGTTAAGAGTCAGGATCTCACGTCGGCTGCGATGCTGATGGCTTGCCTGCTTTTGCTCTGGTACTTCAGCAGCGGCATGTTCGAACTAGTGGGAGCCTTTACACGCGATCAAATCACGGGCCAGTTGTGGCAGCCGATCACGCTGGCGGATGTGACGAGCGACTTTGCACGAATCGGTGGACTTCTCGCTCGCACACTGCTCCCTCTGCTGCTGATGATGATGCTCGCAGCAATCACCATTCAGCTGTCGCAAACAGGATTTCTGTTCCTGCCGAACAAGCTGGCGATGGATCTCGAGCGGATTAATCCGCTGAACAATTCCAAGCGAATCTTTGCCGTCTCGAATCTCGTGAGCCTCGGCTTTGGACTACTGAAAGTGCTGCTGATTGGTGTGGTGGCTGGGCTCTCGCTCTGGCAGCAGCGCGCGACGATTTTAGAGCTGACCGATCAGTCGGCAGCTGTGATTGGCAAGTTCGTGCTGGAAACGGCACTCTGGACGAGCATCAAGATTGCAGCGGCGCTACTGGTGCTCGCGATCCTCGACTATGGCTACCAGTGGTGGAAGCACGAGCAAGATCTCCGCATGACCACGCAGCAGGTGCGTGAGGAGATGAAAGAGCAAACGGGCGATCCGCAAACAATGCAGCGGCGGAAGCAGATTCAGCGTCAGCTGGTGATGAATCGGCTGTCGACCAGCATCCCGAAAGCGGACGTCATTGTGACGAATCCCACCGAGCTTGCGATTGCGCTGCAGTACGATCCCAACACCATGCCGGCCCCCATTGTGATTGCCAAAGGGGCCGGTGTTTTAGCGCAGCGCATCCGACGTTTGGCGCTGGAAAACAACGTGCCGGTGGTCGAGCGAAAAGAACTCGCGCGGGCTTTGTATCAGCTGGTGGAAGTGAACCAGCCGGTCCCTTCCGAGCAGTATGCTGCGGTCGCTGAAGTGGTTCGCTACGTCTATCAGCTGAAGGGAAAAAAGCTCCCCGGCACACGCGCTAAATCAGCAGCCTAACGCGCTGGTCAAGCTGCCTTCACGGTCTAAGGCAAACGTTGCTGCGAGCAGCCAATGCTTCTCGCGCTGCTATTTCTCGTAGCCATACTTGTCGAAGTAGAAGCCCCAATGCTCGCGAACGAGCTTGCGCGACTCTTCATCGAGTTCGTGCTTGTTCGTTTGATAGTCTTTCTGCTCGGTGAGGAACTTCTCGATCTTCGGCTTAGCACCTTCAATCGAGGGGAGCTTCAGTGCGCCATAGATCCGCTCGAGTTCGGTCATCGGCGACTTGACGAGATCTTCGTACTTCACTTCCACGATCATTGCAGGATCGATCTTCGCGCGCTGCTTTTCATAGCCTTGATACATCCGCGTAAGGCACATCAGCACGAACTCTTCGAGTCCCTTGTGCTTCGGCATTTGCAGCGACTGAACGGCGTCGAGCGATTGCCACAAGCGCACCGTCGATGAAAAAAGGGAGTACGGGTTGCGGACGATGTGGATGAACCGAGCACCGGGAAAGAGCTTCGAAAGGAGCTCGATGCGCCCCGTGTGGGGAGGGCTCTTCAGGAGCAGCTGTTTTTGACTCCGGAACGTAATGAGCTTGGAAAACTCGATCATCGCCTCGGAGAATTTTTTCTCATCAGCCGGATCAACCCCTTCCATGTCAAGGAACTCGACGGCCGGGGGTGGATCGTTCGGAAAAGCGCAGCGGAGATAAGGGGTCGGTGCGCCGAGCGTCAGCAGCGCGAACTCATCTTCCTGCGGACGTTCCCAACCAGTCGCCATGTTGTCCATCGGACGTTGCCGTGGCATCAGCCAGCCGCCGTAGCCCGCAATCAGCCACTCGGTGAGCAAAAAGTGATGCGGCGCAAAGCACTGGTAGGTCGTGGGGGAATAAAATCGTTCATCCTGATGCATCACTTCGTGCAGGAACGTGGTTCCGCTACGCCAGTGACCGATGATGAAGACCGGCGGTTCCTCGATGCGCGTCCGATCGATCCGACTACCGTACTGAGCCCGCTGCCAGAGTCGTAAAATCGAGTTCACCGGGGTGATCATGCCGAGCAAGACCGCCATCGGCCAGCGGATCGGATGAATGCGAAAACCATGCTTGATGCATAGTTTCCACCAATCTCCGGCACGCATCCCGTGCCAAAAGCGGGGGCTCCAGAAAGGATAGCTATGGATTTTCGGCTGCTTACGCTTCGTCACCTTGGTGTCGGGCTTCTTCGCCTCGGGTGAGCTGCCGCTGTTGGTCGTGCTGTTCAAGTTCCATCCCCAAAACGTCGTCTCGTAAAGCGTTTATTATAGGGTGGTCGGTCAATTCTCGAAACCTCACGAAAAACGTCCAAGTTCACCCCCTTCCTGGTCCTGCGGCTTGAAGCCTTTGGCCGCATCTGACACACTGCAAAGGTGTTGCGATTTTCCGTCTGCTTCTCGTGAGATCGGTACGCCAGCCATGAAGTGTTTTGCATTTCACCTGATGCCTTGGGACCGCCTGCCCGACGACTTCGAAGAGAAGTATGAATCGGCTTGGACTTGGCTTCCCAACTCGATCTACGACCCCGAGCATGGGGGCGAACTCTACAACCGTTATCTCGACGAACTCGTACTGGCCGATGAGCTCGGGTTCGATGGTGTGTGCGTGAACGAGCACCATCAAAACGCCTACGGGACGATGCCGAGCCCCAATCTGATGGGTTCGATCCTCGCGCGGCAAACCAAGCGGGTGAAGATCGCGGTTGTCGGCAACGCGCTGCCGCTCTACAACCCGCCGACCCGCGTGGCGGAAGAGTTTGCGATGATCGACTGCATCAGCGGCGGTCGGCTGATCGCGGGACTCGTGGTCGGTGGTGGTCCCGAGTATTACAGCTTCTCGATCAATCCAACGCATGCCCGCAGCATGTACGGCGAAGCGCTCGATCTGGTGATTCGCGCGTGGACCGAGCCTGGTCCGTTCGAGCACTATGGCGAGCACTGGAAACTGAAGTACGTCAACCCTTGGCCACGGCCGATTCAAAAGCCTCATCCACCGGTTTGGATACCTGGCGCGGGAAGCAAAGAGACGATCGATTTCGTGGCCCAGCGCCGCTTCAGCTACATGGGAATTCCGTACTTCCACATCGACTTCTTCAAGCGGAACTTCGATCTTTTCCGCGAAGCGTGCAATAAGTACGGCTACGAAGCGCACCCCGAACAACTCGGCTGGCTCTGCCCGATCTATGTCGCCGAAACCGACGAACAAGCGTGGGCCGAGTACGAGCAGCATTTGTGGTTCTTTGCCCGCAAGCTGCTCAAGGGTCTGGTGGTCTTTCCGCCGGGCTACACCAGCGTGCGGTCGATCGCCGGGATTCACAGCGCGCTAACGAAGTTCCTCAGCACGGTCGAAACGCGCGAGCAAATCGAAAAAGGTGCGTATGCGATCGTCGGCAGTCCCGCTACGGTTCGCGAGAAGTTGCTCGAGCATTCCAAGTACCTGGGAGTCGGAAACTTGCTCGGACTGTTCCAACTTGGCACACTTCCAGCCGACTTGACGCAAAAGAGCATGCGTCTGTTTGCCAGCGATGTGATGCCTCACTTGCAGCAAGCGGGCTACGGAGCTGGGGTCGGTGAGTTCAATCCGCACGCTGGACTGGCCGGGACCGCCAGTTCCTAGCGACGTGAGTTAGATTCCTGTGCCAGAACTTGCAGCCCAATTTCTCAGCCATATTTCACGACGGAACACGCCGCGCACGGCGAGCCAGTTTTCGATAAACTACCCAGCGGGAGCCAAGCAGCTGTAGCAAGCTCGCTTGCTCCCGTTTTGCGTTTCGACTTCGCCACTCCCTTGCAGCTCGACATCTCTCCATGCCAAGCCCGACCACCAGCACGATTCTTGTCGCGGGAAAGAAAACGCAAGTGACAACCGGTGGGGATGGCCCGCCGCTGCTCTACCTGCATAGTGCGGGGGGCGAAACCGACTGGACCAAGTTTCACGACTTGCTGGCTGCAAAGTTCAAAGTGATTGTGCCAGCGCATCCCGGTTTTGCGTCGTCGGCGGGACTCGAATCGATTCGGGACGTGGCCGATTATGCGTGGCACTACGTCGACTTTTTGAAGGTGATGAATCTGTCGCGTGTGCCGGTGATTGGCTTTTCGCTCGGCGCTTGGACCGCTGTGGAACTCGCCATCTTGCGCCCAGCACTCGTAGAGAAGATGATCCTGGTCAACGCGGCCGGATTGCATGTTCCCGGGAGTCCGATGGGGGAACTTTTTACCGACGATCTAACCTACCTTCGCAATCTGCTGTTCTTCGATCCCAACTCCCCTGTCGTCAAAGAAGCGATGCCACTTTCGCTCGACGATTCGCGCATTTTGCAGTGGCTGAAGGCTCGCGAAGCCACAGCGCGGGTCGGCTGGAATCCGTATCTCCACAATCCGCGTCTGCGGGCGCATCTGTCGCGCGTCGAATGTCCAACGCAGGTCGTGTGGGGTCGTCACGACAAGCTGATTCCACTCGCGCACGGCGAGACCTATAGCAGCGAGATTCCCGGAGCCCAGCTCACGATTTTGGAGCAGTGCGGTCACATGCTCCCGTTTGAAAAGCCCGAAGAACTCGCACGCATCACGACCGAATTCTTCAGCAGCTAGAGAGCGTAGGTTTCACTTAGCCGCCCAAGAGGGGCGAAGTGGGAAGTGGAAAGCTTGGGGCAAAGCCGAGGGGCAAAGCGACCCCGGTGATCCAGCGTGCATCATCGGAAGCGAGAAACGCCACCGCTGCAGCCACATCGCGAGGCAGTCCCATTCCCAGCGGATGGCAAGCTTCGATCTGACGCCAAACTTCGGGCGTGAGTCGCTCGCTATGTTTGTGCACCATCGGCGTGTGAACCATGCCGGGAGCCACCGCCACCACACGCATCTTTTTAGGTGCTAGTTCCCAGGCAAGCGATTGCGTGAAGCCAATCAAGCCCGCTTTGCTGGCGCTATAGACCGAGAAGCCATTACAGCCCCCTAGCGCAAGCGCCGAAGCGATGTTGACGATCACCCCTCCGGGCTCGGTTAGCAGCGGCAACACAGCGCGACTCATCGAGATGGCGCCGATCAAATTCACATCAATCAATTCGCGAAAACTGGCTTCTTCGTGATTCTCGAGCTGGGCCGCGAATTCAACACCGGCGTTGTTCACCAGAATATCGATCTTGCCAAACTCGCTCATGCATTCGTCGATCACACGGCGCACGTCAGCAGCCTGGCAAACATCGCCAGCGGTGTAGACCGCCCCTTCGCCGAGGCGCGACAGTTGCTTCATCAGCCGCGCTGGTTCTTCGCGCGAGATGATCGCGACCGAAGCACCTTCGCTGGCCATTTGCAGGGCGATAGCGCCACCAATGCCACGATCACTGCCGCCAGTGATCAAGGCTACTTTTCCTTCGAATCGTCGCGTGGCAGGGGCTCGCTCGTGACTCGTCAGAGGCTCAGTTTCGAACTCCATCAGATCCTCAGGAGACGCAGGGTCAAAAACTTCGCTGCATCCAAGCAGCTACTGTAATAGCACGTCGAGCACGCTGGATATTCGGCTCGACCAGCGACGCGCTCCAAGCTGTCCCTTTCCACCGCAAGGACAGCGGTCGCGCTGCTGAATGATGAACAAGTCCACAGAAGCTCTGTGTATTCTCTCGGGGAACCGGAGCAGCGTCAATTGACGCGCCGGAGCGATTTCACGGCGATTTTTCATCTTCGAACGAAAGGGGCGCGGCAAACTCAGCCTCGACTACCCCGTCGTACCGCTAGGCGGGGGAGGAGTCGAGCTGGCCATACTTCTGCGCCATGGGGACTAGCGTTATGCTGCTCGCTAGAGGCGGCTCTTGTACTACAACCGCCCGACTCACCACCTCTTTGAGTTGTTTCCTATGTCGCGCCGCGTCGTTGTCCACCTGCTCCCCTCGCAGGCCACCACCCCCATCACCGCCGGCAAAACGGTCGCCGTGATCGACGTCCTGCGAGCTACCACCACGATCGTCACCGCCATGGCCGCTGGTGCCGCACGGGTCGTTCCGCTGCTCGAAGTCGACGAGGCCCGCGCGCGTGCTGCTGCGATTGGCGAGTCGGCTCTCCTGGGGGGCGAACGGCATGGCAAACGGATCGATGGCTTTCACTTCGGCAACAGCCCGGCGGAGTACACTCGCGATAAACTGGCCGGAAAAACGCTCGTTTTCACCACCACCAACGGCACCCGCGCTATGCTGGCGGCACGTCAGGCACGCGAGATTTACGTCGCCTCGTTCGTGAATTTTTCGGCCATTTGCCGCGAACTCGCCGAGCGCGAAGAAGTCCATATCCTGTGCGCTGGAACCGACGGCGAAGTGACCCGCGAAGATACGCTTCTCGCCGGCGCCATCGCTGACGATGCAGTAGCCAGCGATCCGGCGACGCAGCTGAACGACGAAGCAGAGATCGCCGCCGATGCCTGGCGAGCCGCTGTCACGAACCTCTCGGGGCGAGTAGCCCTGGCTCAAGCGATGCGTCAAAGTCGGGGCGGTCGCAACCTGATCGAAATCGGACACGAGCACGACATCGATTTGGCCGCTGAGATTGACCGCTTCGATCTCACCCCACGTCTCGACGTCGCGAAGTGGGAAATCGTGCTCCCGTAGACCAAACCTCGGCCCGACTGCTATTCTCATAGGTTTACGAAGTCCCTCCCCTGCCGCCCCCTCACAAGCGTAGGCCAGGTAAGGGCTTCGAGCGATCCTTTTCAGCAAGCAGAGTTTCAGGAAGTTGTGAGTAACTGCCATGGATATGGACAAACTGGTTTCGCTGTGCAAACGACGTGGTTTTCTGTTTCAGTCGAGCGAAATCTACGGCGGCCTCAACGGCTTTTGGGACTACGGTCCTCTGGGTGTCGAGCTCAAGCGGAACATTAAAGACGCCTGGTGGCGCGATATGGTGACCGGTCACGACGAACTGAGCACCCCTGCTGGTGCCCCTGCTCCGTACGAAATGACGGGCCTCGACTGCACGATCATCATGCATCCGCAGGTCTGGAAAGTTTCGGGCCACTTCGATCTGTTCCACGACTTCATGGTCGATTGCCGCGAGAGCAAAAAACGATATCGCTACGATCAGGTGCGCGGTCGCTGGGTCACCTATCGCGAGCAAACGATTTTTGTCGCCACGAATGTCGAAGTCGATAAAGAACAAGAGGACGTACAAACTCGCGCGCTGAAGTTTTTCAAACTGCGCAATAAAGACGCGGAAGAAATCACCTGGACCAGCGAATTCGTGAGCCTCACGACGCTCGGCAACGACTTCACCAAAGTCCTCGCCCCCGATGCCAAAGAGCTCGGCACCTTGCTTGAGCCGCGTGAATTCAACCTGATGTTCAAAACGATCGTCGGCGCGCTCGGCACAGCCGAAGATGCCGCGTTTTTGCGTCCCGAAACGGCTCAGGGCATTTTCGTGAACTTCAAAAACGTGTGCGACAGCACCCGCGTTCGTGTTCCGTTTGGTATCGCGCAGGTCGGCAAAAGTTTTCGTAACGAGATCACGCCGAAGAACTTCACCTTCCGCTCGCGCGAGTTCGAGCAGATGGAAATCGAGTTCTTCTGTCACCCGAGCACTTCGCGCGAGTGGTATCAGTACTGGCGCGATCGCCGAATGAAGTGGTATACCGACATGGGTCTCTCGACCGAGCGACTGCAGCTCCGCGAGCATCATGTCGAAGAGCTGTCACACTATTCGTGCGGAACCGCCGACATTGAATATGCGTTCCCCTTCCTCCCCGCTGGCGAGTATGGCGAACTCGAAGGGATTGCCCATCGTGGCGACTTCGATCTCCGCAGCCATATGGAAGGAAAGCTCGACCCCAACAGCAAACCTGATCTCAAGGTGGAACTGGGACCGGATGGCAAACCGAAGCATCGTGGCAGCGGCAAGGACTTGACCTACCGCGATGATTTAACGAACGAACGTTTCACGCCGCACGTCATCGAACCGTCAGCTGGTGCCGATCGTGCGACGCTTGCCTTCCTGTGCGAAGCCTATCACGAAGATCAAGCGCCCGACGAAAACGGCGTGATGCAAACGCGTGTGGTCATGAAACTCCATCCGCGCATTGCGCCCATCAAAGCGGCTGTCTTCCCACTCGTGAAGAAAGATGGCATGCCCGAGAAAGCGCAAGAGATCTATCGCGCTCTGAAGAAACGCTACAACGTGTTCTACGACGAAAAAGGTGCGGTCGGTCGTCGCTATCGTCGCCAAGACGAAGCGGGCACACCGTTCTGCATCACCGTCGATGGTCAGTCGCTTATTGACAACACCGTAACCATTCGCGATCGCGACACACTCGAGCAGAAACGTATTTCAGCTGATGCCGTGCTCGCCGAAATCGAAACTCGAATCGGTTAGTTTTTCCCGCTCGCTCATTGAAAACCTAAACGGGGTGGCACTGCTGGCTTGCCCAGCGGTGTGCCCAGTGATGACCGAAACATGATTCCCACCGTCAGCCAAGTTTGCTCGCTTCATTCGCCCCTCGAGAAGGATCTCGAAGATTTCTCGGCGGGGCATTGCCGCAGCATCGAAATTTGGCTGACGAAGCTCGAGAACTATGTCGCGGCTAACTCGGTCGAGAAGTTCCGCGACTTGTGCGCGGAACTCGAAGTCACTACGCCGGTTGCCAGTTTTCATGGTGGACTGCTGGAGAGCCAAGGGGAGCGTCGCAAAGAGGCTTGGGATCATTTCAAGCGTCGCCTCGATCTCTGCGGCCTGGCAAAAATCCCCACCATCGTGGTCGCCTGCGATGTCGCCGCGCCACTTTCGGAGCAGGTGCTCGAGCGGGTGCAAGTCTCGCTGCAGCAACTCGCCACCGAAGTTGGCCTGCGTGGCCTGCGAGCCGCTCTTGAGTTTCAAGCCACCTCGGCGATTGGCAACAATTTGCAAACAGCCGTGGCACTCGTCACCGATGTTGGGAGCCCGCATTTGGGGGTTTGTCTCGATGCCTATCACTACCATGTCGGGCCGAGTAAACCGGAAGACCTGGGCTATTTGACCAAGGACAATCTGCTGCACGTGCAGGTGTGCGATGTGGCCGATGTGGCCCGCGAACTGGCTTCCGACAGCATGCGGATTCTGCCCGGTGAAGGGGAAATTGCCCTCCCGGCGATCATCGATCGGCTGAAGCAGATTGGCTACACCGGCTGTGTGTCGCTCGAGCTAATGAATCCGCAGCTGTGGCAAGTTCCGCCGCGTCAAATGGGCGAAATTGGGATCACCAGCGTCCGAAAACTCCTCGGCCAGAACACGATGTAACCCCCGAGTCCCCATGATTTCTGGGCTCTCAGCCGCACAAGCCGTCGCCAGGTAAGTAAGGGGAAAAATCTTTCCCTGGGGATGAACTTCATCTGGTCGCGCTGGCACTCTATCAAGCATAATTGTGAAGTTCGGGAATCTGGCCCGTTTTGGCTGCCAGTCCCCTCCTCGATCACCCGCCAGAAGAGTTACGAAGGTCTCCCCTTCACTTGGCTCTTCCAGCCCGTCCCTGGGTTTGCCCTCGAAGCGTGGAAGCACCTGCCATGAGTTTATCGCGACGCCATTTTCTCTCCGCCGCTGCTGCTGGCACTCTGGCCGCACCGCTGCTCGCGCCTCGCGCGGCCCATGCTCAGGCGGAGGTAGACGAGGCCCGTTCGATCGACGTCATCACCCCCGACACGCAAAAAGCAATCGACCGTGGACTCGCCTGGCTCTCGAAGCGACAAATCCTCTCGGGTCGCAACAAAGGCGCTTATGGCCACGGTGGCTATGCCGGCGGCGTCGCCGTTTCGAGCCTCTCGGGACTCGCCTTCATGTGCAGCGGCAATCCACCGGGACAAGGTCCCTACGGAAAGTCGATCGATCGCAGCGTCGAGTTCATCACCAGCTGCGTGCAAGATAGTGGCTACATTTCGGTTCCCGGTTTTGGCCAGGACAACATGTATGGTCACGGTTTCGCCACGCTCTTCCTTTCCGAAGTCTACGGAATGAGCGATCGCAGCGACATCGATACCACGGTGGGGGAGAAACTCCGCAAGGCGGTGAAGCTCACCATCAGCTGTCAAAACGATCAAGGTGGCTGGCGCTATCAGCCGCAGAAGAGCGACGCCGATCTTTCGATCACCATCTGCAACATCATGGGTCTGCGTGCCGCCCGCGATGCTGGCATTCATGTTCCGGAAGAGGTCCGCGACAAGTGCATCGACTACGTGAAGAAGAGCCAGAACGGCGATGGTGGCTTCCGCTATCAAATCACTTCCGGGGGTGGCAGCACGTTTCCGCTCACCGCCGCAGGTGTTGTTTCGCTCTATAGCGCGGGGATCTACGACGGCGATCAAGTCGAAAAAGCGCTCGCCTGGCTGATGAAGTACATGCCCGGTAGTGGCTCGGGCAACACCGGCTACTTCTTCTATGGCCACTACTATGCCGTGCAAGCGATGTGGCACGCCGGTGGATCGCACTGGCAAAAATGGTATCCCGCCATTCGCGATCTGCTGCTGAAGCGTCAATCGGGCGATGGCTCGTGGAGCGACAGCGAGGTCTGCAGCGAGTTCGGCACCGCCATGGCCTGCATCATCCTGCAGATGCCCAACAACTATCTCCCCATCTTCGCGCCGTAAAGAGAAGTTAGGCGATGACTCCCAAAACGGTCGAGCTCAACGAAGCACAGCTAGCGCAGATTATCGATCGGGCGCGCTCTCAACCCGAGCCTGCTCTCGAGATTGCTCGCGCGATCATCGAGCAAGACGAGCAACATCGCGAACAAGAGTTCCAAAACGCCACCACCTATTTGCTCGAAAAGAATCGCGAGCTCTACAGACGGCTGAGCCAATGAGGTTCCTCACCGTAAACGGAGTGACTTCGAATCGAAAAGTTCCTTCGAGTAGCCCCCCGACTTCTGATCGGTTTCTGTCACAGGGCTGGCTGGCACCGCTAGCGATCGACCTTGCGCCGCAAGCGATTGGCGAAAATCTCCCTAGACGCCAAATTCGTTCATTGCTACAAGTCCCCCGCTGATGAACTAGAGTCCAACTGCGGCGGGCTTGCGCGCGTATGCGAATGATTAGTATTCTTTCCTCGAGACAGTCTCGCGATTGGGGCCTGGGTGCGCTTGCACTAAGTGCTGTTTGGAGTGTGATGGCGCTCGCGCAAGAGTCGTCTCCCAGCCTCTTCACACCTCCTTACCCAGCTACCGAAGAGGCCATCGCCTCCCCTTCCGACGCGGTGGTGAGCGACTTGCCGTGGGAGTCCGCCACACAGCCTGCTGCGCCGGCTTCGTATGAAGCCTTGGCTGAGGACGATGCCTCGCTGGCCGATCGACTGAAAGCGGTGGAGGCAGAGCTCAAAAAACTACGCGAAGCGGAAGCGAAGAAAAAAGAAGACGCCGCCAAGAAGCCTACGATGACTCTTGGTGGACAGTTGCAAGCCGACGCGATTTGGTTTGGCCAGGACCAAGCCAACATGAATGCTGTCGGAGACCTCGAAGATGGCTGGGCGTTCCGGCGTGCTCGCATCGTCTCGCGCGGTGAAGCATTCGATGTGGTCGAGTATCAATGCGGCTTCGATTTCGCGCTTTCGGGTCGTCCCAGCTTTCTCGACGTTTGGGTGGGACTGAAAGATCTGCCCCATCTCGATTCGCTGCGCGTGGGACATTTCTTCGAGCCCTTCAGCTTGGAGCGACTCACCCAGAATCGCTACAACACATTCCTCGAGCGATCGGTGGCCGATAGCTTTGCCCCCGCGCGCAATCTAGGGCTGATGGGAAGCCGGGCGATTTTCGAAGAACACGTGACACTCGCCGCAGGTGTGTTCCGCAGCGACAGCGACGTGCTGGGAGACGACACCGGCGACGATGGCGAACAAGCGGCAACTGCCCGCGCAACGTGGCTGTCACACTACGACGAAGCGTCGGGAGGAGCGAGCTACGTCCACTGGGGACTCGCCTATAGCTATCGCGATACCGACGAAGGGCGCGTTCAGTTTCAAGCGAGGCCGGAAGTTTCGCTCAACGCGCTCGGCGAAGGGACGGTTCCCAGTTTCGTGAACACTGGTTTCATACCGGCCGATCACTACCAACTCTTCGGGATGGAATTTGCCTGGATTCAGGGCCCTTTTTCAGTCCAGAGCGAAGTGATGCTCGTTCCGGTCGACCGCCTCGCGGGGGACGATGTGACGTTCGAAGCGGCCTATATCTACGGCAGCTATTTCCTCACCGGCGAGCATCGTCCGTATATTCGCAAAGTCGGCTTCATGGACCGCGTGATGCCGTTTGAAAACTTTTTTCATGTCAAAACGGAAGAGGGAACGATCGAGACCGGCAAGGGAGCGTGGGAAATTGCCGCGCGGCTGTCGTACATCGATCTCGACGACGACAACATCGCCGGTGGCGAACTCACCGACTTCACGCTCGCACTCAACTGGTACCTCAATCCCTACACCCGCGTGAAATGGGAATACATTCACGCTCATCTCGATCGCAATTCGGTCGAGAGTAACGCTCAGATTGCGGGCATGCGATTTGACATCGACTTCTAGGGCCATAGTCCCATGGAAGTGCGCGGTGATGAGCGAGCAGGATTTCTATTCGCTAGATTTCGGATGATCCTCTGTCGTCAACTGAAACGATTCGACGTGCCAAGCGACCTCGACCGTGGAACCGAACTGAATGCGGCGATAGGTGATGGGGTAGCTGTATTCGGGATGAAATTCGGCCCGCAACAGCAGACGCGGTGTGCCGGGCTTGGCTTTTCCTTCGCGCCAAGCAAGATCGTTTTCGACATCGCGCGCGATCGTGCTGAGCATGCCGCCGATGCTCCACGTTTCAAATGTTCGTCGCTGCAAGAGTGGCTCGCCGTTGCGCTGGGCCGCAACTGCTTTTCCGTCGCGGACATCGACTTCATACACCCCTTCTTGGGTCCCCGTGACACGAATTCGAATGCTGTAGTTCTCGATCGGATGCGCGCGCCAATGCTCCCAAGCTGCATCGAAAGCAGCGGGAGTGAGAACCGGCGTAGGGTCCGCTGTTAGCCATCGCAGGACGATGATGGTAGTGATCGTTCCCATGGCGATTCCGGCAAGCAGCGTGAGCAAGATCGAGCGTCGCCGCGCCGTGGCAGCTGAAGAAGATTTCTGGACCGGTTCGGCGGGAGCGTTCATGAAGTTTGCCTTACAATGGGACTCGTCAGCAGTGCGACGCTCCACTAGAAATAGGGCCAGTATATCGACCGGTCCTTCGCATGACGCGGGGTGCGGCTGGTCGGCAAGCGTTTGCGACACCACGAGCGAGGGAACCTGAAGCAATGGATCACACCAACACCCTGATGCAACGTGCTCGAACCAAGATTGTCGCCACGGTTGGCCCAGCGTGCCGCGAAGTGGAGAAGTTGGTTCAGCTGATTCGCGCGGGGGTGTCGGTGTTCCGCATCAACACCGCGCACGGCACGATGGAGCAGCGGAACCAGATTCTCGCCGACATCCGTAAAGCCGAGGCGGAAGTGGGCTGGCCCGTGGGTGTGCTGGTGGATCTCGCTGGCCCCAAAATTCGTCTGGGCGAGCTGTTTCAAGACCCGACGACCTGCCCTCCTGGCGCAGAGTTTCGCTTCATCAAAGGGGACAAGCCAGCAGCCGCTGACGAGTTCACCTGCACCTACACCACCCTGGTGAGCGAACTGCAGCTCGGCGACACAGTGATGCTCGCCGATGGGACGGTGAGTATGGTGGTGGTGGGAAAAAGTGCCGACGAAGTGAAGTGCCGCGTGGTGGGTGGTGGCATTTTGCGCAGCCGCCAAGGGATCAACTTGCCGGGCACCAAACTGAGCGTGGCTTCGCTGACCGAAGCGGATATGACCAACGCCATTTGGGCTGCGAAGAACGATATCGATTTCGTCAGCCTCAGTTTTGTGCGATCGCCCGTCAATGTGCTGCTGCTGAAGGAACTGCTCAAGGCCCAAGGCTGCAACGCGATGGTGATCGCGAAGATCGAAAAACGGGAAGCCATGGATCAGCTGACCGAAGTGGTGGCTGCCGCCGACGGAGTGATGGTGGCGCGTGGCGACCTGGGTGTGGAGATCGACGTGGCAGAGATCGCCGTTTCGCAAAAGCGAATTGTGCGCGAGTGTCAGCTGCAAGGTAAGCCAGTGATTGTGGCGACTCAGATGCTCGACAGCATGCATCACAATCGTCGTCCGACACGGGCTGAAGCGACCGACGTCGCCAATGCGATTCTCGACGGCGCAGATGCGTGCATGCTTTCGGGCGAGACAGCGATCGGTGAATTCCCGGTCGAAGCAGTCCAGATGATGAGCCGCATCATGCTCGCCACCGAGCCGCTGCTCTGGGACAAATCGTACCGAACTTCGGAAATTCAAATCAACGCAACCGATGTGCACCCCATCACCGCCGCCGCTGTGCGGGGTAGTGCTGTGATCGTCGAACAACTCGGCGCGAAGCTCTTGGTGGTGGTCACACGTGGTGGTGGCACTTGCCGTATCCGCTCGAAACAACGCGATTTTGTGCCGACCATCGGTGTCAGCGATAGTAAGTCCGTGCTACGTCGCCTGTCGCTCTACTGGGGTGTGACCGCCATCGAAAATGCGCCAGTGCATGATGGACCTGCGCTGCGGGCCTACATCGATGCCTGGGGACGTTCGCAAGGGATCATCCAGAAAGGTGACCGGATTGTGTTCGTCACTGGCACGAACTTCTATCCGATGGCGCAAAACCTGCTCGTCGTTCACGAAGCAGAATAGGCTCTGCTTGCTGCCCGATATCTCGCTGGCGATCGCCCGGCATCTTGCTGGCGTTCGCTCAGTGGCGGTCGCCAGGATCGTTGCATAGCAGCGCCGGCTATTCAGCTTTGCCCGGCTTGAGCAGCGTGAAGTCGTCGATCGAGCGTCCGAGATAGAGATGGTCGAAGAAGGCAGCTTGTCCATCGACCGCTGAGAACGCGATGCCGGTGAGGGTGAACTCGCCGAAATCAGCAAAAAGATCGCGCGTGACAACGGCGAACTTACCTGGGAGCTTTTCGTCGATCACTACGGAAGCGCCGTAGCATTCTCCACCCGGTCCAGCGTGGTAGCGAAACTTGGCACCTTCGCGACCAGTCCCCCCGGGTCCCCAAGTGCCGTCATGATTCAGCTGCAGGCAAATCGAGTTGCCCCCCTGCTTGCGCCAAGCGAAACGAAGGTAGCGAAATTCGCCGGGGCCAGGATTCTCGCGAATCTTGATC
Source organism: Pirellula staleyi DSM 6068 (assembly GCF_000025185.1). NCBI lineage: Bacteria > Pseudomonadati > Planctomycetota > Planctomycetia > Pirellulales > Pirellulaceae > Pirellula > Pirellula staleyi. The sequence continues at coordinate 5,697,554 of NC_013720.1, forward strand.
CCCTCGGCAGCTGGCACTTGGTGCTTCTGATCGGGCGTGATTTTCAGCCCCGCTTTGCCGGAGTATTTCTGGCGTTCATCGAGCTCAACCTTGCCTGCTCCTTGCGTCAGCGTGGCGACAAATTCGGGCTCGTCTTCGAAGATCACTTGCGGCTGTTCAGCGACAGGCTTAGTCCCTTCGATCACCTCAATCTCCACTGGAATCGAAGCCGAGCGAACTGAAGTAGCTGACACCGGCGGCTGAATTACGACGAGTGTCGCGCCCGCAATTTTTTGCGGCTTCACTGCAAAGGGGAAGCGAACTTCAAGTTCGAACTCGTTTTTATCAGCTGGGATAATCGCCACCGGCGCGGTGAGGCCCTTCGGCAAGTTCTCGAGCGTGACAGCCAGGTCGCCAGTAAAACCGAATTGACGAACGATGGCGCCGGTGAATTTGCCGGTCTCACCATCACCAGCTTTTGCCTGGATCATCGGCGGCGAGCTGAGTGTTGCAGAAAAGGGTACAACGGTTTCAATACGACGGACCGGTGTAACGACACTTGCGAGCACAGTTTTCCCGTCGGCTGAAACCAGTTCGGCTTCGATCGCAATATCCCAAGGTTGTTTGGGAAGATCGGCGGGAACCAGCAGTTGGGCGACGACATCGGACGTGACGGCATCCATCAGTTCGGCCGATTCAAGACGGAGTGTACGCTCGACATCATCGACCACTTGATCGGCGTTGTTCACCTTCACCGTCTTTTTGGGCATCTGCTGCGTAGTGATCGCCTTCAAGCGATACTTGGCCCCCATCGCGCTGCTGGTGAGCTTGAGGGGAATCGCCAGTTTGTTGCCGAGCGGCAATCGATCGGCGTCGTTGGCTTGCCAAACGATTTCGAGTGGCGATTTCTCGGCAATAGCGACGGCAAATTGTGTTCGCAAATCACCTCGCATCGCGGTGCCAGCGTACGGAACAAACGAGGCGACGCGCGAGACAGTACCATCGGGCGAAGTGCCGAGGACACGAACACCAGCGGCCCCTTTGGCATCGGCTGCAGCAGCGAGGACCACGATGGCACTGCTAGAACCTTCGGCGACGAGATTTCCCGAAACTGTGATGCCAGCGGGAAGTCCCAGGAACTTGAGTTCGATCGGACCGTTGTAGTTGCGGCGCGTGGCATCGACTCGCACGAGTTGCGCGCTCCCGGCAGCGATGTTCACTTCGCTTCGGGTGAGCAACAGATCGAAATCGGGTCGCGCGAGGTCGCTGATGGCAAGTCGATAGGTGTGATCGGCACCGGCGCGACGCTGCATGTCGGTGACCACCACTTCGAGCTGCGGTGTATCGCCTGGAACATTGAAATCGAGCAGCGGATCGGCGGAACCGCTGGCATCGTCGCTCGTGGCGAGCTGCGCGCCTCCCGGCTTGCGGACCGAAAGGACCGCGTCGATCGACGAGCCTACGCGCTGCGCGAAAACTTGCAGTCGCAACTTTTGGCCAGCGACCACATCAATCAGATATTTGTCGGCTTCACCAGCCGTAGCGAGCGTGCCGGTGACAGCGACAGGCACCGTCGCGAGAGGCTGTCCTTTTTCGGTGGTTTCAGCGGTTTCAGTAGCCTCGATGAAGTTGCTGACGGTGGCGAGTGGTCGATGTCCCGTGAACCCTTGCTTGCTGGCGATGGTGGCGAGGATTTCGTCGGACTGTGCGACTTCGGTGGTCGCGGCAGCATCGAGTCGCACCACAGTGCCCGCACTTCCGGAGCTCACTTTGGCATCGATCGCTTCGCCCCATTTGACTCCCAGAGGAAGCGTGAGATCGGCATACGAGAGATCGCCGATTTTCAGTCGATAGTAGCCTGAGCCGGCAGGACGCAGCAGCTGATCGTGGAGCTCGATGGTGTAGTTGCCATCTTCGGGAAGGACCGTTTCGAGACGTGCATCGCCCGACAATTGGCGACGGGGTGGGCTCCACGCCACTTGTGCTCCGCGATTTCCATAAAGGCGAATCACCGGCTTGAGTCCCGAGCCGATGCGCTGTGCTTCGCAGTCGACCACGAGCTTGTCGTTCTTCTTTCCGACGAACTCGAATTTCTGTACCACGTTGGCCCCGACACTTCCATGCAGCGCTAGAGGGAGCACGAGAGGAGTTGGCGGCGTGACGAGTTGGGGCAACGTATCGACCCCAACGAGCACCGGGGCTGAAACACCCTTCGACGATGCCAAGCGGAGTGGGTAGATGCCAGGCTGAGCTTCAGCATCGATCGTGATTTCGATTTCAACGCGGGCTGCTGTTGCCCCTGGCTTGATTGTTTGCGATGCGATTTTTACCGGGAGCAAAATCGTGGGGGCGTCGAGCAGATCGGCACCGCTGATAACGATGGTGGTGGGCTGGCCGATTTGCAGCCCATGCATCGAGAGCTGAGTGACGCGTGGTGCGGCGCTCGCCACTTGCAGAGCGAAGAGTGACAGGAGGATCGAGGTGAGCCACTTCATGGAAGCCTCCGGGAGAGAGTTGCGGCAGGTTGGGCGCTGCTGACGAATCGTGCTGCGGCGCGGCGGGAGGAAACTGGGGCGGAGACGAAAACAGCCGCACCGAGATGATTTCGGCAGCGGCTGTCGCTCGTTAGTCGGCGAGTGCGAAGAGGGGAAATCGCACGCGCCTCATAAGGTCGTCGTGAACGCTATTCAGCAAACGGATCGTCGCTCGGCGCTGGGGCTGGCGCAGGTGCCGGAGCAGCTGGCGCGGCTGGAGCAGCAGGTTCCTCAGCGAACGGATCATCGCTCGGAGCAGCGGGAGCTGGGGCCGGTGCGGGAGCCGCTGGTGCTTCTGGAGCATCGTCAGCAAACGGATCATCGCTTGGTGCTGGGGCTGGAGCAGGTGCCGGAGCAGCAGGCGCGGCTGGAGCAGCGGGCTCCTCGGCGAACGGATCATCGCTCGGAGCAGCGGGAGCTGGGGCTGCAGGTGCAGGAGCGGCGGGTGCTGCGGGTGCTGCTGGTTCTTCAGCGAACGGATCTTCCGAAGGTGCTGGAGCCGGTGCCGGTGCTGGTGCTGCAGGCGCTGGAGCGGCTGGTGCCGCTGGTTCCTCGCCAAAGGGATCATCGCTCGGTGCAGGAGCTGGTGCTGGCGCAGGAGCTGCAGGCTTCACAGGAGCAGCGGGAACTGCTGGTTCATCACCGAAGGGATCGTCACCAGCGGGAGCTGGTGCAGGTGCTGGCATCGGAGCAGGAGCTGCGGGGGCAGCAGGCTCTTCACCAAACGGATCGGCACTGGGTGCAGGAGCAGCTGGCTTTTCTTCGGCTGGCATCTCAGCAGCAGGTGCTGCGGGGGCTGGAGCTGCCGGTTCAGCGCCAAACGGATCATCGCTCGGTGCTGGGGCAGCTGGTGCGGCTGGCTTCACAGGAGCAGCGGGGGCTGCTGGTTCATCACCAAAGGGATCGTCACCAGCGGGAGCTGGGGCAGGTGCTGGCATCGGAGCAGGAGCTGCGGGGGCAGCGGGCTCTTCACCAAACGGATCGGCACTGGGTGCTGGGGCAGCTGGCTTCTCTTCGGCTGGCATCTCAGCAGCGGGTGCTGCGGGGGCTGGAGCCGCTGGCTCGGCGCCAAACGGATCATCGCTCGGTGCTGGGGCAGCTGGTGCGGCTGGCTTCACAGGAGCAGCGGGGGCTGCTGGTTCTTCGCCGAAGGGATCAGCAGCGCCTGGTGCAGGTGCTGGCATCGGAGCTGGGGCGGTTGGCTCGGCACCGAAAGGATCGTCACCAGCAGGTGCAGGAGCAGCTGGCTTCTCTTCGGCTGGCATCTCAGCAGCAGGTGCTGCGGGGGCTGGAGCTGCTGGCTCAGCGCCAAAGGGATCCTCAGCGGCGGGTGCCGGTGGAGCTGGCATCGGGGCTGGTGCAGGAGCAGCGGGGTCAGCACCAAACGGATCTTCACCAGCAGGCGCTGGCATCGGAGCCGGTGGAGGCGATGCTGGGTCGGCTGGCATTGGGGCTGGAGTGCCAAACGGATCTTCACCAGCAGGCGCTGGCATCGGAGCCGGTGGAGGTGTTGCTGAGTCGGCTGGCATTGGGGCTGGAGTGCCAAACGGATCTTCACCAGCAGGCGCTGGCATCGGGGCCGGTGGAGGCGTTGCTGGGTCGGCTGGCATTGGCAGCGGAGCAGCTTCGCCCGACTCAGGCAACGTGGCAGGAGCCTCGGCACCACCAAACGGATCGCTTGGGTCGGCCTTCGGCGTCACACCTGGAACTGCTGGAGCCGTGCGCGTCGGGTCGCGAAGCACTTCGTCTTCAGCACGTTTGGTCTCTTCGTAACGAGCTTTGTCGCGCGTCGTTTCTTGGTTGTAAACACTCAGGCGGGCCGAGCGGCGGGCCCCTTCAATCGCCATCCGATCGCCACCTTGGATGCGTTCCAAGCTGCGACCAATCGGAATCGGCAATCCACCCACGACTTCGAGTTCGGCACCCGTTTTGAAGTCGGCCTTGGCTTCATCAGGTCGGCCTGTCTTCGAGAAGACAAGGCCTCGGTAGTAATAGACCCGCGGATCGCGGCTACCACCACTAATCGCTTCCGAGAGCAACTGGTGAGCATCGGCGTAATCATGAGCAAAATAGGCGTGAACGCCTCGCCCATAGAGTTCGTCGAGCAGCGTGTCTTGCGACCATGCCGCAGGGGCACAGCACGTGAAGATCACCGCTAAACACACAGCGCTAAGTGCGCGTCCAGCCATAAACAGAAGCTCCGAAAACAGGTCGAAAAGATGGATCGAAAGCCCGAAAACCACTGACTCATCCGCGGGCCAATCGCGCGTCCATGCCTGCCTCGCAGCGCTCGTCTTGTCATGAAGCAGAGACCGGTTCGTACATGCCGAAACAGCCGCCAGACAATCGCGCTCGTCGATGAGAAGTCGCCACCAGCATCATCCCCGCTGGCACGAAACCGAACTTGCCCCACGCGCATCAATAGCAACGCCCTGGCATTTCCGGTCAGGCGTTATCCTAGTTCCCCGCTGTCGCCGCCGCAAGCAAATCTGCGTGTTAGGCAAGTTAGGTGTGGAGCTTCTCCCCGTCTCCATACAGCAATCAACCTGCACACCCCTCAAAAGAAGTGTGCAAGCGAGCATTCTGCGGACACGATACGCAACTCTCCTGGGTGAATTCCAAAAGGAACTCACCCCCCACCAATTAAACAGGAACCGCGCGCAGCAAAAAGCCCTTGTGCTTTTTGGGAACTCAAGGGCTTTAAATCTTCCGAATGAAACGAGCGAGCAGGTCAGCTCTCCGGCGAACGCGAACCTAGTCCAGACGCTTCACGCGGATGTTGCGATACTTCACGGTGCTGCCAGGATCGTGAGCCTGCAGCGCGAAGGTTCCTTCGCTGATGTGCATCGGGCCAGCCTTGTCGGCTGCTTCTTCATACTCGTTGGCAACCTTGCCATTGATCGTCACCGTCACCTTGCGATCCACCACCTTGATGTTGTAGGTGAACCATTCGTTGTCCTTCGCTGGTGCTTCGAGCACATCCTTGGCGCGATAAACACTGGCGGTCTTGCGCGGGTCGCGCTCGAAGGTGTTGTTCACCTGGCACTCGTGACCCTGCTGTGGCCAACCTTCTTCCTGCACCTTCGTGTGGAAGAAAATGCCGCCGTTGCTGTTCTCGAGCGTCATCACTTCGCATTCGAACTCAAAATTCTTGAACGGCTTGTCGTCACCCACGTAAAACGCGTGCGAACGATTCCCCTTGGCGACAATCGCCCCATCCACCACCTTGATGCTCTCTTTGTTCTCGGTAACCTTCCAGCCATCGAGGGTCTTGCCGTCGAAGATGGTTTTGAAATCTTCGGCCACCGCCACACCACTCAGCATCAAACTGCAAACAAGCGACCAGGCCAAGCTGCGATACATCGTTGGTAAACTCCCAAGGAAGAGGAAAACTGCGATTGCGTGGAGCGATCCCCACGCGCAGATGGAAATGTTCGGCAAACACATCTTGCGGCAGAACTGCTGTAGTGTGATCAGTCGCCGCACCTAAGGCAATTGCCCCGCCCGTACGCTGCTCTCATGCGTAGACGCAGCGTCTATCTCGCGCAAGCGCCGCCTGCAAATTGGCTGAATCCCTTAGTCGAACCGATATTCTCCCACCACCGGCTCGTCTACGATTCCGAGGTGATCTTCCAGTTTCTGCTCGAGAAACAGGGCAAAGTCTTCATCTTCGAGCGCCGTGAGGAGCTTGATCTTCTCTTCGTTTTTCATCAGCACGTGCAGTTCGAACGAGCTTTGCCGCGACTTCCGCGAGCCCCGGTTCTCGACGCAGTAGAACTGCTCAATATCAATCACTTGCAGCACGCGACTGCCCGGCCATGGCAGCGGGCCATGCCGCAACTCAAGCTGCCCCAGGGCGACGACGATGCTCGTCCGATTCACAAACGTGCTGATCACAAAATAGGTCAGGCCGACACCAATAGCGACATGGATGACGGGGAACAGCAGCATCACGATGGCCCCGAAATCGCCCCCTTTGGCCCACAACTGGGCCAGGCCGATGCCATACCACATCACCAGAAAGCCGTCCCAGAAAATACAGAACAGCAGCAAGAACCAGACCGTGTGGGTGAACCACTTCCAGCGAATCGCCAGTTCAGAACCGGTGTCGACAATTTCGAGCCGCTTCGGGGGCTTTGCCTCTGGTTTGCGTCGACGCTTAGCAGCGATCGTCTCCGAGAAATTGAACACGGCATTGCAAGCCCGGCACTTGGCAATCGCCAGTTCGATGTTGACATCCTCGGCCAAGATCATTTTTTCGCACGACTGACAATACAGCTGCATCGCTCGTCTGTCCCCTTTCGGACTCTCTGGTAGCCACCTTGCCAACTAACCGGGCGGAAAACGAAGCCAGTTTCTCGATCCAGCGGCAGGTGAACCTTACTTCGAAATCCAGCCTCCTGTCCCTAGCTCAGCCGCAAGTCCGGCAGCAGAGAAACCAGAACCTAGCTGCCCAAACCACCCGAGCAGACAATTAGCCGGCATCCGTAACTCACTGACAGCATAAGACTTACAGCCTACAGTTCACAGCCAAGTGCTCAGACCCGTCTCCGAGAGCACGCTTGACCCACTGTGCCGAGCAAAGTAAGTTAGTAGAAGAATTTACGCAAGGAAATCTGCATGTTTTTGGCTCTACTTCCACGACTTCGCCTAACCGCCCTTTGCCGGGGTTGGTCGTAGGGAATTTGTAGCCGAGAGCCGCTTCAATCGCCTAACACCAAACCCCGGGGCATCGCTGCCTGCGGGGTTTTTTAATGCCCACGTGCTGGCAGCAGGCACCGCTCGCAAAACAACAGCCCAGCACACCCACAACGCTTTAACACCACCGCAGTGAGCCGACGACGTGAGTTCTTTCCATCCCCACATCGATAGCCCGAGGAGCAAAGAGCCGTTGCTTTTGCGACTCCCCCTTCGCGTGCCGGCGTGAGGCCGGCAGTCCTTTTTCAAGGATTCGCAAGCTGGTTGTTGCTACCGATGTTTGTGAGGCAATGAACGTTAGAACTCAAGGATTTAATTTCCATGTCTGATTCGCGCCGCATTAAGATTTTCGATACGACCCTGCGTGATGGCGAACAATCGCCCGGCTGTAGTATGAACCTCCAAGAAAAACTGGAGGTTGCTCAAGCCTTACAAGAGCTGGGGGTTGATATTATCGAAGCCGGTTTTCCGATTGCTTCGCCGGGGGACTTTGAATCGGTTCGTGAGATTGCGGCCAACATTAAAGGTTGCACCATCTGTGGTCTCGCCCGCTGCAACGATGCCGATATCGATCGCGCCTGGGAAGCTCTCAAGTTTGCCCAGTTCGGGCGGATTCACGTCTTCCTGGCCACCAGCGCGATTCATCGCGAATTCAAGCTCCGCATGACGCGCGAGGAGATCATCGCGCGGGCTGTGGCGGGGGTACGTCGCGCAGCTTCGTACTGCGACGATGTCGAGTTCTCTCCTGAAGATGCCGCTCGCACTGAACGCGACTTCCTGTGCGAAGTTGTTGAAGCAGCGATTAAAGCCGGCGCTACGACGGTGAACATTCCCGACACGGTCGGCTATGCCACCCCCGCTTCGTATGGCAGTGTGATTGCGATGCTGAAAAACCGCGTCCCGAACATCGACAAGGCGGTGATCAGCACGCATTGCCACGACGACCTCGGCATGGCGGTGGCCAACAGCCTGGCAGCGGTTGAAAACGGTGCGGGACAGATCGAATGCACGATCAACGGCATCGGCGAGCGAGCGGGGAACGCTGCTCTCGAAGAGGTAGTGATGGCGATGAAAACGCGTGAGGACTATTACCACGCCACCACCGGCATCGTGACGCAGCGACTGGTTCCCACGAGCCGTTTGCTCTCGAGCATCACCAGCATGCACGTGCAGCGCAACAAAGCGATTGTGGGGCGCAACGCTTTCGCGCACGAATCGGGTATTCATCAAGATGGGATGCTCAAAGAACGGAGCACCTATGAGATCATGCGCCCTGAAGATGTTGGGTTCCAAAAGACCGATTTGGTTTTAGGAAAACATAGCGGCCGCGCGGCGCTGGGAGATCGCGCTAAGGCATTGGGATATCAACTCAATGGCGAACAGCTGCAAGGTGTGTTTGATGCCTTTAAGAAGCTGGCCGACAAGAAAAAAGAGATTTACGACGGCGACATCATCGCGCTCATCGAAATGCAATTGCACGGCAGTTCTTCGCACGAAGAGTGGAAACTCGTTTCGTATGAAGTGACCAGCGGCAATGGTCGCAAACCGATCGTCAAGATTGTGCTCGAGCGTAACGGCCAGACACAAACGACCGAAAACTCCGACGGCGATGGCCCGATCGACTGCGCGTTCTTGGCGGTGGAAAAGATCACCGGCATCGACGTGAAATGCGTCGATTATCAAGTGCGCTCGGCAACCCTGGGTCACGATGCCATCGGCGAAGTGACGCTCGAAGTCGAGTATCGAGGGCAAACGTTCCGTGGGCGTGGAGCGTCGACCGACACTGTCGAAGCATCGCTGCAAGCGATTTTGTCGGCTGTGAACCGGATCGTCGAAACGACCGTCGCCACGACCCCCGCGAACTAGTTTCGCGGCCAATTACCCTTTGTCGCGAAACTCGAAAACAGTCTCTTTCTGCCCGTTTCCTGGCGTTATCGCCGCGAGACGGGCAATTTTTTTGACTTTTTCTGCCGTCGGCGTGGACTCGCGCTGGTCGGACCTACGGCAACGCGACCGCCTCTGGAGCGGTCAATTGTGGCCGCTGCGCGGGCCGGTTTCACATTAGCCGCAATGCCATGGCTCGGCGCGAGTGTAACAAGGTCGTAAGTGCGCGCTGAAATGCACGGTTAGCTCTGGATAAAAGCCAAATTTCGGCAACATTGGTGCCTAGCGACATCGATAACTACGACTGTTGCCCATTCATTGCTGCTGAGATTTCAGCCAGCCCCTTTTTCCTTTCTCTCGCTGCAGGGTCTACCAATGCACTTTTCACCTCTTCCCAAGCGGAGACCTGCGTTCACTCTGGTCGAACTGCTGGTTGTCATTGCCATTATCGGCGTGCTGGTCGCGCTACTGCTGCCAGCCGTTCAAGCTGCTCGCGAGGCGGCTCGTCGAACCCAGTGCACCAATCAGCTGAAGCAAATCGTGCTGGCGATGCACAACTATTTCGACACCAACGGTCGTCTGCCACCGGGGCGCATGGGGTGCGACTGCTGGACCGCCGATGTTTGCGGCACGCGTCCCGATAGCACGCGCCCAGGGACCAGTGGATTTGCCATGATCCTGCCGCAACTCGAGCAGCAAACACTGTACGACCAGTTCGGCTGGCAACTCGGCGCGGTCGAACCAGCAACAGGCTGCGGCGGCACGGCTGACACCAGTGGCTGGAAGACAGCCGCCGTGGCGGCTGCGATGGCGACTCGCCCCAAGGTCTTTGTTTGCCCAAGCGATACGTCGCAGTCGCAGCGCGGCGGAACCGCCACCGGCTCGTATGCCATGGTGCATGGCTCGGTCGGTCCCAGCCGAGGCACCGATCAGAACATGAAGCACTACAACAATGGCTCGTTCATGTACCGAACCGAGATCCGCTTTTCGGACATTCTCGATGGTCTCTCCAACACGATGTTCGTCGGGGAAGTGATCGAGGCGCATACCTCCCAATCATCGAACCGCTGGATGATCGCTGGTCGTCACGTCGACAGTTTGCGAACGGCTGAAAACCCACTCAACACCAAGCCGGGGCAAGGAATTCTCAACACCGCCACCACTGGTCAAGAGAACGGCGCTTTTGCAAGCCGACATCCCCAGGGTGGCAACTTTGCCTTTGGCGATGGCCGTGTGCAGTTCCTGAATCAGAACATTGCCCTGGCCACCTACCGTGGTTTGGCAACTCGTAACGGCAGCGAAACGGTTCAGCCGTAAGTTCGCGCGACGATCGATTCGCCGCGTTCTAGAAGTGTTCTATTGTTCTGAGGCAGCTGGCATCGCGCGGCAAGCTGCCCGTGGCAGGTTCATTTCTGCAAGCGCGTTCGATCTTCTTCGCTTGGCTGCTCGATTTGACTTCTCCACTTCATTGCTGGCGTCGCTAAACATCCCCCTATGTCACGCTACATCGCTACTCTTGTTCTGCTTCCACTCATGCTCGCGATCATCGCTGCGGTAGGCTGCGGCGACAGCGCCAAGCGTTATCCGGTAAAAGGAATCGTGCTGATCGACGGACAGCCTTTGACGCAGGGCTATATCACCGTCGCGCCGAGCAACGATCGTCCAGCGATTGGAAAAATCAACTCCGATGGCACCTTCTCCCTCACCACCGAGAAACCCAACGACGGCTGTGCCCCGGGGACTCATCCGGTGGAAATCACTGCGAGCGAATCACTGAACAATGGCACCGCGATTCGCTGGCTCGTGCCACCGAAGTATCAGAACATGAGTACTTCGGAGCTGAAAATCACCGTCGATGGCCCCCAAGACAATCTGAAGATCGAGCTCACTTGGGCCGGTGGTCAGCCGTACGTCGAGACCACTGTTGGCGGCGGCGATCAGATCCCCGAGTAGCAGCGCGACGACTTACTCGCTCGAGCAACTATTCTTTTGCCGGAAGCGGCGGAAGTTTAGCGCTATAGTGCACGGCGCGATGACGATTGTCGTCGAAAGCGAAGTGCAAGAACTGTTTATCTTGGCTGACGAAACCATCGGGATAGTTGATTCGTCCCTGCGGACCATCCACGCTTTCGGGATGCAGCACACGTTGATAGGGCCAGGTTTTCATGCCGTCGAAGCTGATCCAGAGCGATAGCGGGCTCCGATGCTTGCTGTTGGGATTGTGCAGCATCGCAACGTTGTTCCCTCCCAGTGGATAGAGGGTTGCTTTGCTCCCTGGATTGGGAACGCGCGTGACACTGGCATACTCGGGCCAAGTTTTGCCTCCATCTTTCGACTCGGCGTAGAAGAGCATCCCTCCCAAGCGATCGGCGCGAATGATCATCGCGATCCGACCATTGGCGAGCTCCACAATGTTGTTCTCAGCCCAGCCATGGTAGCGTTCGTCGGGTGTGAGACGAATGTTGCCATGCTCGGTCCAGGTTTTGCCACCATCGCTGGAGATCATCACGCCGTTGCGCGGATTGCTGACGTAGTGCCGCAGCGCACCGTGCCATGGAGATTTTTCTGCGGCCGGTGGAGGGGTTCCTTCGGGCGGTCCTACGTAGTGCTGAAACGGGATGAGGATTCGACCGTCACGCGCGACGATATGGTTGCGAATGAAGGTGAACTTTCCGAGTCGACCCGGGACCGGCTCAGGCTTGGTCCAGGTGTGGCAGTTATCGTCGCTGTGCATGATCCACGATTGCCAGTCGCGCCCCCAGGTTTGCGAATGGGTGCTGAAAAACGCCGTCGCGCGCTGGCCACGGATCATCACTTCCGTGATCCCCTGCCCCGCTGTGACGCCGCTACGCGGAAAACCACTTTCGACCGCTTCGATCTTCGTCCAGCTCTTCCCTTGATCGCTGCTACGGACCACGCCGATGTAGTTCTTCGGCGACGGCTCAAAATCATCTCCCGCCAGGAAGAACAGGGCCCAAGAGCCGTCGGGCAATTCGCGTAGCGTGGTGTCGCACACCATTTTGTTCGGCGTGACACCGTCGTAGGGAATACTTCGAAAATCTTGTTTGGCATCTTCCTCGGCTTGCTTGGTCCACGCAGGGTCGGGCTGAATGGCGCTCGGCAAATGAGGGGCATACGCTTTGTTAACCAAGATTTTGGTCTTCGCTCCTGGGGAGCTGAACGTGCCAGCCTTGATATCCGACTCGCGAAACCGCGCGAGCAAAATTTCGGCATCGGTGTGACGATTCCAGTCGTAGAGGAGATGAATCACTCCATCGGGCGATTCGACTGCATCGGGGTACGAAACCTCGGCGCGATCGTCGATCAGCAATTGATGCGGCCACGTGGCGCCGTCGTCAGTCGACAGGTAAGCGGTCATGCTCGAGCGGCGTGGTAAGCGGACGTCGAGTGGTCCATTCTTCACCAGCAGCAAGTTGCCCGAGGTGAGCCGACGAATAAAAAATCGAGCGCTCGGGTTGGCAATTTTCGACGGTTCGGGTTTCGACCAACTCTTTCCACCATCGCTCGAAAACGACTCGCTAATCCCCTGCTTAGTGCGCGCAAGCATCCACAGTCGGCCATCGTTTTTTTCGACGATCATATGCTCGTCGAAGTCGGTACCAGGAAACTCCACACCACCGCGCCGCGTCCAGGTGGCCCCTTCGTCGGTCGACACAAACACGTTGGCCATCCGAATGACGTCGAGGTTTTTGTGGGCCTCTTTCAAAATGGCAGGGCCGATTCGATCGCGCGTCCAGAGCGAAACCGGCAGCAGCCACTCGCCATTTTTGAGCACCGTCGGTTTGTTGAGTGTGCAGCCATCGGCAAAACGGACCGGCGCGGTCCAAGTCGGTTCCTCAGCGTCGGGATTATCGCAGCGGATATACCAGTCGCCACAACGACCATCGAAGTAGCCGAGCGATTGATCGAAAAAGCACCAGAGACGTCCCCGTGGATCGGTCCAGAGATTTCCGACCAGCGCGCGACGCTGCGGTGTCCCGGCGGGATCGGTCGGGTCGATCACCACGCGTGGCTTGCTCCAGGTGTTGCCACCATCGTCGCTCGTCGCCAGCATGAAGAAGCCGTTGGGACTATCGCCATTGCCGACCCAGCAGCTCCAGAGACGCCCTTTCGGCGTCCGCTCGATCCCGATGATCATGTTGCCGATGCGAACTTTGTCGTCGTACTCGCGCCCCGGACTGGTGTTGACCAGCGGCGCTTCGAGCGCTAGATCGAGTTGCTGCTGGGTTAGCTCCTCGGCCGCGAGAATGGCAGCGAAGATCCCGAGCGCAAGGAGCGCCGCAGTACGTGAAAGCATGGAGTGCATTGTGATGCTGGAGGCTTCTAGAGCAAAACAGGATTTGCCCGAGGAGAGAGAGGCAAGCAGCGTGACGCGAGTAGCGTACGCCAACAGCCGAGCCATCTCAAGCGAATCACGCACTAACCAATAATCACGCGACGATAGCTGTGGTCGTCCAGCAGCGCGCTGGTGATAGCGCGAGCGATCTTCGCCCCACCAGCGACAGACGGTTCAATCGGCGAGAGCGAGGAGTAGTCTGTTTCCTCTTGGCAAACGATCCGCAGGTCGATCAGCCGCGCGCCGATCTCAAACGCGTTACGCGTGATGATGTCGTTGAAGATCGTCAGCCCCACCATCTCGGCATCGCCAAGCCCCGGCACATGGTCGTAAATGGTGCAGATGGTGAGTGGTAAACCTAGCAGCACCAGTTCTTCCAGAAGCGCGCGATACTCTTTGCGAAACGCGCGAATGGCATCAGCAACTTGACTGAGCGATTGACGCACCGACGACGAATTGGCGTTGAACACGTGATACGCCACGCCCAGCGCATTGTTGCCCCCAACGCTCAGCACCAAATGTGTCGTGTCGCTGGGGAGGCGCTCAAGTTGCCGCTGGACCGACGAAACCACCGCACCATCGACAGCCGCTAGCGAAGCGTGCCAATCGTGGGGCAAGATCTGCTGCAACTGTTTAATGAGCGAGGGTCCACCAGGGACATACATGGCGTTATCGAAGATCGAATCGCCAATCAGTACCACATGATTTGCCATCGTAGCTTCCTTTTTCGCGGGTGCGCTCGGGCAGCCCAGGTTGCAGTGCAGCATCAACGATGCAGACAACCTTGTTGGTAGCTGAGTTCGCGGCGACTTGCTACGGGTGATGGGGATTGCTGGGGCGAAACGGCTGGCTCGAGATGCACACTGCTGGACTAGCCAGCTAGTAGCCACCCTGCCGAATAACCCAAGCCAACGGCTTTGCCGTCGATAGTGGCGCGCTCCATCATGATGCGATGCAGTTTTATCCCGGGAAAACGCGGCAAATCGGTTGGGGCCCGCTGAAATGCCCCAAAACAGGATTGCTCTTTTCCGTTTTCGCTACATGCGCAACGCATGGGCGGCAGAGCCGTCGGCTGGGGTGAGACAAGAAACGAAAAAGCCGGAGAGAACACGAGGTTCAGCTCCGGCCTTGAATGATTGTTGTTGGGCGATGGAACGAATGGTTCCATCCAGTGGCAACTAATCCCACCACCACTCGTCGGCCTTGAGTTGGTCGAGTGTGGTCTTCTCGCGAAGTGCCTTCACTTCTCCTTGTTCGTCGGCGAGGAGGTTTTCCTCGATCAAGGCGTCGGCTGGTTCGATATGCACGCCGCCACCGACGGGGGTCATCAGGGTCTTACCCTTCCAGATGGCGATGCAGGCGGTCTCGACTTGCTTAGGAGTTTCGTAGGTCTCGACGGGGAAGCTCTCTTCGTTGCCGAAGAAATCCATCTTCCAGTTGCATTGACCGTAGAAGTCTTGCTGCTGGATGTAGGCGGCTGCGATCGAAATGTCGATCAGGTTCTTCAGCTGAGCGTACACGGCGCTCTTGGCGGCCAGCTGAGGGTAGTTCTGGGTGAAGGTGGTGCAGAACGCTTCGCTGGCACGGTTCACGGTGCCACCCGCAACTGCGCGGCTGCCATCGCCATTGACCATTTCATTCTCGCCAATCAGCTTCACCCCTTGGCCGACGAGTTCCATCGCCATTTTGTCTTCGGTAACGCGAACGCATTCGTAGTTAGGGGTGAAGTACCACCGCTGCAGAGCGTTGCGCGACACATCGCGTGGGCTGGCGCGATCGACGTAGCTGACGATCTTCACGGGTGGCTGTTCGATGCCGATGCCGATCAGCTTCATACGATAGTCGGCTTCAACCATCACCTGGGCAAAGTGGGTCTTCGACGAGATGCCACGGACGGTGACGTTTTGCAGACCGAGGTTTTCCTTCAGGCCAGCGACGATGTTATTGGCATCGCCCGGCTGTACGCGTCCGCTGATATTCACCAGGAACTGCTGCATCTTCTGCAAGCCTTCCTTGGTGGGATCGATCGAGACAGCGATGATTTGCGTCTGTTTGCCAGCTGGTGGGTATGCACGCAGGGCAGTCACAACGTCTTGCAGTTCGAGCACAGCCCGGCCACTTTGAATGCCGAGCATTCGGCCAGCAGCATCGGGGGCAAAACCTTCAGCAGGTCCGGCCAGGACGATGTCGCCCGTTTCAGGGTAGAAGAAAACGTACTGCAGACGGGTAAGACCGGCGAGGAACTTCATTTCCTCGGCGATCCCTTGGTTATTGGCCGCACGCTGGGCGATCACGCGCTCGAGACGTGTGAGCGAGACCTTGCGAAGTGGACTGGCGGTGGCCAGATCGGCACCGAGACGGGCCTTCGCCTGAGCCTGCCACTGCTTGCTGAGAGTGCCGGTGGTGTCGTTCAGCATACGGGTGCGAAGCACGCCGCTGGAATCGACTTCCACACCAGCCGCTGCGACCTGCGCGTGGGCGATATGGGGGCAAAGGGTTGCCGCAATCGCCGCAAGGGCGAACGCACGAATGGCATGACCAATAGACAACTTGCTCACAGGAATAGCCTCAATCTCTTGCACCGGGAGCCCAGAAAACTCGACAAGTCCCCTTTAGATTAGTTGGACTTGGCAAGATAGACAAGGAATTTTGGCTAATCTGGGCGAATCTTGAGGTGCTAACCGGGGTCCATCGCGACAGCTCGAGAGGGTTGTAGCGACTGCAGGAACAGTCACACCACCCAAAGGAACTAGCGATCCGTTCTGCCGGGCTCCTCCAGCGATCCGTTAGTAAGCCGCTTCCACTACCTGAGCGCGGCGCACGCCGGCTGCCAGGTCCTGAGCCACTTCCACGATGATCTCGCCGGCGGTTTGGCACTCTTCAGCGGTGACATCCAGGTGCGTGACGAGCCGAATTTGCGTTGGGCTGGTCGCGAAGCAGAGTACCCCACGCGATTTCAGCTCGGCTGCAAAGATCGCTGCCCCGCCGAGTCGCGCGCTCACCTTGAAAATGATGATGTTGGTGTCGACCGGCAGGAGCGTGAGGTGCTCGCTACGGCTGACCGCAGTGGCAAGGATCTGCGCGTTGGCATGATCGTCGACCAGTCGCGCGACATGATGCTCGAGGGCGTAAGCAGCAGCTGAGGCGATCACACCGACCTGCCGCATTGCTCCGCCAAACAGTTTACGGTGACGGCGTGCTTCGACGATCATTTCCTTCGGTCCTGCGAGCGCCGAACCGATCGGGGCGCCGAGTCCCTTACTAAAGCAAATGCTGACGGTATCGAACAGGTCGCACCAGCGGTCGGCCGCAATTCCACTGGCGGCAACGGCGTTCATCAGGCGTGCACCGTCGAGATGCACGCGCAAGCCTTCGCTCCGTCCCCAATCCGAAATCTCTTTCACCACGTCGAAGGGCTGAACACGTCCCGCCCCACGATTGTGCGTGTTTTCGAGGCAAACCATGCGAGTCCGAACGAGGTGATCGTTCCACGGGCGAACGGTTCCCTTGAGCTGATCGACAGTCAGCACCCCCTGCTCGCCATCGAACGTGCGGGCCACGACGCCGCTCAGCTGAGCGAACGCGCCTTGCTCGTAGTTATAGATATGACAGCCCGACTCGCACAGAAACTCATCCCCCGGCTTACAGTGAATGCGAACGGCGATTTGGTTGCTCATGGAGCCCGAGGGCATGAAGATCGCCGCTTCTTTGCCGAGCAGTTTGGCGGTCATTTGCTCGAGCCGCTCGCAGGATGGATCGACATCGATCACATCGTCCCCCACTTCCGCAGCAGCCATCGCGGCCCGCATCCCTGGAGTTGGCTTGGTGACGGTATCACTGCGCAGATCGATGATCGAAGGGGCCATCAGTCGAAGCTCGTTATCGCAAGAGGTGGGATTGTCGCGACACGCTTGATGGTGCGCGACTAATTGCTGCTAACGATAACGCTCCGCGAAGCCGCTGGCTACAGCTTCGAAAAAGCGTCGAGGGCTTGGGTGATGTGGTCGTCACTAAGGGCGGCAGAGACTTGCACGCGAAGGCGAGCTTTTCCTTTGGGTACCACGGGAAAACCAAAGCCGATCACCAGCACGCCGAGCTCCAAAAGTCGCTTGCTTTTGGCAATCGCTTCCGCCTCGTCGCCAATCATCAGCGGGATGATGGCGGTGGGTGAATCGTGGACTTCAAAGCCCAATTTTTTGAAGCCCTCGCGCAGGGTTTTCACGTTGGCATGCAAACGAGTGGCGCGCTCGGGTTCGCGCTCGAGGACTTCAATCGCTTTCCGAGCGCTCATCGCCACGGTGGCGGGAACAGCATTCGAAAACAGGCTCGGCCGGCCGCGCTGCTCGAGTACTGAAATAGCATCGGGACTAGCCGCAACATAGCCGCCAGCCGCACCGCCGAGCGCTTTGCCAAGCGTGCCAGTAATCACATCGATTTGACCGAGCACGCCAAAATGTTCGGGCGTTCCCCGACCAGTGGCGCCTAGCGCGCCGATGCCGTGCGAATCGTCGACCACGAGCATCGCTTCGTACTCGCGGCAGAGCTTGATGATCTCGGGAAGTGGCGCGACATCTCCTTCCATGCTGAAGACGCCATCGGTCACCACCCAGCGGACTTCTTTCTCGCGCGTGGCCTTGAGCTTGGCTTCGAGATCGGCCAAATCGTTGTGCTTATACACGCCGCGCTCGGCCTGTTTATTCACGAGGCGAATGCCGTCGATGATGCTCGCATGATTCAGCTCGTCGGAGAGAATCGCATCATTGGGGCCGACGAGTGTCGGGAAGACAGCTTCGTTAGCGCACCAGCAACTCACGTACGACAAAGCAGCCGCGGTGCCGACGAGTTTGGCGATCGACGCTTCGAGTTCGCGATGGCACTGGAGCGTTCCACAGATGAAGCGTACCGAAGCTGTTCCGGCCCCATATTTTCGCAGCCCCTCGTGCCCTGCTTCGATCACTTCTGGATGATCGGCCAGGCCCAAGTAGTTGTTCGAGCACAGCACGATCGCCTCGCCGACACCAGCGATTTTGGCAGTGGCGCCGAGAGGTCCAATCAGCTCGTGAAAGGCCTTGAGTTGACGCGTCTCGCTCAGCCCGCTGAGGAGGTCGCGAGCACGGAGGTCGAAGCGGGCGTTTGGCATGGGAGAGCTTCCTCGTGAGGGACTTCGAGCACCACTTTAATTGCTTCGCCGTTCTGCATCAGGCGGAAGCCTTGCTCGAAATTGGCGAGCGGCAATTGGTGCGTAATGATCGGAGCAAGATTGAGTCGACCCGACAGGACAAAGTTCTCGACCTGATACCAGGTTTCGAACATTCGTCGGCCGTTGATGCCAAGGACGGTGGCACCTTTGAAGATGATATCGTTTGGCAAATCGAGCGCCACAGGCTCGCCGGGAATTCCGAGCAGAGCCGCGGTGCCGCCGTTGCGCAGGGCCGCAAAGCCTTGACGAATCGCTACCGGATGGCCGCTCATTTCCAGCAGCACTTCCGGACCTTGATTGTGCGTGAGTCTGCGTGCTTCAGCGACCCAATTTTCGTCGCTCGAATGGAACGCGACATCAGCTCCAAGCTGTTTCGCAAGAGCGAGCCGCTTGGGATCGCGATCGGTTACGAGAATCGTCGCAGCACCAGCAGCGCGAGCGATGGTAACAGCCATCAGGCCGATGATGCCGACGCCGGTAATCAGTACCGAGCGACCGCTCACTCCAGCTGCCATCACGGTGTGCATGGCGTTGCCGAGCGGATCGAACACGGCAGCGATGTGATCGGGAATGCTGGGGTGTACGGGCCAGATGTTTTCTTCGGGAACGGCTACGTACTGAGCGAAACAGCCGTTGCAGTCGATGCCGAGGATATCGACCTTCTCGCAGATATGGCCATTGCCGGTACGACACGGCTGACAGACGCCACAGCCGATGTGTCCTTCGGCGCTCACACGCTGTCCGACATGGGCTCGCGTCACAGCATCGCCGATGGCAACAACCCGCCCGACGAACTCGTGACCGGTGGTGATCCCCACCAGCACGCGGCTGCGGCTCCAGGCGTCCCATTCGTAGATGTGGCGGTCGGTGCCGCAAATGCCAGCATGGGTGACAGCAACCAGCACTTCGCGCGGACCGATGCGTGGAACTGGTGTATCATCTTGCCACCACAGCCCGGGCTCGCTCTTGAGTTTACGAATGGCGAGCATGGTTGCTGGCAGTTTCGAAGGGGCTGCGGGAAGCGAAGTCATGGCGAACCTCACGAGTCGAGTGGTCAGGATCGAGGCTGTATTCCGATTTCCTGGAAAGCGGCCTTCATTTCTGGTATAGTAGAACCATCGACTCCGACTTACAAGACCTTTATTCCAATATTCCGGAATTCCTCTCCGATGTCCCGTGAATCTTCCGAAATACCGTCGGGCGAACCGCTGCAGCAGTTGGTGTGCGATCGGGTTCGCTCGATGCGTAAAGCCAAGGGGTGGACCCTCGAGCAGTTGGCCAGCCTGAGCGGCGTAAGTCGAAGCATGCTCAGCGAAATCGAACGCGGCAGTGCCAACCCCACACTGGGCGTGGCATTTCGCATTGCGCAGGCTTTTGGGATGACCCTGGGGGATTTGGTCGACTCGCCCGAGCCTCCCAAGCCTCGGATTGATGTCATCCGGAGCGATGACCGCAGCTTCATGTTCCGCGACGATAGCGACTGCCGCATCCGCACGCTTTCGCCGCTGCACCTCGAAAAAGATGTCGAATTCTACGAGCTAACCCTCCGCACGGGTGGAAAACTCGAGAGCCAGCCCCACTTCGAAGGGACTCGCGAGTTCCTGACGGTCGAAAAAGGGGTCGTCAGGCTGACTGCTGGGAGCGAAACGTCGGAACTCAAGCAGGGAGATTCGGCCCACTATCCCGCCGACGTGCCGCACGAAATCCGGAATATCGGACGGGGCGAAGCTGTCGTCTTCCTCGTCGACATCTACGGCCGCCCGAGCCAGCGGCGGTAAAATGTATCTTACTAAAGACTTGGGTGTCTGGGTGGCTACTAGCTGGCTTGTCCAGCAGTGAGCACTTTACCGGGCACTTCCACAGCTAGTGCCTCGTGTGAACCCAGGTTGCGAGCAACCTGGGGTGAAATGTCAGCCGCTGCTGCGGTCTAGATCGGTGCCACCCGCCTAGCGACTCTCGGCAGGTCCGAACACAATAGAATCCTGCGTGTCGTTATCGCTAGCGACCGCCCCAAGCCAACTTTCGCAGGATGCTCCCTCAGGATAATTAGTGCCGCGCATGTCCGAGCCGTTTTCGATTCGTGTGATTGACGCCCGCCAAGAGCCCCTCGCCCCAGCGCTGGCTGAACTTCGCGAGCGACTGAGCCCGCGCGGCAACATCGTCAGCGAAGCTGGGCGCAAGCGGACGATCGACGTCTTTGGCAAGCCGCTCAGCCCCACCGAAGTGGTCGAGACGATCTGCCGCGACGTTCGCGAACGCGGCATCGCCGCGGTACTCGACTACAGCAAAAAACTCGACCGGGCCGATCTCACGCCGGAAACGATTCGCGTCTCGCAGGCCGAGCTCGACGCCGCTCACGCAGCTGCTGATCCAGCGTTTCTCGCCGCCATCGCTCGCATCCAGCAAAACATCCTCGAGTTCCAAACGGCGATTCTTCACAAAGAAGTCGAGGTCCGCCGCAACGGCGTGGTGCTACGGCAACGCTATCAGCCTCTGGAGCGGATCGGCATTTGCGTCCCCGGCGGCGCTGCTGCCTATCCATCGACGGTCCTGATGACAGCTGTTCCGGCCCAAGCTGCTGGCGTCTCTCAAATTGTCGTCATCGCTCCGCCGACCGATTTTGGCGCTAACAACCGCGATGTGCTTGCAACGTGCAAAGCGATCGGCGTGACCGAGGTCTATCGCATGGGTGGCGCGCAAGGTGTCGCGGCACTCGCCTACGGCGTCGAAGGGATTCCCAAGGTCGATAAAATCGTCGGCCCGGGCAACTTGTTCGTCGCGCTGGCGAAGCGACATGTCTACGGCGAAGTCGATATCGATTCCATCGCCGGACCTAGCGAAGTAGTCGTCATTTCCGACGAAACGACCCGCGCCGACTTCACCGCTGCCGATCTTCTCGCGCAGGCCGAACATGCCCCCGGCGCCAGCATCCTGATTACTTGGAGCCGCACCGCGCTCGAAGCGACCAAGCGCGAGCTCGAGCGACTGGTGCAAACGATTTCTCGCAGCGAGCTCACCCTGCAATCGCTCCGCGATTTTGGCTGTTTGATTCTCGTCGACTCGCCGGAAGAAGCGTGCCGCGTCACCAGCGAAATCGCCCCCGAGCACCTGCATATTGCTACCGAAAATGCGGGCGCACTACTGGCCAAGATTCGCAACGCCGGAGCTACGTTCCTCGGAAACTACAGCCCCGTCGCCCTCGGCGATTATGCCGCGGGACCTTCGCACGTGCTGCCGACAGGCGGAACCGCTCGCTGGGCTTCGGGACTTTCGGCCAATCATTTCCTCCGCAGCAGCAGCGTGATCGACTACTCCGCGGAAGCCTTGAGAGACATCGCCCCCGCCATCCAAATGCTCGCCGATAAAGAAGGGCTCACCGCCCATCGACTGAGCGTCGACCTGCGTGTGGAGTAACGACATTAGCTAGAAATCACTCCCCTCTTCTTCAGCCCAGGTTGCTCGCAACCTGCGCTTCACAAGAGGCCTATACCTTGCATCACTTGTCATCAACGCCGGGTGGCACTGCTGATGCTGGGTGGCTACTAGCTGGCTTGTCCAGCAGTGAGCAGTTCGAACCAACTCAACCATTTCAAATCAATCGCCAGATTTCCCATCCTTCGAAGTAAGACTTGATCATGTATTTTCGTCCTGAAATTCTGGCAATGGCGGGCTATGTGCCGGGCGAACAGCCTCAAGCGGGCAAGTTCATCAAGCTCAACACCAACGAGAATCCCTACCCGCCACCTTCGGGCATCAAGCAAGCGATCGACGAGTGCCTGACTCGCGGATTGCAGCGCTATCCCGATCCGATGGCGAATGCTTTCCGCACGCGTGCTGCCGAGATTTTCGATCTGCCGAGCAAAGACTGGATCATGGCCGGCAACGGCAGCGATGACATTCTGACGATCTGCACGCGAGCTCTCGTGGGCGCGGGAGATTTATTGCGTCTCCCCTATCCCAGCTACATCCTCTATCGCTCGCTTGCTGAGATCCAAGGGGCGCGCTGGGAAGAGATCGATTTCCACGCCGACTGGACTCTTCCCGAAACGTTCGCCAAGCCAGCCGACGGGCTGAAGCTGGTCTTTTTGCCCAATCCCAACAGCCCCACCGGCACGATGATTTCGCGCGAAACGATTCTCGAAATCGCCGACGCGCTCCCCTGCCCGCTGCTGGTCGATGAAGCGTATGTCGACTTCGCCAGCTTCAGCTGTATCGACCTCCCGAAGCAAAACGAAAAGATCCTCGTCAGCCGCACGCTCAGCAAGTCGTTTGGCCTGGCGGGCCTGCGGTTTGGCTACGTCGTCGGTCAGCCGCACATGATCGAGCAGCTGATCAAAGTCAAAGATTCCTACAACTGCGACTCGCTCAGCATCGCTGCTGCAACCGCTGCCATTCACGACCAAGCGTGGCTCGCCGAGAACCGACGCAAGGTGATCGCCACCCGCGAAAAGCTAGCGGCTGGCCTGGCGCAACTCGGATTTGAGGTCATACCGTCAGAAGCGAACTTCGTTTGGTGTACCCACCCGTCAAAACCGGCAAAACCAATTTACGAAGCACTGAAAAACGCCAAGATCTTGATCCGATACATGAACTATCCGCGTTTTGGCGATGGGCTGCGGATTAGCGTGGGAACCGACGACCAGAACGACGCCCTGCTCTCCCTCCTCGCCAGTTTGGTACAAGCATGAGCCGCACAGCAACGATCGACCGCACCACGCGCGAAACCCAAATCCACCTCGAGATCAATCTCGACGGCACCGGCAAATCGACGCTGGCCACCGGCGTGGGGTTTCTCGATCACATGCTCGAGCTTTTCGCCCGCCACGCTGCTGTCGACCTCGTCGTCCAGGCCAAGGGCGACTTGCACGTCGATCAGCATCACACGGTCGAAGATACGGGCATCTGCCTCGGCCAAGCGGTGAAGCAAGCGCTCGGTGACAAAGTCGGAATCCGTCGCTACGGCCACTTCACCCTGCCGATGGAAGAAACGCTCGCCACCACCGCGATCGACCTTTCGGGACGCTACTATCTGGTCTTCAATGCTCCGCTCCCGAGCCAAAAGATTGGCGATTTCGACAGCGAGCTGATCGAAGACTTTTGGCAAGCGTTTGCTGCCAACTCGCTCTGCAACTTGCACGTGCTGGTGCACTACGGCCGCAACACGCACCACGTGAGCGAAGCCATCTTCAAATGCCTCGCCCGCTCGCTGCGCATGGCCATCGAAATCGACACCCGCCTCGCCAACATCGTCCCCAGCACCAAAGGGACGCTCGTTTCGTAAGAGCCCGAGCAGCCCACGAAACGCCCACAGCCACGAAACCAGCTTCACGCGATAGTACCCACGCCCACGTTTCACTGCCACTGGTTGCCGCTGCGCCGTACTTTTCGGGTGCCATGCTCCTGTCGCGCAGCAGCAGGAGCATGTGAAGTGTAGTAAGACGCCAAAACGTTGATGATTGTCCTAGGCTGTGGGAAAACCACTGTTCCAAGTTGCCGTTGAACGTTTAGTTAACGATGCCTGGATCACGTAGGCCGGCGATATACTCGGTGAAAGAGTTGGCGAGCAGGGTGATGTTGCCAGCTGACTCAACGCTACCATTCCACTCCTCGTCGGGTTCATCCTCATGATCCCAAAAGAATATGCGCCCGCGAACGGACTCGGCGATGCCCAGACAGATCGCGTTGCCAAAGGGATCATCATGAATCCAAATCAATGATTCCGGAATGCGCCCCTCGTAACGCTCGCGCGCCCGATCCAGAGAAAAGTAGGATTCGTCTCGGAAGCCACCGATGTGGTGAACGCCAGCTTCAACCACCTGCCCCTCTTGATCCTTCCCTTGATACCAATAGCGACCGCCGACGTAACCGCCATTGCAATGGATCAAGAAATAGCGGTAGTCCTCCGGCAACTTTCCGCCAATCTCCGCCTCGAACCGAGCCACCTCATCTGCCGAAGCTGGGGGCGATTTTTTCTTCACCTCAGCAATAAACTCATCGATCTTCATAACTACACTCCACCGCTAAACGACTCTGATTCCCTGATTCAAGTTTGTAGTTCGTAGGTCGGCTACCCTGTAGCCGACATAGGGCTAACCGTTGCCCCTTGGAGCATCGTAGGATTGGCTCGTTGGCAATCCAGCAGCACGTCGTGGGCGGATCGCATTAGCGACGCATTTCAATTGTCGGCTACGGGGTAGCCGACCTACCGATGCCGACGCAGTCGGCTAGAGGCTTTGTTCCGCGCTACTGGCCCATCGAACTAAGGAACGGGCGCTGCAGGAAACAGTCGTGGAGATCTCAGCGAGGGTGGTGAATCTGCTGGTATTGGTCCCTCGTCGGCGGAAGCTCCCTCGAGGGCAGTGTTTCGCGATGAGATTGAACCACCCAGGACGATCAAGTCATCGCGCAGCATCGCGCGATAGTAGGGATCGACACCGCTGAACTTCTCGTTCAACAGCGCCGGCAGCACCACAACATGCCGGGGCTTTTCGAACAACTTTGCTAGTTCAGCAGCTTCCATAGGTGTGCCGTCGATCTTCCAGGCTAAGAGCGATGCGTCGATAGCCACGTGGGTTCGAGTTTCACCTTGAACGGTTTTCACTGGAACGACGAATGTTTCCATGACATTGACATATTCAGTGTAGGTCTCTTCCTTCATCACACCATTTCCAAGATCAACTAAGCGACTTCGCGTTTCCGGCACCTTCCTCTGAATCATGCCAGGCCTTTGTTCGACCTTTAGTTGTGGACTCAGCAACTCCAGTCGTGTCCCATCTGCCGAAATCTTGGCAACCTGCAAGCTCATGAAATCAAAAGCAGGAAATTCTTTGGGACGAAGCGCAGGCCTCTCGACTTTCGCCTCTTGAGCCAATGCGAGCACTGGACAACAAATCAGGCTGACCAGCAGTATCGCTATACTGTGAACGTGACGAGACATGCATTAGTCCTCGCAGCAGGCAAAGAGTCACCAAGGTTTTCTATTGTCAGCAGCTAGCCTAGCAAATACCGTACAAAACACCAATTCAACCTTGGTAGTTCGCATTGATGCCGACGCAGTCGGTGAGAGGCTTGCCTTGAGAAAGATGGCCGGCAAATTGGCCCAAGGAACTGGCTACAAACCTAGCAATGAATTTTTAGTACGACTGGAAAGAGAGACATCGATGATGCGCATTTTTGTCTTGGCTATGTTGGTCGGCGCTGCGCTGGCGAGTGCGGGGCCGGATTTTGTCGCTGCGAATGATCGTCCGAATGTGCTGATGATTTTGGTGGACGACCTTAAGCCAGCGCTAGGCTGTTATGGCGATCCTGTTGCGCAAACGCCCAGTCTCGACAAGCTTGCTGAGCGTGGGATGCGGTTTGAGCGGGCGTACTGTAATCAGGCTGTTTGTGCGCCGTCGCGATTTACCTTGATGCTCGGTTCGCATTCCACGTCGACCGGCCTGTATGGGCTGGGGAGTCAGCTGCGTCAATTCATTCCCGATGCGGTCACCCTGCCGCAGTACTTTGCCAAGCATGGCTATCGAACTGAGTCGCTGGGGAAAGTCTTTCACATCGGGCATGGCAATCAAGGTGATCCTGACTCCTTTAGCGTCCCGCACTTTCACGACAAAGTGATTGAGTATTTGGACCCGGCGAGCACCGATGGTGGCAAGCTAACGCGTGAAGAAGCCTTCTTTACGAATCAGCGACTGGGCGAGATTGGATCGCTCCCGCGTGGCGCCGCATTTGAAGCGCCAGACGTTGACGATCTGCAGTATGCCGATGGGCGCGTCGCTTCGGAAACAATCAAGCGACTGCGCGCGGCAAAGCAACTTCGCGACCAGGAAGGGACACCGTTTTTTATCGCTATCGGTTTTGCTCGCCCGCACTTGCCGTTCTGTGCTCCGAAAAAATATTGGGACCTGTACGATCGGGCGAAATTGCCGATGCCCGAGTTCGAGCAGCTTCCCATGAATGCGCCGCCGGTAGCGGGCAAACGTGGCGGTGAGATCAGCAATTACAAACCGGTCCCCGAGAATGGGAAAGCAGAGTTCAGCGATGAGCTAAAGCGGAATTTGATCCACGGCTATTACGCGAGCATGAGCTTCGTCGACGCCCAAATCGGGAAGGTTCTGGAAGAGCTGAATGCGTCGGGGCTGGCCGGCAATACCATCGTCGTGCTGTGGGGCGATCACGGCTTTCATCTGGGCGATCTGGGTATTTGGACGAAGCATACGAATTACGAGCAGGCCAATCGCATTCCGATTGTGATTGTCGCGCCGGGGGTGACTCAGCCTGGAACCGCTACGAAGCAGTTGGCCGAGAGCGTGGACATCTTCCCCACACTTGCTGAGCTAGCTGGCTTGCCTGCACCTTCGGGTCCACAGCCAATTGACGGCGTGAGCCTAGTGCCGGTGCTCAAGGACTCGTCGGCTCGAGTTCGCGACCATGCTTATCACGCTTACCCCAAGGCAAAACTGGGCCGAGCGATCAGGACGGACCGTTATCGGCTTGTTGAGTGGCGAGCGATTGGTGCCGCGCCCGAGTCTGCCGTGTATGAACTTTACGACTACGATGCTGATCCGCTGGAGCGCGAAAACCTTGCTGCAAAGCAGCCCGAGGTGGTGGAGTCACTCAAGATGACGCTGGCGAAATATCCACAGCCTGTTTTGGGAACTCCTCGCGGAGCAGCGAAAGATCGAAGCCCCGAAAAATGAAGGCGGTCTTCGGCCGGTCGAGCCGGCCTTACTTTCGATTCGTCGACGAGCGATGTTCGAGGGCGCCTGCAGCTGCGCTGCTACGGTATTCAATGGGCCGTGATTAAGGTGACGAGGGGGATTCGTCGGCGATTGGTAGTGGGTGAGTGGCGAGCCAAGTGCGGAGTGAGGTTTTGCCATCGGCCAAGTAGCTGGTGTCGAGAAACATCGCACCAAACTCCTGCGAGACGGAACTAGCGCCGGTGAGGCAGATTTCGACGTAGGCCGGGTTGGGCTCGATGGTGTTGTCGATCACCTGGCGACCTTCGACCACTTCATCCTCGGCACAGAGCACGTAGGCCAGAAACGGCTCGTCTGTGGGCGAGTCCCAGCGAATGCTGGTGACAGGACGCAGATGATAGCCGTGCTCGCGCTTCCGTAGGCCATCCAGATCTTGTACAGCGACCGAAAGAATGCGGCCGTTGAACCAATCGTTGCTGCGACCGGTCGCCACCATGTTGAGCGCCGCACGCTCGTCGGGCTGCGGGTTGCCTCCGAGTTCTTCCAGGACGCTGCCTGGAATCAGGTAGTTAAAGAGCCGCTTTGCGCCGACGGCAACGACTGGAAAGAATTCCTCTTCGTTTACCCCTTGGATGTCCTCCGCAGCGGACTCCAGATTGAGCAGACTGCCAATGCCCACAATCAGCACACGCTGGTTGGGCTGCTGGCGAATATGCTCCTCGAGATTCGTCCAGGGGAAGTCAAAGCCGCTGGCACTACGATGCTGCTCATGGGCGGCAGTCAGCTTATCGAGCAGAGCCTGTGGAACCTGCGAGGTGGGAGCCGTGGCGGGTGCTGCGGGAGTTTCGGCCAGCTGGCCGCACCCTGCGAATAAGAGACAGAGCACAGCAACAATGGCGCTGCGAATCAAATGCCGAATAGCTTTTTCGATTGTATCCAACACAAACGGGCTGTCGACGCGCGAAAGCGAAGACCATGGCGTTAAACGCATGCGACAGCCCTTTGTGCCCCAGTGCAACGCAACCCGGGGGCGATGTTTTCAGCAGGCGAGTGACACTCGTTCGTTGGCCGGTGCAGCCAGCCCTACGATGACTAGCCCTACGATGACTAGCCCTACGATGACTAGCTCTGCGGTGATTACTCGTTGACGTAGGTTTCGAGGAAGCGGGCGAGGCGGTGGAAGTCGCTGCCTGTTTCGATGAAGCGAACGACGGTGACGAGGGTTTGTGGGTCGACCAGCTTTTCAAACGGCACATAGTGCAGCTGCAATTGGCCGGTGACCGAAACCATGACGCCGTTGTGTCCTTCTTCGACCAGGGCGCGATAGGCACCGACGCCGAGTTGGCTGCCGAGCATTACGTCGAAAGCGTGTGGTTTGGCACAGCGCGATTCGTAGCCCAGCTGCAGGCCGGTGACCTTGCGGCTCTTGCCCGATGCTTTCTTGTAAGCATCACTCACCAGCTTCGAGAACATGCGGCCCAGGTTGACGTGCGAAATCGAGATATGGCCGTGATCGTCGCGCGGAATCCCTTCGAGGTATTTCATCGGGAGGAGTTCGGCGAGTCCCTCGGCCATGACGATCACGCCAAACTCTTTGCGCTCGTCGTCGCGGGCCATCATCAGCTTGACGATGCGGCCGACGACGCGCTCGACGTCCATGATGTCGCGAGTATCGTTTTCGCCCGTCTTGGGATTGGGGACGGTTTCGGTCGTGCGATAGCTGCCGATGATGTCTTCAACGCTGATCACCAAGCTGGCTTCGCCGGCGATGGCGGCACCGTACGACAGCCAACCTGCGCTGCGGCCCATCGTTTCGGTGAGGAAGTAGGCGCGGCTCGCTTCAGCATCGGCCAGCAGGTTGCGAATTTCGGAGGCGAGCGTTTCGACAGCGGTGAAATAGCCGAACGTGAAGTCGATCCCCATGTAATCGTTGTCGATCGTTTTGGGGAGATGCACGACCGGGATGCGCTTGGCCGAAGCGGGCAAGGTGTCCTGGTACATCTTGAACTTGTTGGCGGTTTTGAGGGTGTCGTCGCCACCGATGGAGATGAGGGCATCGACGCCGAGCGAGCAGAGCCCTTCGTAGACGCGGCGCATCGGGGCCGACAGCTGCGGGTCCTTCAGGTGATCGGGGTGCGAGATGTGCTTGCCGGGATTGGCGCGGGCGGTGCCGATCATGATCCCTTGCGAGCTGCGGGTTCGCTTGAGGACTTTGTGGGTGATGTTGACGTAGTGCTTGTCGGCTTCGAGCGGCTTCTCGGGGGAGTAGTCGATGAGGTTCGAGTAGCCGTACTGAATGCCGTAGACCTCGATGTTGTTTCGCAAAAACGAAACAGCGGCGGTCGAGATCACGGCGTTAGCGCCGGGAGCTGGTCCACCTGCAAAGAGGATCGCCACACGTTTAATGGAGGTGTTTTTTTTCACCGGAGTCGTCATGGACATGCAATTAAAACCTTCACGCGGAAACGAAGTCGCCCGAGATTGCCAGCAACCATAGCGCTGGCTCATGCCTGGCGGAGAAGCGCCAGTGGCAGAGGTGAGGAGAGAGTTCCGCACAGGAGCCGGAGAATCGCTGTTGGCAAACCGTAGATTGTAGAAACGGCACCCGCTGGAGCCAAGCGGCCTCCGGAGGGTGCCGGCGATCCGTGTGAGGTGAAGGTTCCGCGTAGTAACCGCGCCGCTGGGGGCAATAAAAAGCGTTACTGTGGCAAGGCTTAGCGCAGCAATTCGAGAGCCAGGAAACAGGGTCGGATCCTGGCTGCGAGTCGCTATAGCAATCGTGGCGGCCGGCGCTAGCGGCCGAGCGCGGGGACGATCACCTGCTCGGCAATGGTCGAGGAGATGCCGAGGGCGGTGGCGATTTGACTGGCGAGCTGCCGTTCTTCCATCGTGATGCTACGCCCCCCGGCGATCATGCCGGTGATGGCCTGCATGATGGCCGACAGCTGCTGGGGGGTGAATTGCCCGGAGACTTGCCGCGCGTAGGGGACAATATTCTGCCCCGACTGAATCACCTGCTGCCATTCACCATTGACTTGGTCGGGGGTCAAGGGCTGCCCGACGAGTCGATGAAACTCGTTGCAAAGCGAGGTCATGTGCCCTTCGTTGGGGCGCGGAAGTGCCGCCAGGGAAAGGACCAGCAGCCGACGACTGGTGGCCACCATCTGCTGGCGCACGGCGTTGGGATCGGGCTCGTCGAAAGGGATCGCCCCCGATGCAGCAGCAGCGCCGCGGGCAACCATCATCGGGTCGCTCACCTGCTGCGATGGCTCGGGCGAATAGTTCAGCACTTCGGGGCCGAACGTGGCGCCGCAAGTGCCGCATTCGATGTATTCCCCGGCCCGGTACATCGGAAACACGGGAATGAAGTAGAGCGTGAACCAGCGGCGAATTTCTTTGTGAGTAAACACGCGGCTGGGGCCGCACCGAGGGCAATGAAAGTTTCCCTGGGTCACTGTCCGCTCAATACCACGACTTCCGTAGATGATCATCGCGCTGCACTCCGCCTAGTTACTGATCCCAAAGACTGCCTGCTCGCTCCAAGGTGCAATCCGCACTTTCGGGGGACGTAGAATAATCCTTTACGCCGAGCCATTACAAGCTTTTTTTGGATCAAAATCTCGAAGTGGAGCGAGTTGCTTTTAGCGCAGGACGCAAAACGGCGAAAGATCGACCGCCGGCGTGATCCCCGAAATCAAGTCGCTCATCACCATGGCTGTGGCGGGAGACAAGTAGAGCCCACTTCGAAAGTGTCCGGCGGCGACAAATGCGTTGGCTAAATTCGGCAGCTTTCCGAGGTACGGAAAACCATCGTACGAAGCGGGCCGCAGGCCAGCCCACGATTGCACGACCTGTGCGCTCGCGAGGCTAGGGACAAGCTCGATGGCAAACTGATGCAAGTCGGCTAGAGCTTCTTCGGTGTTGCGTTTGTCGAAGCCGACTTCTTCTTCGGTGGCGCCGATCAGCAGATGGCCATCGTCGCGCGGCACCATGTAGCGCGGGCCTTCGTTCACAATGGTGCGGAGGATCGGGGCGTCGGTTTTGAGCAGCAGCATTTGTCCGCGTATCGGCAGAACACCCACTTCAAAACCGAGCTTCTGCAGCAGAATGCCGGACCACGCGCCGGTGGCGATGCAGTAGTTTTTGGCCCGCAATTCGCCTTGCGAGGTGATGGCGGCCACCACTTCGCCACCGTGCAACTGCAGATCGACGAGCGGGCTGTTTTCAATCAGCTCGACTCCCGCTTGCTGACAGGCGCGAATGAGCGACTGCAGATGCCGAGGATTGCGAATCTGACATTCTTCCGGCAGAAAGTAGGTGGCGCGGAGCGGCTTCGACGACGGGGCTGGGGCGATGGCCGGTTCGATTTCGCGAAGGCGCGCGGGGGTGAGTTTTTCGATCTGCACCTGTTCGTCGCTGGCAAGCTGGCTCCAGGCGACTAGCGAAGCAACTTCGCCAGCCGAGCGCGCGAGATAGATAGCCCCGTTTTGCTGATAGCCGTTGTGAATGCCAGTTTCACGGAGGAGTCGCGCCGACCATTCGCGATGCATTTCAAATGCCATGGCGCGAAGCTGATCGTAGGGATGAATCGCCAGGGGACGTGCGGCGGGAGGAAGAATTCCGGCACCGGCCCAGCTTGCTTCACGCGCCAGTTTTCCCTGGTCCACCAGCTGCACCGATTGGCCACGACGCGCGAGCTCCCAAGCGATCGAGAGTCCGATCACACCACCACCAATCACCAGGCAATCGTTCATCGAAATCGCTTCAAACGATGGAAAGAAAATTGAGTACCGAGAAGGTCGCGGCCCCCTCCCCTGCTCTGCGCTTATTGCTGCTGCATGGCTTGCGAATTGGCTTGCTCACGAAGCTCGCGGAGCTTTCGCTCGAGCGCTACTAAATCGGGTTCAGCCCGATCGGGATCGGCAACCGAGCGACGCGCTAGTTGCTGCATCAGCCGCTCGAGATCGCTCGGCTCATCACAATCGTACCATGCGGGGAGCAGATGCACGGAGAGCCCAGCGGCGGCGATGCGCGCGAGCGTTTGCTGCAGAACCTGCGGGGTGCTCCAGGCGATTGATTGAAAAATCGTGATGGCGGGTTGCGAGAGCCCCACGAGATAGTAGCCACCATCTTCGCTCGGACCGAGCACGATGTCGTGCGTCGCCAGTTGCGCGAAAGCTTCGTCTATATAGTCGCGGGGAAGATCGGGCGAGTCGCTGCCGATCAACAGCAGGCGCTGACAACCGGCGTGGAACGCAGCGCTAGTGCAGCTGATGAGTCGCTCGCCTAGATCGCCCGGCGATTGCTCGGTGAGGTGCCAGGCTGCAGGGGCAAGCGATGCGATGAGCGCGGCGAACTGGTCGCGGGCGGTCGCCGGAGCAAAACAGATCGCGCGCTCGTCGGCCACCGATTTCCAGCGCGCAACTACTGCCTCGACCAAATATTTTTGCACGAGCGCCGCATGCTCGAACCCCAGCAGAGGCGCGAGGCGTGTTTTGGCGCTCCCGGCCTGCCAGTACTTGGCCATCAAGACCAGGCGCGATCGCGCTGGGCTGGTTGTCACTGGGGCGCAGCTTCAGCAGCCAAGATGCGTTTGAGCAGGACTTCGTTCACCTTGGCGCGGAAACGGATCTTCCCATCGATTTCGACCACGGGAACGCAGCTGGTGTATTTGCCGCGCAGCTCGGGGTCGGCATCGATATCGATCTTCGTGGGAGTAAGTCCATGGCGGACGAGGATTTCGATCGCCTCGTCGCACAGGTGGCACCCCTGGCGCGTGTAGACAACAGCCGAATGCTCGCTCGGAGCGACTTTGTTTCCACCACCACAAGCGGCATCGGCCGAACTGCGGCTGCCGAACAGACTCGAGAGTTGCGAAAGCAGGCCGATGACAGGCTCCTTTCAAGCGGGAGGGAAAGAATCGTGTGCCTAAGCACTTATTATTGACAAAAGGGGGGCGTTGACCACATGCTTCCGACTTCATGGTGGGGCTAGCAAGTGGGGTTCTGCCAGCATGCGGATTGCTTCATTTTGTCGCAAACCGTGTTAGAATACGAGTGTTGATGCTTGATGCCCGGAAAAACTCGGTGTAGGTTTGGCAAGCAATCCAAGGTTTTTCTGGGAAGAAACTGCTAGTTTTTTGTGAGATAGTCACTGGATTATCTGGTCGTCTTGCGAACGAATCACGCCCTGAAAGGCGGCTTTCGGCTCGCAGCGGACAGTTGTCGTAGCGACGACCGAATGAAAATGCGGCAAATCTCCACCAGCACGTCGAGCCGATAAGCATTGTGGCACGAAGCCTCTGTGGCCCAAGGTGTCCTGCTGAGCGTGACTTGTTGACCTGCCCTTTGTGGCAGCTCACGAGCTTCCGCGATTGCCCGGCGCGGAGTGTTAGTGGTTGGAAGCCGGTTGCCAGTAACAGTGAATTCGCTGCAGCGAGTGAAAACTTGGCTACAGCGGCGACAGTTGTCGGCGGTCTTTGGGGGACTGCCGAACTCCCGTGCCTCGAGGCGGATTTGAGCGGCATGGCAAAGCTTAGCGTCGACGCGTTTCTCGATTACGTCCAGAAAAGTGGTCTGGCCGATAGCGGTGCGCTCGAAACGGCCCTCGCCCCTCTGAAGGCGAAGCATGGCGGATCGCTTCCCGAAGATGCCGATCTCGTGGCGGCCGAGTTGATCGACGCCAAACTGATCACCAGTTGGCACTCGGAAAAGCTGATGGACAAGAAGTACAAAGGCTTCTTCCTCGGCAAGTACAAACTGCTGCGGCACATTGGCAGCGGTGGTATGAGCAGCGTTTATTTGGCCGAGCATCTGCTGATGCGTCGCCAGCGGGCGATTAAAGTACTTCCCAAAGCGCGGGTGAACGACTCGAGCTATCTGGCCCGGTTTCATCTCGAAGCGCAAGCAACAGCTTCGCTCGACCATCCGAACATCGTGCGAGCCTACGACGTCGACAACGATGGCGACACGCACTTTTTGGTGATGGAGTACATCGAAGGGCGCGATCTGCAGAACATTGTGAAAGCAGAAGGACCGCTGCCACTCGAACTCGCCTGCAACTACATCGCGCAGGCTGCCGAGGGACTCGACTACTCGCACAAATCGTCGCTGATTCACCGCGACGTGAAGCCGGCCAACTTGCTGGTGGATACCAAGGGGCTCGTCAAGATTCTCGACCTTGGCTTAGCGCTGAGCAGCGATAGCGAACAAGCGTCGCTGACGATTGCCCACAACGAAAATGTGCTCGGCACGGCCGACTATCTATCGCCCGAACAAGCGGTGAATAGTCACAAGGTCGATCATCGGGCCGACATCTACAGCCTCGGCTGTACGCTCTATTATTTGCTCTCGGGTCATCCTCCATTTCCTGATGGAACGCTGGCCCAGCGGATTGCCAAACATCAGACGCAGATGCCGGAAGATTTGCGCAAAGAGCGACCTGATGTGCCGCGCGATCTGTGCGACATCTGCCTGAAGATGATGCAAAAACGGCCTGAAAAACGCTTCCACACGATGCGCGAAGTGGCCGACGCACTCGAAGCGTGGTTGGTGAATCACGGCTATCGATTTGAGCCAGGCAGCAGCGATGCGGCGCGGAAAGCGGCGCAGCTGACAGCCGCCAGTGTCGCCTCGCGTGGAGGTGGCTCGTCGAAACTGGGCCTTCCCGGAGCGGGCTCCGGACGGGGCATGCCGGGAACCGATCGACCTGTGCCCGATCATAGCGACGATACGATTTCCGATCAGGCTCGCGAAGGAACGGTGAAAGGTCTCGAGGGACTTCCCAAGGCGACGCGGTTGCCGGGTAGTTCCCCCGCCGCACCAGCTGCGAAGGGATCGCCCGGCAGTAGCAAGAGAGTGGTTGATCCGACTGCCAAGTCGCAGCCGACCGCTGGCAGCAACAAGGGACTCCCTGTCGCTCGCCCACTCGATAGCTCGGCGAGTGGTAGTTCCAAAAGCAACTCGAGCGCTTTGCCGAACTTCAATTTCGACGTGGGTGGCTCGGGCTCGACGAAATCGGGGTCGACCAAATCGGGCTCTGCCAAGCCAGCGGCGAAACCAGCCGCACGTCCCGGTGGCTCGAAGATTAAGACCACCTCGGGTGGCATGCCGATCTTATCGCTCGGCACCAGCAGCCCTGCGATTAACCCAGCAGGAAGCACCTCGTCGATTGCTGGTAAGGGTCCTGCGGGAACGAAGGTGGGGGCGAAAAAGGGGCTGCTCGCCTCACTCACCGCCAAAGTGCCGCTGTGGCTGCTGATTGGTGGAGGTGTTGCCGCAGTGGCCGTGGCGATCGCGGGAATTGTGACCGTCGCGATCATGATTGGCGGTTCGGGAGACTCACCTCGCCGCGAGCGTCAGCCGGAATCAACCAATTCGAACGACACCAGCTACCTTGCCCCGCCCACCCCTCCAGGCTACCTGGAAGGGATGTCGGTGGCGACCGACAGCTCAAGAACCACCACTTTGGGTGGTCCAGGGCCGGTTCTACCGCCAAATTTTTGAAAAAAATGGGCGAGCTGGACAGTTTTTTGCCTCGCGAAGTCGCGCGAAAACGGCTGCGGCGATAGGTCCCAAAAACGGCCTGCAGAGAGCCCTGTTTTTGGTCTGTCGAGAAGCCTCGACGAGGGCCTTTTTCGAGGCTCGTTTTGCTCTCGCCAAAGAGTGTTCATGGCTGCGAATTTGACGCACCAATCTTCTCTTCCTAGCACGCCAATGGAAGTGACTTCGATGCTGCTAGAGCGACCACTCGAGCAGCGCGACACTCACAGCAGCGTGACTGGCTACTGCAGAGCGTGCTCGCGCACGATGCCACGCTGTCAGTCGCTCGAGGAGTGCCGCGCGATCACTTATCGGCGCGATGTGAGGCCTGCTGCTCCCTCTAGCGCCGCTTTGATTGCCACTACGACACACATGCGCGGCATAAACCGACTTTGCGTAGCGGTGAAGTGTCGATTGAATGAACACTTCACGCGCTGCTGTCGCGCGGTGGATCGCATGTCGACATGCAGCGACGACGCTCTTCGATCGACATGCTCGCTGCGGCACGCGCATCACCGCTGCAACCGCCGCATGCTCAAAAACAGCAATATTTCGCTCGAAATAGGTCACTTTTTGCGATGCGATCGCCGGCACATCTTGCTGCAACGACCAGGGGTAATCAGTTTATGCAGAGCAGCGGCACTGGAACTGCGAAACGCTGGGTGTGA
This sequence comes from Pirellula staleyi DSM 6068, assembly GCF_000025185.1. Classification (NCBI taxonomy): domain Bacteria; kingdom Pseudomonadati; phylum Planctomycetota; class Planctomycetia; order Pirellulales; family Pirellulaceae; genus Pirellula; species Pirellula staleyi. The sequence goes on from NC_013720.1 coordinate 5,734,110, forward strand.
TCGCTGGCGAGACTGTTATGAACGCTTTCAGCGAGTAGAGCAGGCGGCAAGCGGATCCCCTTAAGCGGTTTGGCAGGCAACGAGCATCGCGAGTCGGTACGCGAGCCGATCAGCGTCCGAATGATTCGGCGATGGAACGAATCTTCATCGCTAGCAACTCACCTGCGTGCACCCGTCGCGTGCACTTTCACTTCAGCGCATCGAAAGCGCAACAAAGCGCGCTTTCGCGCGCGCCAGGCGCGCTTTGTTGCGCTTCTCGCGCGCGCTTTCATAGCCGCGCGCAATGATTTTTGTCTCCTCGAAAAAAGCGCGAGCCATCGCCCTCATCGCGACGTAGTTAAGGGGGCTCGCAGGGTGCTTAGCAGTCTGCTCGCAAGCTCTCCCGAGCAACCTCCGTCCGCGCGATTGTAGGGGCGCGAAACCCGCGCCATCCGCAAGTCAAGCCGTTCCCAATATTTGTCGCAAGTCTTTCCCAGAAAACAACTTGCACAAGATGCTTGAATTCTGCCTTTCCACGGTCGTACGATTAGGTAAGTGATCCGAGTGACTTGGGGCGGCCAGTGCCGCTGCGAGCCTCGAATCTCTCGGGCGAAGTCAATGTCCTGCGGCCACCCAGGTCGCATCGGCAGCGGCTTCGAGTCATCAAAACTCTTTGGAGAAAGCTTGGTCTTGGTGTAGTCATGCCCCGCCGCCTCGAACACATCCTGAAGACTCCTGCTTCGCATCCCGCTGCCGAGCGTGCCGCCGTTTCGCGGCGTCAGGTGCTGCCGGGTAAACGTGCGCGATTGAGCGGCTCGGTGCTTCGTGGCCCCTACCTGCCCCCCGAACGATGGTACGAACCGTCCCACGAGCCCTCACGCGGCTTTCAGGTGGTGGTCCAGGACGCCGGCAAGGGCTACCGCCATGTCGTCACCGAAGAGGACGTACGAGGCCGCCTGGCACAGCTCCCCAGCTGGATGCTCGACTCGCTCGAAGTGGTGCAGCTGAGCCAAATGACCCGCAAAAAGCGACGCTCTCCCTGCTACGGCATGCAGTGGGGGACGACGATCTACCTCTATCCGATCGAAGACAACCTGGTCGAGAAATTCACACAGCCCCCCAAACCGGCCCAAAAGATCGAATCGGCCATGTTTGGCGGCCAGTGGGAGCCCGATAAGAAGGGTGGTCACTGGAATCTGACCTGGACCGAAGAGGCGATCCGCGACTTCTACCTCAACAACGTGCTGATCCACGAATTGGGGCACATTCTCGACAACCGCAACACCAGCTATGTCGATCGCGAACGCTATGCCGAGTGGTTCGCCCTCGAACATGGCTACAAAGCGAGTCGCCGGGCCAAACTGGCCGCTGCTGCGGTGAAGAAGTACGTCCGCAAGCGCCACCACAACTAGGGGGCTACTCGCCACGCAGCGGGTCCCAGCATCAGCTATCTTTGCTGAGTACAAACCGCCCCGATCTTCGCTTACGGTAGATAACCGGCTCATCTTGCGCCCGCGAGGCAATTTGCCACGTGGCATGCGGCCCGTTATCGTAGGTGCTTATCTGCTCGTCACTAACTGCTGCTGACTGCCGGTCCCACCAACCGTCAGGCCCCAGCCCGACCCGCTTTTCCGCGCGAGTGCTTAAAGGATTCCTGCTGATGCGTTGTTTCTCTCGACTCATGGTCACCTTCGCGCTGCTCAGCCTCGTGGCTCTTCTGGGACTTGCAAGCACGTCGCATGCCGTTGCCACCCCCGAACAACGGGCCGAGATCGCCGCCATCAGCACGCTCACTTCCAAAGCGGCCAACCTGTTCAAGGCTGGCAAGTTTAAGGAATCGGGCGAAGCGGTTGCCGAAGTGCAAACTCGCATCGAAAAGCTCGCTGAAAGTGGCGATGCTCAGGTTATCGAACTCTTGGCTCCCACCTATCGCCGCCTGCTCAATGCGCACGCAGTGCTCGAGCTCGAAGGAATCACCCTCCCCGCCCTCAAGCCACTCGAAGCTGAAAAGCCGATGCCCAAGCCGGGCGAAGCTCCTGCAGGTGGCGGAACCAGCTTCACCAAAGAGGTCGCTCCGATTTTGGTGCAGCACTGTGGTGGTTGCCACGTCCGCGGCAGTCGCGGCATGTTCTCGATGGCCAGCTACGACGTGCTGATGAAAGGACCTGCTGCTGGCAAAGTGGTCTTTCCAGGCAACATCGATGGCAGCGACCTCGTCGTGAAGATCCAAGATAAAGAGATGCCCCCCAGCGGCGCTGGCATCCCCGAACCGCAACTCGCGACCCTCAAAAAATGGATCACCGAAGGGGCCAAGTTCGACGGCCCCGATCCCGCCGCTAACCTCACTGCCCTCACCGCTGGCACTCCAGCCGCCGCTCCACCGATGGTGATGGTGGCCGAAGCAACCGGTAAAGAAACCATCAGCTTTGCCAAAGATATTGCCCCGGTCCTCGTTGCCTCGTGCACCGGCTGTCACGGCACGAATCGCCCGCGCGAAAACTTCAGCGTCTTCACGTTCGAGAGCTTGCTCAAGGGTGGCGACCTCGGCACTGCGATCCTCCCCGGTAAACCTGCCGACAGTTTGCTGATTAAGAAGCTCAAGGGAACCGCTGATGGAATGCGCATGCCACAAGGCATGGCTCCCCTAGCCGACGAAGTGATTGCGAAGTTCGAGAAGTGGATCGAAGAAGGGGCCAAGTTCGATGGCGGTAACGCCAAACAATCGGTGATCGAAATCGCCGCACTGGCCAAAGCCAACTCCAGCACGCACGAACAGCTGAGCCTCGACCGCGCTAACCTGGCGCTCTCGAACTGGAAGCTCGTTCTCCCCGATATGCCTGCCGATAAAGTCGAAACCACCAACTTCATGGTGCTCGGCAACGTAGGCGAAAACACACTCGCCGATATCGGACAACAAGCCGAATCGCTCGCTCCCAAAATTGCCACCATCTTCAAGGCACCAGCCGACCAGGCACTCGTGAAGGGTCGCGTTTCGCTCTATGTCTTCCGCGAACGCTACGACTACAGCGAGTTCGGCAAAATGGTCGAGCGCCGTGATCTGCCACTCCCTTGGCGCGGTCACTTCAACTACACCATTGTCGACGCCTATGGCGTGGTTGTTCCACCTCGCGCTGGCGACTACTCGCTGCAGGTCCTCATCGGTCAGCAGCTTGCCGGCACCTATATCGCCTCGCTCGGTAAAGGAACGCCGCGCTGGTTCGCGGAAGGCTCGGCCCGCGTTGCTGCCTCGCGTCTCGATGGTGCTGATGGCCGCGTTCAGAAGTGGGACGATGCCGTGCTTCCAGTCGTCTCAACGATGAGCGCTCCCGACGACTTCCTCACCGGCAAACTCCCTCCCGAAGAAACCGATATCTGTGCCTACAGCTTCGTAAAGTTCCTGATGGCCGACGCTAAACGCTACGACAAACTCCTGGCCGATCTCCGCAAAGGTGGCAACTTCGATCAGTCGTTCTCGGCCACCTACGGCGGCAGCCCGAATCAAGTGGCCCAGGCCTGGGTGCGCAAGCCACCAGCGAAATCCAAGCCGCTCGGTAAGAAGTAAACGCCCCACCCCAAAGAGCTTGGAGACTTCGTCCGAGTGGAATCCGATAAGAGCTGCAGAAATTGTAGTAGCACCGAGTTTTACACTCGCGAAGTGTACTTTAGCGGCCATGCCTCGGCCGCGTTGCCAGTCGGATTTTTTGGACTATGGGACTATGCAACATGTCAATTGCGGGTGTGCGGTACCTGTGGTTTAGCGGAATGGTATCTCACGCCTGATTCCCTCAAAAAGGTCAAACAGAAGTTTGATCGAGAGTCGTAGAGGCTGGCAAAAAACACCGACCAAGCTTCGGTTTCGCCTGTGATCGTTTGGCAATCCCACGGGGCTATCGGCTGCGCCGAGGCGCCCCCGGCACCTGACTCTAGTCCATCCAAGCTTTTCCACGCTTCGCGCCAGCTACTTCACCAGTTCGATTGTGAGTAGCTGATTCAAACTGCCACTGCGAAAACCTTCGAGATCGAGCGTGACAAAGCGAAACCCGAGTCGCTTGAACTCCGCTGCGAGCGTTTCGCGCAGTGGCGACGAAGCAACCCTCACCAAATCGCTCACTGGCACTTCCAGTCGCGCGATCATGCCTTCGTGCAGTCGCACGCGGCAGTTGGCGATCCCCTGCTCTTTCAGCCAAACTTCAGCCTCGTCGATCATCCGCAGTCGCTCGGGAGTCACCTGCACGCCATACGCTAGGCGGCTCGAGAGGCAAGGTGTGGCGGGCTTATCCGAGACGCTCAAATTCCAGTAGCGTGCGAGTTCGCGAACTTCGGCTTTCGTCAGCCCCGCTTCCGCCAGCGGACTACGGACCCGATGTTCACTCGCCGCTTTCATACCGGGACGATGATCGCCTAGATCGTCAACATTCGCGCCGTTGACAATCGCCTCGACATCAAGCGCTGCTAAGCGCGACTCGAGCTGCGTATAAAGTTCGGTCTTACAGAAATAGCATCGATCTCCCGCGTTGCGGACATACCCCTCCGAGCCGAGTTCATCGGTCCGCATGATCTCGTGGCGAATGCCGATGGCGCTGGCCACTTCGATGGCGATTTCGAGTTCGCCGCTGGCCAGACTGGGACTTACGCCGGTGACAGCCACTGCTGCATCGCCGAGCGATAGTTGAGCCGCTTTGGCCACCACGGCAGAGTCGACCCCGCCAGAAAACGCCACTGCCACGCTCGAGAGCGTTGCCAGAGAAGCCAAAAGCTGATCGCGTTTTGCAGCCAGTTCGGCCGTGAGCTCGATCGGTACCGTTGCCATGAATCCACGCCTGCTTAGGTGCATCACCGCGCCTCGCCAGGCGCAACAAAAAAGCCCTGGCATCGCCACGAATCGTGCGACACCAGAGCTTTTAGTTTAACAAATCGGAGCTGAACGCTCGATCATGCCGGGGCTGATTCCCGGCGAAATTGGGTTAGTCGTTAGCTTCGCGAACCATCGGCTCGAGCACCTTGGTGTTGCGCTCGACGGCAATCACAATCGTGCGTTGCTCGACACCATCAGCACTCGCGGCCACCACGGGGAGCACTTGACGCTTGTCGGGCATCGCCAGACGAATCGTGAAGGTTCCGTCGCTGCGGAGCTTCACTGGTTCACCAGCCAACGTGACGCGAGCGTCGCTCTTCGTCGAACCATAGATGATCATCTCGGCATCGACTTGGAACTGGAACTCGCGATGCTTGTGCAGGATGCGATCGGCCCCCATACCAAACTGCGAGCCGTTGCCATTGGGTGGGCCCATCGGACGACGGAGACGCTCTTCGAACAACTCACGCAATTCGCCGCTGTTCCCATCTTCCGAGTAGCCACCGCTGAGGGCAAAAACCTTCTCGTAGTTTTCTGCAATGTCCGACCAATTCTCGTCGATCTCGCTCGTGCTGTCGGGGAGCGGCGTCGAAACGGCATTGCTGCGACAGAGGGTGTAGAACTTGCCATTCGCGGCCAAGTAACCCAGATCGACGCGATAGCTTTGCGGTGGATTGTTAACTTCGATGTACCAGTTGTTCACGCCACCATGAATTTCGACTTCACGCACCACACGTTCGCTGGTGCTGGTGGTGTTGCTGCCATCGACTTCCAGCAGACGGAGCATCGGCTTGGCGGTGTGCCAATGTTCGGCCAGTGCCGCTTCGGCTCGCTTCACACTCGTCCGGAGCACCTGCCAGCAGGCCTGAATCCAGTACGAATCGCGAACCATCAAAACGACGCGATCTTTGTCGGGACTGTTTCGCTTTTTGCCGCCGCCGCTGACAACGTGACCGAGCGAACCACTCAGGTCTTTCAGCCGTTCGCGTTCGGCATGCACGCGCTGGATCCGTTCCGCCACCCGGGGGTTAACCTTCGGAGGTGTGGGAGCGGCTTTCGCCCGAGCAACAGCAGCAGCAGGAGCCGAAGCTCGGCTCGACACGCGATTAGCCGCTGGCTTACCGTTTTTGACAGCGGCTGGCGATTTGACCGAAGCTGTTTTTGCAACGGGCTTTACGACAGAGCGGCTGGAGGCTGCTGGTCGAGCGGTGGCTTTCACCGCAGTTGATTTGGGGGCCGATTTGCGGGCGGCTTTCGCCTTGGCACTTTTGGCGAGCAATTTGACAAGCTCGTCCTTCCGCATCGAATGATAGCCAGAAAGCCCCTTGCTTTTGGCGAGCTCGGCGAGGTCTTTCCAGGTTTGCGTCTTCAGGGTTGCAATCGTAATCACGGGGACGGTTACCTCCGCACAAGCCGCGGCCTCGCCTGCTAAGTGAGCGATACTGACCTCACCTACGCAAAGCACGACCAATAAGTTTGATCACCCTCCCTGAATCTCCGCATCGGGAAGCAGCAAGTCCTTGCAGAGCAACCCTTTATCCGAACTCTCGCCAACTATTTTGAACCAACACAGCCGGGATACATCTGGATGACACAAGTTCAGCCTTCCGCTCGGCCGAAGCCCGCAACTGGCCAAGTCTCATGGCGAGCGTAGCCAGCGGCATGCATGCCCCCTGTCAGAACGAGCGTTTTCGCTCACTCCGCGAGAAAGGCATCAACAGCCGCTTACCTACCCTATCCCTGCCACGGTCGAGTCTAATCAATAGCGGAGAGAGAAGCAACCATCCAGGGGCAGTTCATCGGGTTTAGTGGGGCTTCGGGCACCGCCAAGGCCCTTCTACGGGAAATGCCCCTTCCGATCAGAATGAATGTGACGATTGAGCGTTTTTTGCGGCCCCTGCCGCTAGCAGCACACTTCCGAGAAGCACAACGCACCACCGCTGCCGAGCCCAATGCACAGCAATGCATGGAAAATAACCGCCCGGTAATTACCGCAACCTAATTGCAGATAAACACTTACGCCCCTTAGCGCGACTTTGTGAAAAAAAACACGAATTCACCTCTCCGCTCATTGACCACCCCCAAAGCCCTGGATAGATTACGGTTTCTCCACTTTCTTTCGCAGATTCTCGTTCTTGCCAGGCAGCTCCTCGGCGGTCTCTCGAAGCAGCCCTAAACTGCTATCCAGTAACCACTTAACAGAGCCAAACAGCCCGAACTAGATCGACCGACGGAATACTGGAGCCTCGCCCAGTTCGAAGGCTTAGGCTGACAAACTTCCGCGAGCACCACTCTGGGAAACCTGGCGAAGGTGCACGAATTTGGGGGTCTTTGTGAATCGATCCCCTTCTCGACCTCCGCTAGCAGTAGCCATGGAGTGGGTGGCTAAGATCACGACCGTGGCTCTCGAGATGGTCATCCCGGCAGTGGTGGGTGGATATCTGGACCGAAGATTCGGCACCCAGTATCTGGCCCTCCTCGGAGTGGTTCTCGGCACGACAGTTGGTCTTTGGCATTTGATTCAAATGACCCAGGCAGATCGCCCACCAAAGTAGTTGTTGTCCATGGCGGACAACCTTCTGGCAGCAAGCGATCCCCCCTCGCCCCGATTGGCGATTTGTCTGAAGTGACATGCGAATAGCATGTCGCATAAATCGGATGACTAGGTTTTGGCGGCATGACTAGTTCGTCTTCCACCTCGAGCTCGACCTCCGCAAGCAGTTTGCTGCTCAGCGGTGGAGCGCTCGCGCTGGTGCTACTCGTTACGGGTGCCGCCACCGCCGCGCTGGGGCATCGCTGGGGTGGTCATGAGGGAATGCTGGTGGGCATTTCATCCGCAGCCATCTGCTTTGTTGCCGGACTCCTGGGGCTCCTAGCCGTCTATATTGCCAAGCAAATGGGGCAGGCCCTCAACGGCCTACTCGCTTCGATCTTTTTTCGAACCGGTCTGCCGCTCCTGGCTGGCACCCTCCTCCTCAATCAACTCGAAGTGCTCCCGCGTCCACAAGCGGTGGCCCTTCTTACTGTGAATTATCTAGCCGCGCTCGCTTGCGAAACGCTCCTGTCGGTCTGGATGGTGGGGGGAACCCCGCTGATGCCAACCGCCAAGGCCGCTACTGCAAAGTCCGACGGCGTCGCACCGAGCAAAGCCTCTTAGGTTTCTGAAGGCAGGGTATGGCAAGTTCGATTCTGCACATCAAGGACTCCTACTACTTCGAAGTTCCGTCGAAGCTTTGGAAAGCTTCGTACGGCAGTCGAAAAGAGTTTCCCGATGTCTGGGTCTCGCTCGATCCCGACTATCAAAAATGGGAAGCCGAGAAGCTGCTCGAAAAGCTCAGCGAAATGGGGCTGAAGCTCGATGATCCCCATGCCCTCGAGCATGAATGGGAACATTGGCAACACGCCGACCATGCCAACCACGGCAAACCGTTCTTCATTTTCCTCGAAGAGAAGTTCGCAGCTCTCGAGGCTGATTTCGCCTCGCACAAAGAAGCGACCGAAGCTGCTGGCGAACGCGAAGTTTCCGCCGCTGAAAGCAAGGTCGAACGCCTGATTGCCGAAGGGGCCAAGCCAGCCGACCAGAAGGCTGCCAAAGCGGCCGTCGAGACAGCGAAAGAGGCGGTCGCCAGCACACAGAAACTCACCATCGGCGAGTACCTGAAGAGCGACGACGTCAAGACCGACACTCCCGCCGCCCAAGCCCTGGTCGAGTTCGCGAAGCTTCGCTCCACCGAAGAGTTCAGCACCAAGTGGCTCGAGCTCCGGTCGTACAAGGCCCGCGTCGCCGAGTACAAAGCCGACACGCAAGTATCCGAATGGGATGCTTCCAAACTGGCTGGCTACAACAAAGCCATCTCGGGCAAAATCCTGATTCCTCAACCGTTCGGTGAGCTTCGCAACTTCTACGAAACTAACACCGGGTTTTGCGTCTCGCGGTTCATGATCATCGAAATCGTCATCTGTGCGATTCTGATCGTGGCCTTCCGCTGGCTTGCTCAAAACATACAGCCCGGTGGTGCCCCCAAGGGACGCCTCTGGAACTTGCTCGAAACCTTCGTGGTATTCATCCGCGACCAAGTGGCCGCCCCTGCTTTCGGTGGCGATCACGGGCATGATGATCACGGACACGACGACCATGGCCACGACAATCATGGTCATGCCAAGGCCGATCATGGCCACGGCCACGACGCTCACAAGCATCACGACGCACATCACGGTCATGCCCCAGCGGCTCACGGCCATGCTGTGGCACATGCTAAGCCAGTGAGCGACACCATTCGCTTTACACCGCTCCTCTGCACGATCTTTTTCTTCGTGCTGACGTGCAACCTGTTCGGCATGCTTCCTTGGGCCGGTGCTCCCACCGGTTCGTTTAGCGTAACGATTGGCCTAGCTGCAGTGACCCTGTTCACCGGCATGGTGATGGGCATTAAGAAGTTCGGTGCCCTCGGTTACCTGATGAACCAAATCCCCAGCATGGATTTGCCACTCCCGATCGCCATCTTCCTGAAGCCTGGTATCTTCTTCATCGAAGTGATCGGCCTCTTGATCAAGCACTTGGTGCTGGCGATTCGTTTGCTCGCCAACATGTTTGCCGGTCACGTGGTGCTCCTGGGTATCATGGGGGTCGCTTTTGGTGCCCAAGCAGCCGCCTCCTACATCACGCCGGAAGGCTTTCAGGGTACGTGGTGGATTGCCGCCTTTTTCGCCGTCTTTGGATCAGCTCTGCTCAGTTTGCTCGAGTTGTTTGTGGCCTTTTTGCAGGCCTATATTTTCACCTTTTTGTCAGCCCTCTTCATTGCCGGTGCCGTGCACAAGCATTAATCGCTCGATTATCTGCTTGGGTGCTTAACGGCAGAACTTCCTAGAAGTTCGATGAAGAATACAGCTGCCATTTGTTTTCGGAAATTTTTGGGTTCACGTTTTTAGTTTCTTAGGAGATCGTTCAGTGAAACGGTTCGCAACGTACGGTTTGTCGCTTGTCGCTCTGCTCTTCGTCGCTTCGGTTGCCTTCGCTCAAGAAGGTGGCGCTGCCGCCGCCACCACGCCCCTCATCAGCTTTAGCGCTGCTGCCGGTGTGGCCCTGACCGTGATTGGTGCTGGTTATGGCATCAGCAAGCTCGCCAGCAGCGCTCTGGAGAGCATGGCTCGTCAGCCTGAAGTCGCCGGTAACATCCAAACCGCGATGATCATCGCTGCAGCTCTGATCGAAGGTTTCACCTTCTACGCTCTCTTCATCCTCTCGGGCTTCAAACAGCTCGTCTAAGGAAGTGGTCGGTGCAGGTCTTGTAGACTGGCCCGCCACCCGTGGCTTCGTGCCACCCTGCGGGTCGACTGTTTGCAGGTTACTGAAGGTTTGCGGTTCATTGAGGGTATTGTCGTGCAAGTCCATCGTTTGATCGCCGCGGGTCTCTTGGCTCTCGGCTGCCTGGTTACTCCGAGCATGGTGCTTGCTTGGGACGACGCGAAAGCGGACGACTCCAAGCCAGCTGTGGCCGCTGAAGAAGCGAAGCCAGCCGACGCGCCTGCAGCAGAAACTCCCGCCGCAGAAGCTTCGTCCGAAGCCCCTGCCAAGGAACCTGCGAAGGAAGAGCATGGCACCGACGAAAAGCCTGCCGATGCTCCTGCCAAAACGGCTCCCGCTGCTGCCGACCATAAGGAAGGTGAGCATAAAGAGGGTGACCACAAAGCTGGTGATCATGCCGCTACAGACCACGCTGCGGAAGGTCATGCTGCTGACGGTCATGGTCATGGCGACGAGCACGACTTGAGCCATTCCAATGCCACCGCGAGCCTCGAAAAGCCCGACGAATTTCGCTTTGAACTAGCGGTTGGCACCTTCCTGGTGTTTTGCGTTCTGCTGGCGATCCTCACCAAGTTCGCTTGGGGTCCGATTGTCTCAGGTCTCGACAAACGCGAGCAAGGTATTGCCGACATGATCGAAAATGCTCGGATTGCTAACGAGCAAGCAGCTGCCAAACTTCGTGAACACGAAGCCCGATTGTCGGCAGCGGCTGAAGAAACTCGCGCCCTACTCACGCAAGCCCGCGTCGACGCCGAAGCTGCCCGCGAAAAAATCGTGGGTGAAGCCCAAGCAGCCGCCGCTCGCGAACGAGATCGTGCCGTGGCCGATATCGCCACTGCCAAGAGTGTGGCACTCAAAGAGATCGCCGAGAAGAGTGTCGAAACCGCACTCGCTCTCGCAGGGAACATTGTTCGTCGGGAAATCAAACCCGAAGATCACGAAACCCTGATCACCGAAGCGCTCAACAAGTTCCCCACACTCAACTAGTACGTCACGATTAGAGTCACCCGCCGGTAAGCTTCTTTAGCACGAGTTCCACTCGCGTAAATGAAGGCTACTAGCCGGTGATTAGGTTCCCACGAAGGTCGAAACCACGATGGCAAGCAAACGGAAGTCGGTTAAGTCATTCGACACCGGTCGCACCCACTTGGGACACGTGTATGCCAAGGCTCTCTTGGCCGCTACCGAGAAACAAGGTGCTACCGAGCAAGTGCTCGAAGAGCTTCGCGCGCTCGTCACTCAGGTTCTCGACAAGGTTCCGCAGATCGAAGCTGTAATGTCATCGCCGCGCATCTCTCATACCGATCGCATCGGCATGATTGATCGCTCGCTCGGTGGCAAGGTACATCCGCTGCTCCTGAACTTGCTTCGCGTCCTTTCGCTACACACCCGTGGCGATTGCTTGCGACATGTCCTCGATGCAGCCGAACATCAGTACAACGTGCTTCGCGGTCGACTCGAAGTTTTGCTCACCACGGCAGCACCTCTCTCGCCTAAAACCGAGAAGGCAATCATCGCGCGACTCGAAAAGCAACTCGGCCAAACCGTGCTGCTGAAAACGGCTGTCGACGACGATTTGCTGGGGGGCATGGTGGTTCGGATCGGCGATACCGTGTTCGACGGCAGCGTTGCCACGCGGCTAAAGACCATGAAGACGGTCGCCCTCGAACACACGACCCAAAAGATCCGCGATTCCCTCGATCGCTTTGCCATTTCGCAGTAAGCATCGCCCCCGCTTTCGCCCATAGTCATCGCGTTGCTCAACGCATCGCAATAAACGTATCCCCTCCGGAGAGATTCTTTCCAAGTTCGAACTTCCCTCGTCACACAGGTGATCGCGAAGACTTCGCTTGGAATTAGAGGTTGATCATGAAATTCAGTGCAGACGAAATTGCCTCGGTCATCCAGCAGGAGATCGAGCGGTATGAAAGTCAGCTCGACGTTCGCGAAGTGGGAACCGTGCTCGAAGTGGGCGACGGTATCGCTCGTGTTTATGGCCTCTCGGGCGTGATGGCTGGCGAAATGGTGGAGTTTCCAGGGGGCGTCACTGGTGTGGCGTTCAACCTCGAAGAAAACTCCGTCGGTGTGATCATCCTCGGCGACTACCTGCAGATTAACGAAGGGGACGAAGTTCGTGCCCTTGGCAAACTGCTGAGCGTTCCCGTGGGTCCTGCGGTGATCGGCCGCGTGCTCGATCCACTCGGTAACCCGCTCGACGGCAAGGGTCCGCTCGTCACCACCGAGACCCGCGAAGTCGAAACGATGGCCCCAGGTGTGGCCGAGCGTCAGCCGGTGAAAGAACCACTCCAAACCGGTATCAAGGCGGTCGACGCCATGACTCCGATCGGACGTGGTCAACGCGAACTGATCATTGGTGACCGCAAGACCGGCAAGACCACCATCGCCATCGACACGATTCTTAATCAGAAGAATTCGGGCGTGAAGTGCTTCTACGTCGCCGTCGGTCAAAAGGACTCGTCGGTCCGTAACGTGATCCAAGTGCTCGAAGAGCATGGCGCGATGGAATACACGACGGTGATCGTCGCCGGCGCAAGTTCCCCTGCTCCGCTGCAGTACGTCGCTCCTTACTCGGGAACCGCGATGGCCGAGTACTTCATGTACAACGGCCAGCACGCCCTGATCGTGTACGACGACTTGTCGAAGCAAGCGGTCGCCTATCGCCAACTCTCGCTGCTGATGCGTCGTCCGCCAGGTCGCGAAGCGTTCCCCGGTGACGTGTTCTACTGCCACAGCCGCTTGCTCGAACGTTCGGCCAAACTGTCGGCTGAACTCGGTGGTGGCTCGCTCACCTCGTTGCCGATCATCGAAACGCTCGAAGGCGAAGTTTCGGCGTACATCCCCACGAACGTGATTTCGATCACCGACGGCCAGATCTACCTGCAGCCCGACTTGTTCTTCAAGGGTATCCGCCCGGCGATGAACGTCGGTATTTCGGTGTCGCGCGTCGGTGGTGCTGCTCAAATCAAGGCGATGAAAGACAAGCAGGCCGCTGGTGGTTTGCGTCTGGCTCTCGCTGCGTTCCGCGAACTCGAAGCGTTTGCTCAGCTCGGTACCGACCTCGATGCCGCCACCCAAGGTCGTCTCGACCGTGGCTATCGCATGGTGGAACTCCTCAAACAGCCGCAGTTCCAGCCGCTGGAAGTCGTCGACCAAATCATGATTATTTACGCTGGTAACACCGGCGGTTTGGACAACGTTCCCGTGAGCAAGGTCCGCGAGTTTGAGGTGGAATTCCTCAAGTACATGCGTGACGTGAAGGGTGCGATTCGTACTGAGATCCTCGAGAAGAAAGAACTCTCGGCCGATCTCAAGACGAAGCTCAGCGCCGCGATTGTGGACTTCAAGAAGGGCTTCATGAAGTAAGCCCTCTTCGTTCTACGTAACCAGGGAGATCACGACAGATGGCATCGCCGGAAATGAAACCCAGTGAAACACCGCCGTCGTATCTCCCGAGTAGCGACGAGCGAATGTGGGGGCTACTCGCACACCTTTCGCCCCTGATTGCTTCGGGCATGGGTTTGCCGTTTTTGGGTCCCCTGATCATTTGGCTCATTAAGAAAGACGAGTCTCCTTTCATTGCTGATCAAGCGAAGGAAGCCCTCAACTTTCAGATCGCCGTTTTGCTGGCTGTGATGATTTGTGCGGCCACTGTGATTGGAATTCTGCTGTTGCCTATCGTTGCTGTAGGTGCGTTGATCTACAGCATCATGGCGGCGATGGAAGCCAACAAAGGGGTTTATTACCGTTACCCGTACACCCTGCGATTCATCAAGTAACGTTTTTAACCGTCACAAGTTGTTAAGCAGCCTGTAAGCCGAGCGAAGCGTCCCCGAACATTACCAGCGAGTCTTCTCTGCACGATTTCTCCCTGGCAACTTGCAAGATATTGGTTTAGGCACTCATGGCCAAAGCACGAGCACTCGATAAACGACGCAAGAGCATCCGCAACATCCGCAAGATCACGCGGACGATGGAGCTCATTGCCACGGCTCGCTTCAAAAAGGCGATGGACCGTGCCACTGCAGCCACGGCTTACACCCGGCGGATCACGCAAGTGGTTTCGGACCTGGCTGGCAGCGGTCTGAAGGTGACACATCCGCTGCTCGATCCGCGCCCCACCACCAACGCGGCCACGCTGCTGGTGCTAACGGCCAATCGCGGCCTCTGCGGCGGCTATAACGCCAGTGTGATTCGTCAAGCATTGGCCCGCCAAATTGAACTCTCTTCGACCCTTCCCTCGCTCGCGCTCGAAGTGAGTGGCAAGCGTGGTATCGGGGCGTTTAAGTTCCGCAAAATCCCGGTCAACATCAGCTACACTCAGTTCGAAGATCAGCCAAGCTTTGAAGCGGTCGAGCAGATCGCCAATCGCTACCTCGAAGCCTACACCAGCGGCAAACTCGACAAGCTGGAAGTGGTCTACACGAAGTTCGTGAATGCTTCGAAGCAAATCGCAGTGACCGAGACCCTTCTGCCTCTGGGATCGCTCGCCACGGGCGATGCTAAAAGTGATGAGAAGCCCTCCTCGGGCGAATCGATGTACGAGTTCCTTCCCTCGGCCGAGAGCATTTTGGAAGAGGTGGTTCCTTCGAGCTTCAAGGTGAAGCTTTTCAAGTGCTTCCTCGATGCTGCTGTGAGCGAACAAATCGCCCGCATGGTCGCCATGAAGTCGGCCACGCAAAACGCCAGCGACATGATCAAGCAACTCTCGATGACCTACAACCGCGCTCGTCAGTCGCAAATTACTGGCGAAATCATGGAAATCATCGGTGGTGTGGAAGCCTTGCAGAAGTAAACCTGCTTCGCATGGCCCGCGCCATTTGCAACTACCCAGGTATTTAGACCTCGCAACACCGCTGCTAAATACTCACCTTATAAGTCCCGCATATTCCTTTCGAACGAGCAAATTGACATGGCAACCGCGACCGCTGCAGGCGTTGGCAAGATCACGCAGGTGATTGGTTCGATTTTCGATGCTGAATTCCCAGAAGATGCAATCCCTTCGATCTACAACGCCGTGAAGGTTCAGGCCACCAAGGGTGCCACGGTCATCAACCTCACCGGTGAAGTGCAACAGCACCTCGGTGGCGGTCGTGTCCGCTGCGTGGCTCTGGGAAGCACAACCGGTCTGGTGCGTGGTCAAGAGTGCGTCGACACCGGCGCTCCGCTGTCGGTTCCTGTCGGCGAAGCGACTCTCGGTCGCGTGTTCAACCTGCTTGGCGAACCAATCGATGCTCGCGGCCCAGTATCGGCCAAAGAGATGTGGCCGATCCACCGCGAAGCTCCCAAGCTCGAAGATCTCTCGACCAGCACCGAGTTGTTCGAAACCGGTATCAAGGTGATCGATCTCCTGACGCCGTTCGTCCGCGGTGGTAAAGCTGGTCTCTTCGGTGGTGCCGGTCTCGGTAAGACCGTTATTCTCCAAGAACTCATCGCTCGCGTGGCTGCCACGCACGGTGGTTATTCGGTGTTCGCTGGGGTGGGTGAACGGACCCGCGAAGGAACCGATCTTTGGATCGAAATGCAAGAAGCTGAAATCGGCCAAACCGGCCGTAAGGTTATCGAGCAAACCTGCATGGTGTTCGGTCAGATGAACGAACCACCAGGAGCCCGTTTGCGTGTCGCTCTGTCGGCTCTCACCATGGCCGAATACTTCCGCGACACCACCGGTAAAGACACGCTGCTGTTCGTCGACAACATCTTCCGCTTCTCGCAAGCGGGTAGCGAAGTGTCGGCACTTCTGGGGCGTATGCCTTCGGCCGTGGGTTATCAGCCAACCCTCGCCACCGAAATGGGTGCTCTGCAGGAGCGTATTGCTTCGACCAAGAAGGGGGCTATTACCTCGGTGCAAGCGGTGTACGTTCCTGCTGACGATCCAACCGACCCTGCTCCAGCAACGGCCTTCGGTCAGCTCGACGCGTTCATCTACCTCGAACGTTCGATCTCGGAAAAGGGTATTTACCCTGCCGTGGATCCACTCGCTTCGTCGTCCCGTATTCTCGATCCAAACATCGTGGGTGCTCGTCACTACGCCATTGCTCGCCGCGTGCAGGGTATTCTGCAACGTTATCGCGAACTGCAAGACATCATCGCGATTCTCGGTGTCGACGAACTGAGCGAAGACGACAAACTGGTTGTGCATCGTGCTCGCCGCATCGAACGCTTCTTGTCGCAGCCGTTCCTTGTGGCCGAAGTGTTCACCGGCAAGCCGGGTGAATTCACCAAGATCGAGGAAACGATTCGCAGCTTCGAAGAGCTGTGCGATGGCAAGTGGGATCACCTGCCAGAAGAAGCGTTCCTCTACATCGGTGTGATCGAGCAAGCTGAAGAGCAAGCCAAGAAGATGGCAGCTGGTAAGTAGTTCGTCTGCAACGTAGTTTGCGGTCTTGTTTTAAGAAGTCGCCCGGCATCGCCCAGCATGTGATGCCGGCTGCTCTGTTCCCTGATCCGTCGTAAAGAAGTAGAAGCGGCCATGGCTAGCACCATCAAGTGCCTGGTAGTCACTCCCGAACAAACAGCCCTCGACCAGGATGCTGAGTTCGTTGCGCTCCCGCTTTACGACGGTGAACTGGGTGTCGCTCCGGGCCATAGCCCGATGATTGGCCGGCTCGGTTATGGACAGCTGCGGATTCGGACGGCGAGCGGCACGACGTCGATGTACCTCGACGGCGGTTTCGTGCAAGTGAACAACAATGTGGTGAGCATTCTCACCAGCCGAGCGGTTCCCGCAACCAGCCTCGACAAGCAGGCGATCGAGAAGCAAATCGAAGCAGCGTCGAAACTTCCGATCCTTACGGACGAGCAACTCGACGTTCGCGAACGTCGTCTGGCGCAGGCCCGTGCTCAGCTTCGCGTGGCCCGCGCCCGCTAAGTCGATTTCCGCCTGAAGTTCCGCTCGTAACAGCGCGCGGGAAATTCGGCGCGACAATTCAGCTGCAAATCTTGAGCAGCAATTCACCCGGCATCCCCCGCGCGGCCGATGATTTTCATTGGCTGCTGGTCGTCGCCCCCTCTTCTCTTTGCGACGATTTTTTGCGCAGCGAAAGGATTCGCCAATGCCTGCAAAAACTATGCGCATCGATGGTTCGCACTCCTCCCAACCGAATAATCGGCAAGGTTCAGCAGACTCCGTCGCTGCCAAGCCGGTGGCTCTCGAAATTCTGCGTGGTAAAGCACGTAGTTTGGTGCGAGAAGTTCACAGCCCAGTCTTTTTGATTGGCTCGGCCAGCGACTGCGACCTGGTGCTGGGAGACAAATCGTTTCCCGATGCCTACGCCTATCTCTATTTGAATGCTAGCGGCATTTCGATTCGCTACCTGGGGGAAGGTCCCCAGCTGCTGGTCAACGATCAGCCGGTCGAAGGGAGCCCGCTAGCAGTCGGAGATCGGCTGGAGATGGGGATTTTCGAATTCCGTCTCGCTGAGATTCACACAAGCAAGCCAGCTGGCGACGATCGCCCGACACCCGCGATGGCGCGCAGTGAAAGCCGATCGTCGAGCACAAAGGCTTCGACCGCTGGCCAGATCTCCGCGATTGCCCAGGTGCGCGAGCTGATGCTCGATATTCGCCGAGAAATGGCCGCCAAGCATGCCACGCTTCGGCTCTATCTCGGTCCTAACATCGACGTCACCAGCGAGCAGCCGAAACTGGCCCCACGCCCCTTCACGCAGCAGCTGCGAGCCTCGGCTTAAGTGCCACGAGGAATCGCAGCAGCTCCCAAACTGCATAAAACTAATCAGGAATTGCTAAACAAGCGTTTAACAACTTTGGCGTAGTTCCTTACGAACATTTCCCAACTTTTGAGCCACTTACGGAAGAAGTTCTCACGAGTTCTTACAAAAAACCGCTCCTCGTTCGACAAGCGAGCTAGTCATGTCGCTCTTGCAACCTCAAGTGGTTGGAATCATCGCCATTAGTAGCGATCCCGCTCCACTTGCGCCTTGCGAAGGGCCGATCGACTCGCTGCTGGCGAGTTTGGTCGAGCTGCGACATGCCACGCCTGCGACCGTGAAAGAGGAGCCGCAGGTGATCGTTGCACGAGGGAAATGGAGTCGCGCCGCCCAGCCAGGGGCCGATGTGACGATAGGGGCCGATCTCGATGAGCTACGCTCCGAGCTGCTGGCCGAATACCAGCGGCTCCGGCGATAAATCACCAAGCGATCGCTCGCGACATTCATTGCGCACTAGCGAGGCTGCTGCTGCGGCGCGACTGCCTTGGGCTTGGGGGCAGGCTGTGGCGCGGCAAGTGGCAACGTCGGCTGAATTCCCTTGAGATCGGTCCACAAGGTCCCTTCGCCAGCGTAGAGCAATTGCAGCTGGATGTTGTCGGGCAGATTCTCGGCGAATTGCCACTGCGAGTAGGCGGTGGCAGAACCAAACGCCTTCACGGCCAACTCAAACTGCTGCGATTCTGCTTCAGCCAACTGCTGAGCTGCGGTCGCCTTCGCTTTACCGAGCAATTCGGTTTTCTTGGCGTCGAACTCGGCAATTTTCGACTCGATGGCGGCGACTTGCTGCTCGGTTTCTGCAGCGATTTCCCCCACCTTACGTTCCCCTTCGGCGATCGTCGAGGCGACCAGCTTGGCAGTTTCGACCCGCACTTTTTCGGCCTCTTGCAGCACCTTCTTTTCGGCTTCGCGAAGAATACCTTCCTCGGTCTTGGTGGTCCGTTCTTCCTCGCGCGTGATCGTAAGTTCGTCGGCGATATAGCCACGCTGCAGTGGAATACGAACTTCCTTCGGGATGTAGATGTGACGAACAAGGCCGTACATCAGCGTCAGTTTCTTCTCGGTGAGGACTTTGTCGAAGTCGGCTGTCACACCTTCCTGAAACACTTGTCGCGACTCACCCACTAGCAGCGCGTTAGCACCTACTTTGCTGCCGTTGTTGCGGCAAATGCTCTCGGCTTGCGGGAGAATCACTTTCTGCTCGACCGCCTGAATGCTGCCGAAGGTGCGCACCACTTCCGGTGCATCTTGCGGCATGACGCCCCAGACTGCTGTGAAGTCGAGCTGAATCTCAAAACCGTCGTTCGAAGGAAAGTTGATCCCCGAATCTTCCATCGCTTCGGGTTCGCCACTTTCGTCGACCTTGTACGAGCCATCGGCCAGTTTGATCTTATCGGTTTCGATACTCGTTTCGCGAAAACCGACTTCCACCACATCGACCTGCTGTTCTTCAGGATTGATGGGATAGATCCCAGGTGGAAGGACTTTGTCTTGCACGCCGGAGCCCCGCTTGGCCAGCACGTTATCGACGTTGTTCGTGACGACACCGACATAGCCGGCGGGAATCTGCACCCAACCCGAGAGTTTGTTGCGTCCCCCCGATTCGCGCAGTTCGGTGTTCACCTTTTTGTGATTGAAAGCAAACGGATTGATTCGGTAGCGTCCCGGACCAAGCACTTTGCGCAAGATTCCTTGCTGCGTGGCGCGATTCGGACCCGAGAGTTCGCCATCGACAACAAATTGTCCCGGAGGTGGCTGTTCGCCCATTAAGCTCGTCACGATCGCAACTTCGCCGGGAAACACCATCACATCGTCGACGAGCGTTCGTTCCCACCAGATGGGACAGTAGAAGTGTCGTCCCGGTCCGCGCAGCTGTTCGAGCACGCCGACCTCTTTTCCAGGTTCGGCAAACTGGCCAGGCGCCGCTGGTTTAGCGGAACCAAAGATGAGGGGGCCTTTGTAGCGAAGCATCAAGCTTTGCCCCTCGCGAACGTAGATGCAGTTCAGCGTCATGTGGACCATACCACCGACGATGAAGAGCGCGATGGCGGCAAAAACTCCACCGACGATCAGGCGATTGCGATTGAACATAAGTCACTCGGCTCTGTATTGAATCGGGCACGCTGGCCCGGCACTAGCTGAAATTTGCGAAAGACCACTTCTACTTGGCAGCTTCTTCTACGGGGGCTGTCGGCTCTTTGGGCGGGCGGGGCGACTGCTGATACTGCTTGAAGATTTCCATGATCGGGCTGTCAGCGGTGTTCACCATCAGGCTGCGAAAGGCGGGGGCCAATTTGCGGAGCATCACCATGCGGGCATACTCGTCCCCATCGCCACCAAAGGCGTCGACCGCTTTCTTCCAACCAGCCGCCGAGGCTTCGTTGTTGAACTCGATCACACGTGCGTCGGCAGCACCACGAGCCACGGTGGCCGCAGCGATGTCGGTGGCAGCTTGCATGCCAAGTTCAGCCACTTTCAGCCGCTTGTTGGCTTCAATCAGGGCAATTTCCTGGGCCTGCTCGGCCTCGGTGGTGATCTTGATGACTTTCTGTTCAGCCTGCACCATCTGCTGCTTGCGATCGTTCATTTCAGTCTCGATGGCGAGCTGTTTTTCCGACTCTTGCTGCAGCAGTTCGCGGCTGTACTGCTGGCGCTGTTCGATCGCGATTTGCCGTGTCCGAACCGGTTCGGCAATCTGCTGCGGTGGATAGATCTTGGTGATCAAGGCCTGCACGATCTCGATCCCTTGCGACTCGCAGGCGACTTCCATCGCCTTTTGGAATTCCTCTTGGAACTTCGTGCGCGTATCGCCCGAGATGAAGTCCTTGCCGGCGTAGTCCGAGCCTTTCAGGCGACAGAAAGCACGAGCATTAGGAAGCACCACCTTCTTGATGATTTCCTTATCGATCGCCGTGCCGTTCATGTCGTTATCGAGTTCGTTGTAGAGCACAAAGACGTGGGCTGCTTCTTCGGGCTTCACACGAAACTCGATGATGCCATCGAGCGTGACCCAGAAGCCATCCTTCGAAGGAAATCCCATATCGCCATCTTCACCGAGGTTGAATCGCTGGCTCCGGCAGTCGACGAGATTGATGCTCGTGACATAGGGATTTACAGCGTGCGTTTTGGCGTCGAGCGATTCGGCCTCGACACCACGTTTGCCAGGCTCGGTGAGCAGTTTGTTGGGATCGGTCGGCAGCTCACCTGCCAGATTGGTTTTCACACCTCGAAAGCCGGCGGGAACTTGGACTGGATCGTGCAGCTCGATGTACTCGGCATAGTTTTCGCGGTCGGGTGGTGTGGTCCCTTTGACCCAGGCATTGATGGCATAGCGACCGGGGACTAAGACATCGGGGACAATCCCCTTCTCGGTATCTTTCCAAGCAATCACTTCGCCGTAGGGTGGATCGTCGCCATACAGACGCACGCGCACGCCGATTTTGCCCTTGGGAACTTCAATCTGAGGAATCACTTCCCAGTCCCAGAACCACGGATTGCGAAAGTGGCGTCCTTCTCCCAGCACCTCGAGTTGCACCCCTTTGTATTCGGGGGTTGGCGCAATCTCGGCATCGTTGGGGAGATCCTTCCCCGTTTTTTTGGTCAGGACCGCCATGTGATAGGTGGGAACCTCGATGCGGCACATCGAGTAGTAAAAGAAGGCCAGCAGAAGCAGTGAAACGAGGATCGCAGCGCCACCAGCATAAAAAAGAAAGCTGGTGCCACCGTTCTCGAACTGCTGAGCAATACTCTTGCGCATAGGACCGACTCGCCCTGGGGTGAGTGAATTGAGCTACAGTTTCCTACCACCGGTAATTCGGATGGCAACGAGAAACCTTGCAGATTCTCGATAAGTTTATGGATTGGGACGACATTAGGTATGACATCAAAACGTGGGGATAATCCGGTGATGCCATACAAAGCAGCGTCGCAATCGCCACGCGAGGAAGATCGCTCTCCTAGCAAAGCGCAACCGCCCCGCCAGTTGTTACAGGCAATCGTGCTGACGATTTTGCCGGTTCTGCTGATCTTCGGACCTCTGCTGCTGGTCGACCGAAGTTTTGCCACGCGTGATGCTGCGCACTTCTACCACCCCCTCTTTCAGTGGACAGACGCCGAGTGGGAAGCGGGACGCATTCCGCTGTGGAATTCGTACGAAAACAGCGGCATTCCGACGGTGGCGGATGCCACGTCGAGCATCTTTTATCCCGGCAAACTGCTGATGGCGTTGCCGATCGATTTCGCGCTCGAGTACAAGCTCTACGTGGTCGCGCATCTGCTGCTCGCCGGACTCTCGACCTATTACCTCGCGCGTCACTGGCGCGCTTCTCCCGCAGCGGCAGCGCTCGCTGGCATTGCTTTCAGTGCGGGTGGCAACGTGCTGTTTCAGTATGCGAATGTCGTTTTTTTAGTCGGCGCGAGCTGGTTGCCGCTGGGACTCTTGGCGCTCGAAGGAACCATTTGCGAGCGTTCGATTCGCAAGACCGTGCTGCTGGCGATCGTGCTGGCCATGATGGTGCTGGGTGGCGATCCGCAAGCAGCCTATCACCTGATGCTGCTGGGCGCGCTGCTCGCCGCGCTTTGGTGCTGGAAACTCGTCTGGAGCCCATCGCGCGAACCAACAGCGCCCGCTCCAGCGACAGCCGACCCCGCGTCGTCAAGCGCCAAGCGCTGGCCCGTGGTGCTCACGAGTGCCTCGCTGTTTGCAGCGGCGATTCTTGTGGCGGGAGCGACTGCAGCGATTCAGATTCTGCCGTCGTCGGCGATCACCAAGATCAGCGAACGTGCGGCCTATAATCGTCCCCGGAATGTGATGGAGATGACGCAGGTTCTGCTCCACTCCCCTGCTCCGACCATCGAGCAACTCGCAAAAAGCGACTACGAGTCTCCCTGGCAGCGCACGATGCGAGGACTGCTTGGTAAGCCCGACACCAACGCGCACCACGCGATTGTGTATGACTTCAGCATTCCACCATGGCGACTGATCGAGTTCGTTTGGCCGAACATCAGCGGCAAGCCGTTTCCCACCAACGCGCGCTGGAGCACCTACAAACTACGTGAGGGGCGCATCTGGACGCCGTCGATGTACCTTGGATTCATCCCGTTTGTGCTCGGAATCGCGGCCGTTTCGATCCGCTCGCGCGATCTGCGTTGGCGCTGGCTGTCGTGGATGGTGGTCTGGTTTGGAGTCGGCAGCTTTGGTCTCTATGGCCTGGGGAGTCTGCTGCAAGCGATCGATGAGCAGCTGCTTGGTGGCGATGGAAATCGACTCGGCATAGGCGATCCCGTCGGTGGAATCTACTGGCTGATGGTCACGTTTTTGCCGACCTACATCTATTTTCGTTATCCCGCCAAACTGATGGTGGTGGCAGTTCTCGCCCTTTCGCTACTCGCAGGAATCTCGGCCGACCAGTGGCTCGCTCAGCCGCACCCTCGATTGCGACGCGTACTACAGGGCCTCGCGATCGTCAGTTTTTTAATCGCTTGCGCTGCGCTCTTGATGGGTCATGCGATGCTCTCGACGATCACGCACCACGACTCATCGACCGGGCCGTTCGATGCTGCCAGTTGCCGCACTACGATTGTTCTCTCTGCCATTCAAACAGGCATGATTGCGATCACACTCGCCGCACTTTTGGGAGAGCGCTGCACGGTCGCAGCACGCTGGCGCGCTCCGCTTGTGGCGGTGATTACTGTGGTCGACATCACGCTGGCCAACAGCTGGCTGCTACAAACCGCTGATGCGGAAATCTGGCGAAAAGTTCCCGCGACCGCGGTGGCGCTACATGCCGATCGCGCGACGAGTCCCCTCACCCCTGCTCTCGAACTTGCGCCGCGCGTTTATCGTGGCCGCTTTGCTGGTTGGCGTCCCACTAGCTTCAGCAGCATGGCATCGCTGGCTCGCTCTGCTGAAACAACCGCCTGGGAATCCGATACGCTCTTTCCCAAGTTCATGTTTCGCGGCAACGTTTCGCTCTGCGAATCGTATGGCAGTATCAAACTGCTCGACTACCAATCGCTAATGCTGATCGGACTAAAATACGGTCCACGACAATCGGATAAATTCACCATATTGCATCCGGCGCTCCTGCGTTTGCAGGGATGCGAGTACCTGGTGCTCCCCGATCACTACGACGCCAGTTCTTTCGCGACAAAACTCACTCCCACGACAGAGCTTCCCGAGTCAACCTCGCTCTGGCGTATGCAGAGAACAATTCCGCGCGCTTGGGTGGTGCATCGCGTCGCGGTCCTTCCGCCGCTAGTGAATCCGCAAGACCTAACCGCTGTTGACGAACGCTCGCGCGAGGTGCTGTTTCACGAGAATCGAGCGCGCGATTTTCGCCGCCAAGCGACCGTCGAAACCGATCGCCCCTTGCCGTTTCCTGAACTGGCAAGCAGAGTTGGTGTCGCTGCCGATGCGACAAGTCTGCCTCCCATGAGCGCAGCGCAGATCCGCAAATACGATCCGCAAGTAATCGAGATCGAGACGACACTTCAGCAGCCAGGTCTGCTGGTGCTGAGCGATCTCTATCTCAGCGACTGGGTGGCTGAAGTTACCTCCGACGATGGCGCCACCACGCCGATCGAAATTTGGCCGGTGAACCGAGTGCAACGCGGCATTTTTTTGCCAGCGGGAACGCATCACGTTCGGATGCGATTTGCTTCGGAAAGTTTGACGCGCGGCGCACAATGGTCGCTGGCAAGTTGCGTGCTGCTGCTCGCAATTTTCGCGGGAACCTGGTTCATCCCACGCGAAGGTCGATGGCTTAGCCGCTGAGGATCGAGCGCGCCATGTTATGCAAAGAGGGGTGGCACTGTTGGCTTGCCCAGCAGTGTGAAATGCTAAGTGGCCATAACTGTGCTGAGCTAGGCCGAGCCCAGGCATCCACGAAACCCGACATTGATCGCTAGACGGAGCACTCGATGTGCGCTAGATCTGGTAGTTCAGCTCAGGCTTCAGCTCGTCGGGAATTTCGGCCCGAATACGAAGCTTAGGCTTCTCCATCGTCACGGTTGTATGCGGGACCACGCTATGCGTGAGCCAAACACTCGAGCCAATCACCGAGTGATGCCCTACCACTGTTTTGCCACCCAGGATGGTCGCGTTGGCATAGATCACCACGTAGTCTTCAATCGTGGGATGACGCTTGTGACCACGCACGAGGTTGCCATCGCCATCGGTTGCAAAACTGAGTGCGCCGAGCGTGACACCTTGATAGATCTTCACATGGTGACCAATCTCGCACGTCTCGCCGATCACGACACCGGTGCCGTGGTCGATGAAGAACGATTCGCCAATCGTGGCACCAGGATGAATGTCGATGCCCGTTTGCTTGTGCGCCCATTCACTCATCATGCGCGGAATGAAGGGAACTCCGAGTCGACGAAGTTCGTGCGCGATGCGGTGCGAGGTAATCGCTTCGAGACCGGGATAGCAAAACACCACTTCGTCGATGCTGCGGCAAGCTGGATCGCCATCGAACGCCGCCCGGGCATCAGTAGCGAGAATCGTACGTAGTTCCGGAATGCGATGCAGGAAAGCGATCGCCATCGCTTG
This sequence comes from Pirellula staleyi DSM 6068, assembly GCF_000025185.1. Lineage (NCBI taxonomy): Bacteria > Pseudomonadati > Planctomycetota > Planctomycetia > Pirellulales > Pirellulaceae > Pirellula > Pirellula staleyi. The sequence goes on from NC_013720.1 coordinate 5,759,549, forward strand.
TCCTTTCGCTTCGTAGTCGCAATCTTCCGACTTACGACCAGTCACCCGGTCATCTTGACGCAGGGCGCGAGCAATTTGCGTGGTGAGCTTATCGTGCAGTCCATCGATCAGGTCTCCCACGTGGTAGGTGACGTTGCCGATGTGCAAACCTTCGCGACGACGATAGCCTGGAAACAAAATGTCTTTCAGGTCGTCGATGCAGCTGATGATCACATCGTAGTTCGGGAGCGCGCAATGTCCCAAATGATGGATCGCGCCCACCTTGGTGTAGGTGGCAACAATCTGATCGGTAAGCTCGGGGAGCTGTTCTTTGAGCCGAAAATCGGATGCCATGGCATGGTCCCTATCGCGCGACGATTTCGATGCGTGTGAGGCCCAGCGGACCGGTGGAAGGTCGCGAGCCTAATGGAAGATTCACCTGGAGCGAGGCCGGGCGGCCTGAGACAACAAGTCTTGTGGCAGCGTGCGAAGTCGATGCTTCGCGAGTCCTCAAGACGTACGACGAGCCGGTGCACTGCTAGCGAGTTTGCACCCAACAGCGGTCGAGCGAACTTCCGAGGTGAAACGTGGGTCGATCCATAAGGAGAGCCTGCCGCAGCGACACGGATGGTCGACTGGCGGGCAAAATGGGTGAAATAGGCCGGGAAATCGTAGGTAGGGAGTCCCGAGAATTCAAGCCATCCGGCTAACTTCTTCGGCCCGGCGGAGTCCCGAAGTTGAGAGGAACTCCGCAAGGTAGCAAGGACGCTTGCTAGCAGAAGTCGACTAGCAGCCAGCGTTTAACGAGCTGCTTCGAGGCAGCCCTGCAGTGTGACGGTCCCTTCGTAGAGTGCTCGACCGACAATCGTGCCATCGAGCCCGGCGGCTGCTAGCTGACGGATATCGTCGACGGTGGTCACTCCGCCCGATGCAATCACGGGGGTGGTGATCGCCCGTTTCATATCGGTCATGGCGGGGAGATTCACACCTTGCAGCATGCCATCGCGCGCGATGTCGGTATAGATCACCGCCGCGATCGGTTCCGCCTGAAAATCACGCGCAAGATCGATCGCGGAGACACCACTAGTTTCGAGCCAACCATCGGTTGCCACCAGTCCATTGCGGGCGTCGATACCAGCGGCCAGTTGGTGCGGATATTTGCGGCACATCTCGCGGAACCAGGCAGGATCTTTGATCGCCTTGGTTCCCACGATCAAGCGATAGACGCCGATGGCGAGCATGCGTTCGATGGAGTGCTCGTCGCGAATACCACCACCCAATTGGCAAGGGACCTTCGTGGCTTCGACAATCGACTTCACCGCTGCGAGATTCGCGTTGCTGCCATCACGCGCACCATCGAGATCGACCAGATGCAAACAGGTGGCCCCTTCAGAAACCCACTTCTGGGCCATTTCGACAGGCTCGCCATAAATGGTCTCTTGCTGATAGTCGCCTTGGCGCAGTCGCACGCACTTACCACCACGCAAATCAATCGCAGGCCAGATTTCCATAGCAAATCAAAGTCTTCAGTGTGTCGAGCTGGTAAGTAAAGAGGTTAATCGATCTCGGCGCGAGGATCGCTTAACACGAACGATGCGAAGCGTGCGCTAGGCTGAGCCTTGCAGCACTGGAATCTCGGCGAAATTCTGAAGCAACTTCAGCCCCGTTGCCTGACTCTTTTCGGGGTGGAACTGCGTCGCGAAGAGTTGCCCCTTGGCGATCATGGCGCAGAACGGATGCCCATAGTCAGCCTGGACCGCGATGACATTAGCATCGGTCGGCACAACGTAGTAGGAGTGGACGTAGTAGAAGTAGCTGTTGTCGGCGATGTCGCTCAGCAGCGCGTTGGGGCGAACAATATGCGATCGATTCCATCCCATGTGCGGCACTTTGAACTCGGCTGGCAAATGGAACCGGACACATTTGCCAGCGAGAATGCCGAGCCCTTCGAACTCCCCACCTTCGTAGCCCACGTCGAACAGCATTTGCAATCCCAGGCAGATGCCGAGCATCGGAGTGCCACGAGCCACGATATCGCGAATGACCGAAACAAGATCGCGGCGGCGAAGTTCGGTAATCGCATCGCCAAATGCACCGACGCCCGGAAGCACCACGCGCGAAGCTTGTGCGATCTCAGCGGGATCGCTCGTCACCACCGCATGATGGCCGACGCGCTCGAACCCCTTTTGCACGCTGCGGAGGTTTCCCATCTGGTAGTCGATGATTGCGATTTCGGCCATGGAGCAGTCTTTGCGGGTGGAGCGGCTGTCGAGATGGTCGTCAGCTGTGTGTCGTTGAGCGGAAGTTCAAGCTGATGATTATAACTAGAAACTCCTGCGGCGTGAGGCGTCGAAATCACGCCGTTTTAGCAGCCCCGGGCGTTTTGGCCGGGGCCATGGACTGGACAATCAGAGCCGCTGAAAGTTCGCGCGAAAGGCAGCTTACTTTAGCGAGGAAGTGAGCCGCACTATTTGCTTGCGGGCTTCAGTAGCTTGAGCATCGCATGCCCCATCCCATCGCCAATCAGGTAGTAGGTCTCGGCGTTGCTGTTCCAGTGATACCCCTGCCCCGATGGCGACTCTTCTTTGGGTCGATAGAAGTCGCGTGTGCCAACAAAAGCGACGTTGCCTCGAAACTCCTCATACTCGGCAACAGCGGCTTGAGCTTTCATGAGCGAGAGCGCACGAGGATGCGTTTCGGTGGGGCCAGTCATGCCAGTCTCGGCGACCACAAATTTCATGTTCGGCGCGCTGAGGTCTTTGCGAAGATCGCGGACCAGGTTGGCAAGGTTCTTTTCATACTCGTCGTTGAAAGCCTGATTGATGCGATCGTTCCACCCTTGATGCCAGCCGAAACCAACGAGCTCTGCTTGATGTGAGGCATATTCGGGAAACAGCTTGGGAAGATCTTTCAGCACCGTTTTGGTTTGAGTGATGATCTCTTGGTAGTAAGGACCGACAGTTCCACCCGAGGATGGCGGCCGAAAGTCTTGTCCCAAACTCTTGCCACCCCAGGCCAACTTCACAAGCAAGACGGGCTCGTCGATGGCATTGCCGACGACATGTCCAAAGCCGAGTTCAGGTCCCATCATTTCTTCCGAGGCACCATAACCAGCTGTGAGTTTTCCTTGGCGACCGAGATACCAAATTTGGACATCATCGCGCGAGACCCAGTCGCCTGAGTCGGTCACCAAATGCTTGAAATCTGCCTTTTTAGGAGACTCTTTCACCAGCCACTCGAGCGAACCTTGGCCGCCGTTGGCCTTCGGATCGGCTTTCACCTTTCCATGTCCCTGCATGTTCGATTGGCCGGCGAGCACAAAGACTTTGAGTGTCTCGGCGGCAGTAAGTGAGTCGGCTGAGAGCCCCGCAATTAGCAGCGCGGCGATCAACAACTTCGATCCCCAATTCAACGAGGTGCATGTCATCGAAAGAACCATCCAGGAGAGTGAGGTGGGAGAGGCGGAAGGAACATAGCGAAGGTTGAATATAGCGGGCTGTACAGTTCCTCCAAACAAAGTTTTTTCTTGAATCTGGAATCGGCGAAATCGATTTGCTAGGTTTCATCCGTCGCTCTACCGACCAGCCACACCGGGGATAAATACCACCCTGACATTTGTGGGCATCGCTTTGGCTTATCGACCTGCTTCTGCTGCGTTTGGTGTGGTCGGTCAGAAGTACTTGCGTGAACCGGCGACGTGTGTGGTTTGTCGCTCCTTGGGGGCGCTGCTGCGACTCTACAACCTGGATGAACTTGAGCGAATGGGCTCCGCATGAGCATTTCTGAATCGATACTGGATGAAAAGCTTCTCGAGCTCAACCGCTTGATGGATCGTGGTCTGTACTTGCAGATGTACGCCCACACGCGCGAACTTGGTCCGCTGCAAACGTGGACCGGCCCACGTGCTGGCGTCTTAGCCTCGCGACTTGCCAATCATCTGGGAGCCCATTCTCTTTCGCGCTGGATCATCCGGCGTTTGCTACGGGAATTCCCGAGCGATTCGGAAGTCCGTTACTACTCGACCTATCTTGAAATTGGTCGATTGGGTCCCTATCGCACCTGGCGAAATCTGCAAGCAAACCTCGAACTGGAGAGCGATGCCAGTGACGAAACGCGTTCGAGTTGGTATGCCCTGATTGGTCAGGTAGCTGCCACCTTCCGCGACTTCGAGACGTCAGAAAAGTGGCTGCGCCGCGCGAGCGACGTCGCGCCAGAGAATCCTTGGATCTCCGTTTGCTGGTCTTATGTACTAGAGATGCAAGATCGCTACGACGAAGCACTCGCGCAAGCGCAGCGCAGTCTCGAGATCCGTCCGATGTATCGCGCGGGAGTGCAAGCGGCCGGGCATTTGCTTTCTCTGGCGAATCGCGACACCGAGGCGATCGAACTCTACGACGCAGCGCTCGAAGTGATCGAAAGTTCGGCTGTCGCCGCGCATCTGTTTGCGATTCATCTCGAACTCCGCGATTGGTCGCGGGCCAAGCAGGCGCTCGATCGATTCGAACAGTTCTGTCCCTTAGCGCAGCGCAGTACGCGGCGCTGGATCGCTGCCAATCGCAGTGAAATCGCCTATCAAATGGGAGACATCGAAACCGCCATCGCCGAAGCGGAACTAGCACGCACACCTTATTTGAAGCAAATTGTCGAGAACCTACGCGCGACCGAGTCGAGTGGCGGGAGCAAAGTGTTTCTCGATGTCCCCTTCGTGCGGCAACATCATGTCACGTGCGCGCCGGCAACTCTCGCTGCTATCAGCCGCTATTGGTCGAAGCCAGCCGAGCACGTGCAAGTGGCTAGCGAGATTTGCTACAACGGCACCACGACCCATGCCGAGCGGACTTGGGCCGAGGCGAGTGGCTGGGTCGTGAAAGAATTCTCGGTCACGGCCGAGAGTGCCCAGCAGTTGCTCGACCGAGGGATTCCGTTCACGCTGGTGACGATTGAGCCAGGAAATGCTCACTTGCAGGCGATCATTGGCTACGATCAGCGGCGCAAAACGCTGACGATTCGCGACCCGTATTATCGCAACTTGGGAGAGACGCTGTGCGAGAAGTTTCTCGATCGCTATCGCGCGTTTGGTCCGCGCGGCATGGCACTCGTACCGCAAGAAATGGCCGAGAAAATCAGCGATTTAACGCTCCCCGACGAAGCGCTCTGGAACGGTCTGTTTGAACTCGACGGCGCGCTCATCAAGCACGATCGTGCGCAGGCCGAGGTGGTGTATCAAGCGATGTGCACAAGCGCGCCGGATGATCGCCTGACACTCGAAGCGCGGCGGCGTCTTGCCATTTACGATGCAAACCCAGCCGAGCAACTGGCGGCTGTCGAGAAAGTGTTCGAACAGTTCCCCACCAGCGAACGGATCGCCTGGGAGCGACTCGCGCTTTTGCGCTATCAAACTTCCCGCGAGCAGCGCTTGCAGCAGCTCGAGGCGATGGCCCAGCGTGAAGATGCCAGCCCCATCTTCTCGCGCATGCTTGCCGATGAACTGCTGCAAGATGCTCGTCGTCATGCCGACGCCACGACGCTGCTGCGAAAGTCGATACGACGCTGGCCCACCGATCCTTCGAGCTATCACTCGCTCGGCAACTTACTGTGGGACGCTCGTAAGAATGAAGAAGCGCTCGAGCTCTTTCGATTTGCCTCGTGCCTCGGAGACAAGGACGAGCACTTCGCAAGGTCCTACTTCCAAGCCTCCACTTGGATGCGACGAACCGACGAGCTCGTCACGCTGCTGCGCGATCGCGTAGAGCGTTATGGCCGCAAGTCGACCGATCCAGCGAAGACCTTGGCGTCGGCCTTGTTTCAGCTGAATCGGCATGCCGAGGGGCTCACCGTGCTCGAGCAAGCTATCGAAAAACACCCCGCTGATGGTGCGCTTCGTTTGTACGCGGCCAACGCCCACCTGACTGCCAGTAACGATTTTTTACCTCGCGCCATTGCGCTTGTTGAAGAAGCGAAAGCAATCTCGCCGCGCGACGAGTTCTTGCGCAGTTCGGCCATGCTCGCCAGTGCTACCGGCGATTCGCAGCGCGCCCTCGCTCTGTGGCAAGAGCTGGCTGTCATGCAACCTTACTCGATCGATGCGCATCACGCCGTCGCGCGTCTGCTGGCCATCATCGAGGGCCCCACCGCGCCCCTGGTGTACCTCGAGCAGATTTGCGCAAAGCTCCCGCACTACTATCCGGTTCACGAACTCCGGATTCAGTGGCTGCGTGATGAACCTTCCGAAGTACGCGAGCCAGTCCTTGCCCATGTACTCACCATCTCGCCCGACGATGCCTGGGTCCGCCGCGAAATGGCTGCCGTTTTGGGTAGTCTCAAGCGATTCGAGGAAGCGCATGCGCAGCTCGATATCGCCGAGAAAATCGAGCCGTTCAGCCCCTCGTACTGGATGGTTCGGGGGATTTTGCTCCGTACGGAAGGACGCCTCGACGAAGCCAAAACTGCCTTTCGACGTTCGATTGAACTGGCGGTCGACTCCGACTTTGCCATCGAATCGCTGATGGGGATGTGCACGACACTGGCCGAGCGCCGCGAAGTGCTGCGATTCGTGCGCGAGCAACTCGTGAGTCAGGTGACGCAGGGAGTGGGGCTCTCGGCGTTTGCCCATGCTGCGCAAGGAATTTTGGAGCCTGAGGAGTTGCTCGCCGAACTTCAGGCGGCACGTGTCGCGCGACCCGACCTCGCCGAAGCATGGTCGAGCGTCACCGAGCAACTCGCGCAGCTCGAGCGTTTCGACGACGCACTCGCCAATGCCCAGCAAGCCTGCGAACGCTTTCCACTTTCGATTCTTCTGTGGACTGATCTCGCGCGCGTCCATCGCCTGCGACTCGACTTCGATTCCGAGTCCGAAGCACTTGCCAACGCGCTGCGACTCGATCCCGGTCATAGCACAGCGCTCGAAATGATGTGCGAAGCACTTGCGCGGAAACGCGATTTGCAAGCGGCCTGCGATTTAGCCAAGCGAGCGACAGCCCACGCCTCGCTCGACTATCTGAATCACACGATTCTGGCCGAGCAGTGGTGGCAACTTAAAGAACACGACCGGGCAATCGAAGCGCTCCGTCAAGCGATTCGCATCGAACCGGGAGCCGATCGCGCGTGGGGCAATTTACAGCAGTGGGCCAAGGATCTTGGCCAGCCCGAGATTGCCATCGACATTGCCCGCACACTCACGCAGTCGCGGCCCGGCGAAGCCCGCTCGTGGCATGTGCTGGCGCGCATCCTCGATGGTCCCCAGCACTCCGACGAAAGTCTCGCCGCTATCGAGCGAGCCATCGAACTCAATCCACTCGGCATCGATCTACACGATCTGCACGCCGACATTCTCGCCGAGCAAGGTCGGCTACGCGAAGCGAGCCTCGCCTGTCAGCCAGCCGTGTTTGGCGACCTTCAACCTTCGAAGCTGGCGATTCGCCAATCGATCATCGATGCCACGCGAGGCGATTTGCTCGCCGCTATTGCGCGCGTCCGGACCGTGCTCGTCGAAGAGCCGCACAACTATCGCGCGTGGATGCTGCTAGGGGACTGGACGAAAGCGATCAACGATTTTGATGGCTTCCTCGAAGTCGCCGAGAATCTCGCGCGACTGAGTCCCAACTACGAGTATTCGCTCTACACGCTCGGCGATGCGCGCCTGCTGAAAGGTGATCGCCAAGGAGCCAAAGAAGCTTTCGCGCGAGCCTTTGAACTTGTTCCCTATCACGAGCATTTGGGGAACAACCTGTTCGATCTGCACTTCGAGGATGACGAGTTTGAAACAGCAGCTGCAGTGATTGCGGTGCTGCGCGAGCATTCCAGCTCGTGCTTTGTCGTCACGCGCGAACTGCAAGTCGCTTTCCAGCAAGACCGTAGCGACCGCGCTCGAGAATTACTCGCAGAACTTTGCACCGCTAAGTACGAGAGTGATTGGCCGATCACGACTGCCGGACAGTTGTTTATTGAAGCGGGGATGATCGACGACGCCATTGGTGTGCTCCGCCAAGCGATCGAACTTCCGAGCGCCCATGCCCAGGTTGCGGCGTGGTGGGCACGGCTTGAGTTCTGGAAAGCGAATCTCGACCACTGGACTCCCGTGCAATCGCGACTCGAAGTGCTCGACCGCATTCCTTCGACCAAAGAGTTCCTGCAAGCTTGGTACGAAGCGGCGGCTGAACTCGAGTGGCGTGGCGATATCGAAGGCTTCTCGCGCGCCGCTGAAGTGCTCGAAACACTCGACAGCGACAACGCTCTGGCACGCTACTTCAGTGGTTCTGCCGCTGCGTTTCGCGAAGAAAATGACCGCGCTATCGAGGCTTTGCGCCTCGCCCTGGCGATCGATCCGAAGCATGCTCCTTCGAAGAGCAAACTGCTCGACATTTATCTGGCTCAGGGAGACACCGCGCAAGCCAAAGAGTTGCTCGACAGCTTCGATGGCGAAAATCCCTCGGCCGATATCGTAGCTCGTAAAGTAGAGTGGTCCGCGCTCTCCGGTGATAGCGCAGCCGCGCAGGAGTTGCTGCAAAGCATCTGCCAATTGCACTCCGACAATCAGCATGCGACAGGACATGCCATCCGCGCGCTTGAACGCAACAAGATGAGCACGATCGCGGAAACCGTGCTGCTGGAAATGCTCGATTCACCGCGCGTCGAGCAGTTTCACGTCGATGAATTCTCGAGGCTGGTGCTTGCGCGCGATTCCAGCGCCCTCTTGCCGATCCTCGAGACACGCCTTGCACAACCGGTAGTCGGAGACCGCATGCTTCGTCACTGGATCGTTGAACTTATCTGTACCGGCCGAGGGGCCGAGCTTCGCGATTTCGCCCACCGCTACCACTCTACCATCGTCAGTAACTACCGTCTTTGGGCGCGTGTTTGCTGGGGATCACTTGAAGATCGAAATTTTGACTTTACCGCTGAAGTGGCACTCGATTGGCGGAATTATCCGCAAGCAGAAGCATGGATGCTACTTCCTGCGGCGGAAGTGCTTCGCCATCTTGGCAGGCACAGCGAGGCCATGCAGGTACACGAAACTGCCATGAGACTCGGCAGTTCGAATGGCAGGAACGCGCACCACGTTTGGGTCGGCATCGACGACGCCATCAACGGGCGTTATGCCGAGGCGAAACAGCATGCGCTGCACCTCCATCCCAACGATGGACTCGACCACTCCGAGCGTTTCATCAAAACACTCTTGCTCTCGATCCTCGAAATGGCAGATGCGCCACCTGACAAACGGATCCAGGTTTTCCGTGAGGTGGAGCAGCGGATTCAGCGAGACATTCTCGATTGCTCCTATACGACAACGCACTACCTGCATGAAAACGAGCGCAAAAGACTCTTCGAGGCTGCCACGCGACGCATCGCTCAACTGGCAGGAAACCACAATTCCGTCGGCTGGCGCATCAGCCTGTTTGTGAATCGGATCCTGCGGTTCATCAGCCGACTCTTGAAGAAGGGATATGCTCGCTTTTAATTCCTGTTGAGCCTGCCCCGATTGAGCGCCAAAGCTGCGCGACAGCCATCGCGCAGGGCCGTTTCCTTCCGCCGCTGCAGCACCGAGCAGCACCACTTTGGTATCTTTCTTCGAGAGACATGGAAGATCTCGCGCAACTCGGAATCTGTGCAGCTCCCAATTTTCGGATCAGGAATGAGCAACAACACCTTCACCCCCGGACCGACATCCCACACGGTCCGCGCCGCCGATGGCCGATTGCTGACCGTTCCCAGCGGATGGGTGCTTCTGCCGCCCGGCGACGCTGCTTTAACTCGCCGTGTGAAAGCGGCCGGAGATCACTGGGTGGTTGCCGAGAAAAAAGGACGCAAGGTTTTCTCGCGCGGCATTTGGACAGCCGCCACCACCATCGAAAGCATTCGCGCCGCACTTGAGGCCGAGCGATCCACGGAAGGATTCGCCAAGAGGAAAGAAGCTGATGCACGCCGCCGCGAGAAGGCTCAGGCGGAATACGTGGAAGATTTTTTCAGCGCGGTGGTAACGTTCTTGGCCTTTCACCCCAGCCACGCCGAACTTGCGCAGCGGCTGGCTTCCGCGGTCACCCAGCACGCCACCCCGGTCGGCTCGGGAACAGTCGCCAGAACCAAACGAATTCCGGTCGAACAGCGAGCCGAGGCTGCGGTTATTGCCTGGATGCGTCACCAAACGACTGGCTACGACTCGCTGGTGATCCCGCGCGAGAAAGGAAAGCGGCGGGAGGTGCGGCGCATGTTGGCCCAGCGTTCTAAGGAGTTGCTGGCTCAATATCGGCAGGCTGAAGTGGCTGGAAAGCATTGCCCACTCCAGCGCGCTTTACTGGGTAGCGCGACGGCACTCTCCGAGTTGTAACAGATGATGCAGAAAATCTGAGGAGCTTCATTGTGGAACGTAAATCTGAGGAGCAGCGATGAGAATAATCCTCCTGATGTTCTTGGTGGTAATTGCAATCGGGTCGAGGCAGGCATCTGCCGCTGATGCTCCTGTCACGGTCAAGGAACTCTTTGCCGACTTTGATCCTCGGAAAGCCCCACTCGATGCCAAGGTCGTGCGAGAGTGGGAGAAAGACGGCATTGTTTTCCGCTATGTCACGTACCACATCGGCGCGTTCAAAGATAAACCGGCCCGCATGGCAGCTTTCTTCGCTTTCCCCAAGAAGGCTAAGAAGCTGCCGGGATTGCTGCATGTTCATGGTGGCGGGCAGCGAGCGTTTCTGCACGAAGTTGAGTTTTATGCCAAACGAGGCTATGCCTGCTTGTCGGTGAATTGGGGCGGGCGAGAAATGGAAGAGGCCAAAGAAGGCGATCCGAACACTGCTTGGGGAGCCGTCGATCCGACCCAGAATAATGTGCCGGGCTACTTCAACCTCAAGCCGGGCGAGAAGTATCTCGATCCGTTCGAGTCGCCACGGAACAACAACTGGTATTTGCTTACGCTTGGCTGCCGTCGAGGGCTGACCTTTCTGGAACAACAGCCCGAAGTCGATCCTGACAAGCTCGGCGTGTACGGGCATTCGATGGGCGGGAATCTCACCGTGTACGTTGCCGGAACCGATGGTCGAGTCAAGGCAGCAGCGCCGTCCGTGGGTGGATCCGGTTTTCGTACTCAACCTTGGCCGTTGCTTCCCCAGCACAAGCCACAGATGCCAAATGGCGACGTGAAGCTGTTTGACGCCACTCTCGGCTTCGAGGCTTATGCGCCGCACATCACCGCTCCGCTTCTCTGGCTTGGTGCGACGAACGACTTCCACGGGATCATGGACGACACCTACCGCACCGGCGAGTTGATCCCGCACAAGAACGTGCGGTACTCCTTCACCCCGCACATGAATCACAGGTTCACGCCAGAGTTTGCCGTCACGAGGCCGCTCTGGTTCGATCAGCATCTCAAGGGGAGCTTTACCTTCCCGAAGACGCCGGAATCACACTTGAGCTTTGAGGCAAAGGATCACGTCCCGATGCTGGAGGTCATGCCGGATTCCACGCAGGACGTAATCGAAGTTCACATCTTCTATTCGCTCGATCCCGATCCACGAGCAAGATTCTGGCGATCAGCGGAAGTACAAGGGTCCGGCGATACATGGACCGGCAAGCTGCCGATCTTGAGCGTGGACCAACCACTCTTCGCCTTCGCCAACGTCGTGTACAGGTTGAAGCAGTCTGAGTCAGAGCCACATGCTCGACCCACCGAGCGATTTGCCCTCAGTTCGACGCTGCATACGTTTGCTCCCAAGGATGTCGCCGCCAACGGTGCGAGCGCCACCGACAAGGTTGACCCGTTGATTGACGACTTCACGCATAGCTGGCGGGATTGGTACACACTGTCCCCCGATAACCCGCACCATTGGGAGTTCTCGACCAGGAAGCTGACCGATCCAAAGTGGCGAGGACATGATGGTCAGCGGCTCACGGTCGAGGTCCAGACTGAGAAGCCAAATGAACTCGTCATCGTGCTGACGGAAAACTTCTTCCGGCAGTACCGGGGGAAGCAAAGGGAATTCTTGGCGGTCGTGAATCTCGACGGGGGAAAAGAAACGCAAAGGGTGATGTTGGAGCCAAAGGACTTCAAGACCAGTGATGGCGAAGTGCTGTCGTCGTGGAGTAACGTCGATCTGCTCTCGTTTCGAGCGTATGACGACAAGGGCGAGAAACTGGTTGGCAGCAAATGTTGGGCAGGCCCGCAGCCGGTGTTTAAGAAGCTGTGGTGGCAGTGACACCGAACCTCCCCCTGCCCCTCCCGTGTCTGCTGCACACCCCCAATTCCAGAAAGGACGGTGCGCCATACAGAACCACGACCACGAAGACTGCTTTTCAGCCAATGCGTAAATGCCGCCGAGGCTATCCCTCCGAAACGAAGGTGAAGCGAGGCTTTCGCACCGTCAACGGCGATAAGTTGCTAGAGAAGAAACTCGGTCGCAACGACCTCTGCCCGTGCGGCAGCGGAAAGGTATTCAAGCGATTCTGCCTCACGTCAGGCCGGTTTTGACGGGGCGAACAGAGACGAATACTTTTTGGCATGAATGATTAAGCGGAATCTTTCTCACCCATTCGCACTCGCTATAATGGGCGCGGCTGGGCTATTGTCGAGGTTCCTTCTAAACTGGAAACTACTTCGGCAGCTTCCCCAGCCTTTTTCGTTGACTTGTTATGACCGCTGCCTCAATCTATCTTCGCAAATCTGGCAAGTTCATCTTGCCCATTGGTACTGGCAAACCGTCTTGGCAAGGTGTCGGTACAATCGCCAAGAATCTCCAGTCGCTCGGCTTTGGATTGTGTCCCGCTTTGCTAGATCGTCTCGCTCGATTACAGAACGATTTCATTGCGGAGTGGTACAAGCAAATTCTGCCAACGCTAAAAGAAATGATGGGATCACATCGCTCGTTTTCCCCGATGTATCCTAACTTTCCGAAGCAAGTCATGGACGCCACGGAGGCCGAACTCTTCTTCAATGCAATGACGCACTATTATGGGTTCATATTGTCCGATCTGCTGGGCGATCCGAATTTGGTGATGTTGCCGCATTATGAAAAAGAAGCACGTCCGAGCTTGGATGAATTCCATCATCTGCGCTGGCTTGATTTAGGTTCCGAGGAAGACTTCAACGCAATCTTCACTCGGCTCGTCGCCTCCAATGGTTCACTGTCGGATTCAGACAAAGACATTCTGCGATGGTTTGTCGACAATCGAGATGTTATCGCTTTGATTCCTGAGCAAATCCCGCAGAAGGAGACGCTGGCCTTACTGGTTGCCGTTCTGCCAAACCCAGAGCGTCTGATTTCACAGATTAAAACGGCAACCGATGTCCTGCGAGTGGCGGTAGCGATGTCCAAGGGCGATGTGTCACTCGCCGAGCCAACGAAATTCAGAAATTTCGCTAAGCGAGAGCGACGGTTTTTGCTCGGCTGTCTTGAGCAGTGTGGTTCTTCCATGACCGAAGAAATGTTGCGATGGAAAGACCGCTGGATTCGCTTGGGCGAGCGTTTGCACCCTGGTGATTTCAAGAACAAGTTTCCCAAGTCACTAGATGCCTTTGATGTTCTGCGTCACAACCTGCCGTATTCGAAGTTTAATACGGGCGTGGAAGTAGCCATTCGCAGTGGCATCGCAACTGAGGCAGTTCACTTATTGCGGCAACGTCCAGGTGATTTTGCCCGCCGTTTAGATCATGTTCTGCGCACAACCGATGATCCTGAGGTGGTCGCAAGGGAGTTCCTTGCTTGTGCCGAAAAGGTTTCAATACCTGTCCTGTTGCAGATGTGGCGTCACTTTTCCACACGCAACCAAGTCGGTCTTCGAGCTTTCTTTCCGAAGGGGAATGCAGCCAAGGTGCAAGTAAAAGAGGGTGGATTACCTTGCCTATCAGGCGAATTGACCCAACTGGTGGCTACCGGAATACGGCAGTCACTCGTGAAGCGATTCGGTTCACGCATGGCGTTGGGAAAAGTCTATATCGGCCAGGGACTCAAGGATCAGATCGTTCCTTTTTCTCAGCGATCCGCCAGTCGGTCGCTGCGAACGGTTTCCCGTGGTTCTAAGTTCGATCTTTCCGCTGGCGACACAGTGCGATTCTTCTGCTGGTGGAAGAATATCGGCGGCGATGATAACGGACGTGTGGACATTGATCTCTCGGCATCCTTATTTGATTCCGACTGGAACTATCAGACCGATGTCGCCTACTACAAATTGCGAGAAGGAAATTGCTATCACAGTGGCGATATAACATCGGCTCCCAATGGAGCGTGCGAATTCATCGACATGAATTTGCCTTCGGTATTGGAAATGAAGGCACGCTACATCGTGATGAGCATTATGTGCTTCACTGGACAGAGTTTTATCGAGATGCCCGAATGTTTTGGTGGCTGGATGATGCGTCAGAACCCCAATTCGGGAGAGATATTCGAGGCTCGCACAGTGCGTGACAAAGTGGACATTACGTCAACCGTACGGCTTTGCGTTCCGATTATTATTGATGTGGAAGAACGCAAGGTCTATTGGGCCGACTTGGGTCTAAAAGGGCGGGGACAAATCAACAACGCAGCCCGCAATTCGGTTGGCATGAGCCAAATCGGACGTGCCATTGTTGAGTTAAATAAACCCAATCTGTTCGATTTGTTTCTGATGCATGCCGAGGCACGAGGCGTGATTGTTGACGTTAAAGAGGATGCCGAAACCGTGTTCGACGTTTTTGAAGGCGCAGTAACGGCATTTGATTCAGATAAGATTCTCAGCGAGTATTTGTCATAAGGCGTTCCCAGATTTCGCCTCAATTACCTATGCCGAATGTGAGGAGAATAAAGGGAAGCAAAAAGATTGGGAGTTGAAATCAACCGCACGGAAGCGAATATGACCTCCTTCTCACCCTGCCCAACGCCCAATACCGTCCGCACCGAAGACGGCAAAGTCCTAGCGTACCCACTGGCTGGGTTCTTCCTACTGGTAACGCCGCCCTGCCCCTCAGAGTGAAGGCGACTGGCGACCATTGGGTCGTGGCTGAATAGAAAGGCCGCAAGCTTTTCTCACGAGGGCTTGGGCCGCTGCCACGACAATCGAGAAGATTCGCACCAGCCTTGACGCCAAGCGATCTACGGAAGGCTTTACCAAGTAGAAGCAAAGCCGCCGACGCCAATCGACGTGAGAAGGCCCAGGCTGAATACGTCGAAGACATCCTGGCGGTGGGGAGAATTGCCCGTTGAAGATAGCGTTGGAGGGTTGGAATTGTTGACAGACACCACGGCAACATTCTGCAAAAGGACAGCAAGCCCTTGGAATACCGTCCGAAGTTGCTTGCCTATATTGCTGAAACATGCCGGGGAGGGTTTCAGCGTGGTAACGGGAGACTTCAAAATGGGGCCGAAAGTTGCCATGAGGAACTGTGCCATTCTTTCACTCATAGTCGCAGTGTTTGCGCACATGGCTGGGTGCGGGCCACAGAAGGAGAACGCCGTGACGGAGATAACGAACAACAAGCAAGCCAGCCAACACGAACCGCCCAAGCACGGCGGCCACAAACATGCCTTCACGGACCCTGCGGATCGTGCGAAAAAGTGGAACGACCCAGAACGTGACAAGTGGCAGCGTCCAGATGAGATTGTTGCAGCACTCGCTTTGACGCCCGGTGCGACGGTCGCTGACATCGGTGCGGGGACGGGCTACATGGTGGCGCATCTAAGCAAGGCAGCAGGCAAAGATGGAACGGTTATCGCCATCGACGCCTCGACTCAGATGATCGAGTATCTGACGAAACGCAGTGCCGACCTAGGACCAGCCAAGATCGTGCCACGCATGGTCCGCCCGGACGATCCTGAAATCCAGCCTGACAGTGTGGATGGTGTATTGACGCTGGACACTTGGCATCACGTCAATTCGCAAGAGGCATATGCCAAGAAGGTGTACGAGGGGCTGAAGCAGGGCGGGCGTTTCGTGGTGGTGGAGTACGAAGTCGAATCGGAGATTGGCCCGCCGAAAGAGATGCGGCTCGAATCTGCGCAAGTGACGAAGCAACTTGAATCGGCAGGCTTTCGAGTCGAGATCGTGCGGGAGTCGATGCCACGGCACTACATGGTCGTCGGACACAAGGATTAGGGCCTAGAAGGCCGACCGACAAGTTGGCCGGGCGTGCAGCCGAACGCACGCTGGATATGGGAGTGCAAATGGCTCTGGCTGGAAAAACCGACTTCCGCTGCCACTTCAACAATCGCACGCCCAGCACACAAAAGTTCCCTCGCACGTTCGACCCGGCGACGAATAACGTACTGGCGTGGAGTCTCTCCGGTGGACGCCTTGAACAGCCGGGAGAAATGAAATCGGCTTCTTCCCACAACGGACGCCAAGTCTTCCAGCGTGAGTGGCGTGTCGAGGTTCCGAACGATGTGCTGATCCAAACGGGCCAACTCTTCATCCGAGAGCCGGGCCGCAGTTTTGTACGACTCGGAGCCGTTGGTGTACTCACGGCTCAAATGAACGCAGAGGGCGGTTCCGAGTGAAGAGGCGAAGAGTTCTCTCCCAGCCTTCCTCTCACGACCAACTTCATCTGCGAGCGAAGTCACGACCCGCTGGATGAACGAGTCCTTCCGCATGATCGCCGGGGCGGTGTTATTAAGGGTCACGCCCCCGACCAGTCGGCCCAAGAGAGTCGGTGACAGGCATAACAAGATGCTCTCAAAAGCCTTCTCGCAGCGAACTGCCGTGGTCACGTTAGCGGGACAGAAGAACACGTCGCCTGCTGCCGGTCGGATGGAGCGACACTTCCCGTCGCCATAAGACCATATTGAAGAACCGGGGCTGGACAGCAACACGGTGATCGAGTGGAAATCGTGGGTGTGACGCCCAAAGCCTTCACCCGCAGGCCGAATTCCTCGCTGCACAGCTACACCTTCGGCAAGCCGTGCGGCAGAAGTCGGAGTCGAAAGTCTCTCGCTATTCATATCCATTGCCGCTCCACTCGCAGGCGCAGGCCTGATTGCACGTCGCCAAATCCATTCTATCGGGGGCGAGTCTCAAAGAAACGGGAAGCCCGTGGTTCTCCTAACGTTCTTCGCAGAGACGTGGGCAGATGTTCTAGTTGGCAAACTCACTGCTCAGGTGTTGTTCTGGTCTTGCTGCCGGAAGCTGGAAGTCGCCAGCCTTACCTGGGAATCTCTTCGTTTGATTCGCCAAGAAGTTCACTTTGAAATCGTTGGCAAACATGGCGTTAAGCGCTACCTTCGGATTCCAGAACGACTTTTCGAGCAACACATGTCGGCTCGGTCGTCGGCCAGCCAGTTCGTGTTTGCCGCCTACTGTGAGCAAGCACGGCAGGCGCATACCTACAACTCAGGCTGTCAAAAAAAGATTCGAGCCGAGTTCGCCCCTAAGAACTTCGGGAGTTGGTTCTATGCACGGATCAAGGAATGGTCGGCCAGCCAGCCCAACGGTAACGCCAACGTCGATGTGCTTAGGAAGACGAGCTTACAACTTGCCTTCGATGGCGATGAAGTGGTAACCAGTCGCAAGGTTGCCGATGACGCCGAAGTTAGTGAGTCCGTTCTACTCTGCCACTACGTCAACCTGGACCTGTGGCGGAAAAGCAATCGCACCTATTACCGGATTCTCGCTGCCCTGTCCGCTGACTTGGCCGCTCAGGTCGGGTACGTCGAGAGTGCCAGTGACCGACTGAGCAGAGAACTTGAGGCTGCTAAGGATCGAGGCGACTGGTCCCGTGTGGCAAAGCTCGCCGCTGAACTGGAGAAGCTGAACCGAGAGCGGAAGAGCGGCTGAAACCGTCCCTTTTTGTGAAATCCTGTGAAATCCGATTGCCGTCACATAGGTCAAGAAACGAAAATAGCCGCAAGTCAAAGACTAGCGGCTATTTAGCAAGCGAGGCCGACGGGGCTCGAACCCGCAACCACCGGATCGACAGTCTCCTTGTCGCGATTCCGAAACCCCTGCCCCGCAAGAACTTGCGACCGAAGCATCGCTCAGTTTGCCCAAAATTGACTCAAATCCTTCGCAGCCCACTTCGGTAGCTGAAGCAATTCAGGCGCTCGCTCGCTTGCAGCCCGAGCTTCTCAGCGCCCTGCAAGCGCTGGCAAAGGTGGCAGTCGGGAGCGGCCCCAATGTGAGTGCCACTCCAAACTCAACCAACTCGCACAGCCTAGCTGCGCCAAATGCTGAGCCTGCTCCCCCCTCCCCTTTGCGGTCGGAGCGTCGCGATGCCTAACAAGAAACGTCCAAGACGCCTTTCATCCGCCGCTCAAACCACAGCTCCCCCCCAAAAAATATCAGAACCAGATCGACTGGGAAATGAACTGGCGGACGCTGCCCTGAGAATCGTGCGTGAGCAAGCTGAAGTCGCCTGCGACGAGATTCGCGGACCGCAGATACGGATCCTTGCCGACACTAACGCCCGTTTCTGGCCAGTTAGTTCCGACCGCGTGAAAGATTGGATCACTCAACAACTTCTGGAGCGATTCAGAATCTGCGTCACGCAAAAACAACTTGCATTTGTCGTGCGAATCGTACGTGCAACGGCTTGGTCGTGCGAGAAGGCACCTTCGCAAAACGATCGTTCCATCTGGGACGCGATCGAAAATGAGCCTACCGGCCTAGCACTGCTGCAATACCTCGACGAGCGAGGCGGCTATGAGGGGCGAACACGAGATCTGTTCAAGGAGGTTGGGCGGGAAAATTTTCAAAAGAAGCTTCGACCTGCGTTCGGGAGAAAAAACTTTCCAGTGAACGTGCAGGTTTTCGCCCGGCGTGCAGCATCGCTGAGCCCACTGCTCTACGCCGTTGGAATCACACTTTCCTTCGCTCACAAAGCAGATGGCAGTTATTGCACCCTCAAACAAACCAACACCTCAACGGATCAATTGCCTCACTTTGACGAAGTTTCGTCAGTGAATGCGTCAGCTGTAAATCAACTCCCTGAAATCATTTGCGGAACCGATGACGCAACTGACGGACAAACCTTGACATCGAAAAACCCATTAACAATTTTAGACCAGATTGAAGCCCTCAGAATTAGGAATATCCAATGAACAAGCTCACTGCAGGCCAAATAGAATCGTCCTCTTACAGTAATTGGGATGAAATCGTCGGCAACAAACGACTTAAGCAAACGCTTCGCTCAATAGGCGAACGCATGGTCGGACCGACAAAAGCACTTGGATGTAACCTGCTAGTCACAGGCCAGTCACGCTCCGGAAAGACCTCGACAGTAGAACTCTTCACATCAGCCGTTATGTGCAATAAATCGACCCCTGAAAACTTCCAGCCCTGCGGCGATTGCTACCCATGCTCGCAACAAGTCGGTCGACATAGCTTGCACGAAATTGACCACATTCTCGCTGGCGGCTTGGACCACGACATCTGCTTCTTGCCGCTCGATGGAAACCGATGTACCCAAGCAGAGTTAGACACCGCCATCGAGCAAATGAGTAGCGGCCCGAACTACCGCTGGATTTGCTACCTCGACGAAATCCAAGGGCTCGTTCGTCGTCATCTCGACCACCACCTGCTTCGCACTGTCGAACAATCAACACGTGTCAACTGGATCATGACAACCGCATCCACAAAAGGTCTCGACAAAATGTTCCGAAACCGATTCACAGAACTTTCTACTGAATTGCCGTCAGTAGAAGAGTTGGCGATATTTCTCGCAAAAAGATGCCTTACGCCGAGCATCAATATCGCCTGGGACGATAACAGCACCCTTGTGCGACTGGCTCAACGGTGTGAGCAGGTGCCCGGAAAGGCTTTGAAATGCCTCGCCTTTGCAAGCTCGACAGGCGGAACACTCACGAGAGAACTAGTTGAAGATTTTATATTCGCTCCAGAAGACAACGACGAATAACACAAACAATGTGTTTATGAGTTACTACTGATCGCTCTCCTAACAACAATGTAGCCCCAAAGGAGCTTGGGGTGTACTCCAAGCTCTCACGCTGGGGTGGTTAGACTGCAAACCAGAAAACCGCTCCAGTGTGTACATATGCATACGCGTGTTCCGCTACACTTAAACAAGTAACAGATCACCATAGATTGGAAACTGCCCTGCTGAACTCTTGGAGTGTGAATTGTTGTGATGCTAACGTCGCAGGGCGTAAGCGAGTACCCGAAGGGCTGCTTCACAGAATAGGCATGCCGTTTTTTCGTGCCTGCAGAATACTTCCCCTCGTTCGTTTCAAACCACTCATATAAGCCTCCACTTTCCATCGCACGGTAAAGCTTTGAGACTTCAGATACTCGGGGGTCATTTGTGATCGATAGTGACCATTCTAGCCAGCGTCGGCTCGATGAACTGCTGATGTTATGATGCTTTTAGTAGTCCACAGCTCATTGCAAAAGCGAAGCACCCATTCGGCATCATAACCAGCGATCGCATGGACCAACGGAGGCTTTCTCATAGGGGCACTCTTCATCAATAGTTCCAAAGCATCGGCTTTTCGTTGGTCGGCCCCCACCTAAACACAGCATCGACTGGAAGCAAGCTGCCGCAGAGAACCGCCACAGAAATCTTGACATAGCGATGTCGATGGCGTTGCGAACGAGCCTGAAAATGAATGCTGGCCGCTGTCGCCTATAACCCCGTGAAGTCGATCGCTACTGGTTAGCCTGACTGCGAGAACTCTTTCGCCACGTCGGCCAAAATGGCATCGACAATCTCCAGCACATTGGATCGATCTGCGAAATGCTTGAGGGTTGTGTGGTGAGGCAATCGCTGAAGCCTGAGCCTCTCTTGCAAGGGAGGCGAAGCCTCCAGAAACTCAACACCCCTCGACAGGTGGTTTTGAGACAAGCCCTTAATATTGAATAGGCCATCAGCCGGGGCTGTGTTAACTTAAGCGGACTTTCAACGCACGAGTAGGGCTGCATATACTTTACTGACAGCCTAAGCCCAACCTGGCAGCCCTGAGAATTCATCTATTGTAAGTCGTCATCGCCTCGTTTTTGGGTTATCAATTACAGTCGTCAATATAACTTCAGCAGGGCAAAGGCCTATCTACACTGAATACCCCGAAGGAAACTGATACCTAAAGAGCCAGAAGTGGGTAAAGAATGCGCCGCTCCTGCTGCGCGATCAACAAATCGACCACTTTACATCCTCCCCGTGCCTAAACGGACGTGGCTTTTTTGCACATGGCAATACCACTTGCAGCCGAATGCGGCTGTAGGATTATGCGGTAGAAGTCCTCCAGACATGTCACCCTATACTTCCAGGCGGCATGGACCTTAAAGAGCGAGACCCAAGACGCTCATCCTTTGCCCCCCTTTTCTGTGCACAGTTCCGAATCACTTCCCAGAGACACTTTGAACTGCGAAGTATGAAATTTGGCAAATGCAATATCGCGATATTACGATTTGAAACTATTGTTTATTCATAATGTTTACGACGACTGTGTGACTAAGGAGCTTCTAGGATGACCATTGACGACACATGCCCTGTTTACAAAGCCGACGACCAAGAGCACAACGGGGCTTCATTTCAAATCAGTAGACTCGTACATAGCCGGTTAGACGCAAGTCGCCTGCTCGCTCCAATTCGCTACTGGGCCTATTTAACTGAGATGGAATCCAAAGGAGAAGAGCTAGAGCAGATTCTTTCAAATTGGGATAGCCCTAGTTTCGTGGAGTTGGCAAAGCGAGCAGATACAATTTTGGACGAACTCGATAGAATTTGGACGAGTGGCGACGACGGCGTTGACATGATGGACCTAGGAGAGCTCCGCGTCCCTCTGTATGCGCTGACGACAGCAATCCATAACCGGTGCTCTCAGCTGCGGGCTGACCAAGCAAAGCAGTAGTCGGAGGACCTCAGCCGGATAACGTTTACTTACACCCCCTGTACGCTTCACCAAATCACCAGCTGGAATTTGTGCGGGCAGGGAGGGGGCCATATTTGAACTCAACGATCTTCTTGATATGGTTGCAGCATTTGGACACAGATCGGAGAGCCAACGTGAGTCGAAAGAAGAGGATATCCGGCGAGAACTCGCCCTACCGCCGCAGCACAGTCAGCTGGCCCACAATGCCGACATAACTTGCAATTCTTGCTTTAGAACAACCTAAAATTTCACAGTACAAGAATACGAAAGTCCTCCTCAATCAATGCTCAACCAAAATAGAACACATCGACAACATGAAAACAGAAGAAACAGTGCATATTGCACTTCAGGAACCCAACTTCAATGACCTCGCGTGGTCAACACTTGCAACTTTATTTCGCCTTCCCGACGAGTTCAATCCTGGTGAAGACGAGAAAATTTCAGACGGATTTCAGTTTCTAGTCAGCCGCCAGAGTCCAATTAGGCTTGAGAATGCCTACGCAAACCCGCTTGGGGTAATTTACTCAAGCACTTTGAACGAACGTTTTCTTAGGGTGGCTCGCCGCCTTCAAAGCAAGTGGTTTTCGCAATTCAATTCCACTTTATTTTCGGCCGGGCGTGTAAAACGCGCCGTCGATGAGATGTCGCCTATTATTCGGCAATTGACCTTTACGGGTGTCATGATCTGCAATGGCCGACATGTGTATCCTAATCACTGGCCGGATGCAATGACAAAACAATGGCAGACCTACTCGCGCAAGCGTCGCTAGAAAGGAAGGTGTGGTACTCCAGTTAGTGTCGACCTTCGGTTATCGCCTATTGATCAGGCGATTCACAAATACGATCTCATTATCGCACTTTAATTGTGCGCTGAGTGAGCATTTCTCAAGTTCACCAATGAGCTTGGGCGAATCTCACAAAAATATTTTTGATGATAATGCAGCAGAAAAAGAAGAAACAGAAATACTAGAACTAACAACAACAAATACTACTGAAGATAACATACTAAAATGACTATTAGACTATAGAGATACTACTACTACTTAATCACACTAGTGATAGCATGTAACGAGAGCATAGATGAATCGCAATCATGACATCGATTAAAGGAGTTTACCACAAAACAAGACATGCTTAACCGAACCACCGTAGGTGGCTAGAGGAGCTTGCAAGTCTTCGTGCGGGTAACGAATTCAGGTGACGATCTGATTCGTACTTTCATGGAGACTTGTAATGGCTCACAATCTGGCAACTACCAACGGCAAAGTAGCGACGATGTTCTTTGGTGAGGTTCCTTGGCATCGCCTTGGAACCCGCCTGGAGAATCCAGCTACCGCGAGCGAAGCGATCACGGCTGCTGGACTCGATTACGAAGTCGAACTCAAACAACTTTTCACCGGTGATGGAACTTTCGTTCCGCACCGCAAAGGAGTTGTGCGATCCGACAACGGTGAAGTGCTGGGAGCCGTCGGAAACACCTATGTTCCCGTCCAGAACCGCCAGGCGTTTGGCTTTCTCGACGCAGTGGTTGCCGATGGCAGCCTACGGTATCACACTGCCGGTGCGCTGGGCAAAGGTGAACGGATCTGGCTACTCGCTAAACTGCCATCACAAATCCGCGTAAAAAACTCCGATGACTTAGTCGACAAATTCCTACTGCTGAGCAACGCTCACGATGGCTCCTCAGCCCTTCGTGTCTACTTCACGCCGATTCGAGTCGTTTGCCAGAACACGCTAAACCTGGCTGACAATCGCTCAACTGGTCAGGGAATCTCAATCTTGCACAAAGGAAACCTGCATACCAAAATCCGCGAAGCTCAGCGAGTACTGGGGCTGGCAGAAGAATTCTACGACGAAGCCGAAGGGATCATCGACATCCTGGCTAGTCACCACCCTTCGTCCGTGCAGGTCGAAGCCTTCTTCCAGTCAGTCATCCCTGACCCCATCGGTGCCGACAATGCTCGTGCTCGCAAGGTACGTGATCGTCTCACCTGCCTGTTCGAAACCGGCATCGGCCAAGATATGCCAGAGATTAAGGGTACCTCCTGGGCAGCGTACAACGCGGTCACCGAGTTCGTCGATCACCACCGCCCAACACGGTCAACCGATCCTCTAGAGCGTGCCAGTCGCCGCCTGGATTCATCATGGTTCGGCAGCGGTGCCCGACTGAAGGCCAAAGCCTGGAACCTCGCCTTCGACATGGCCCTTTCCGTGTAGGCGGTCTTCTGAGCATTTCAAACAATGACTCATCACATAGCACACTGGTCGGTGAAAGAGCAGGCTCGGAACGTATTTACACTCACCGGAGGTTCAGAGCCAAGACGACTGGACGGCTATTTAAACTTTTCTGGCCAGGGTCGGAGTTGGGACGCAGGACTGCGACGCACCTAACCCACTACAAATCCCAACAGTATTCCATCAGCTACCGGTGCGGAGATCACAGAGGGTCCGGAGAGAAAAACCACATCTGACTAGTCCATGTCGAAATCGATTGACGCCACTACCCAAAGTTTAGAGACCATTTCCCCAATCTTGTGACTTTCTGCTCCGTCGAAAACCTGGCCCAAGAGTTCTATGGAATTCCCTACGAACGCTACGCTCCAGCCCGAAGACAACTCCTCAACATCTGACGAGCCGTAAATCAGGCTCGGCGAGCCGCAGAATTCTCCAGAATTCCCGTCGAAGTCATCCCATTAGGACGCCGTATTGTGCGACCGTATTACAACGCGAGAATATCACGGCAGTACCCCCGCTTCTTTGCAGGCTTTCAGAAAGGGTCGCTTGAGAAAGTTTACTTCGGCCCACGGATTCGAATTGGCGTTTTGTTCGATCTTGTCGATGATCTCCTGGGGCGTCATTCTGCCATTTGCACATTCATCAACAGCCTGAACGAGCCAGTATTTTCCGTCGTTTTTAGCACAAATCTTAGCCTTGTAACGCTCTTCGATTCCGAACACATCCATCCATGACTCAAGTTCCTCATCTCGGCCGGGCGAACTGACAGTCAGCGTAATGTCGGACGGTATCAGTTTGTCGACTTCAGCTGACGCAATTGTCATGTTGATAGTGATACTAGGAGCAACGTTCGCAAAGCTGAAAAACGCCTTCCGGCGCCTTCCTCCTGTGGCCTTGTGAATTGGATCGATATGCCGCAGCGGATTCTTTTGCAGCTTGAAGCTGGAGTTGCATTCGTGGCACATAGGTGCCAGATTTTTGAAATTCACCGAGTTGAACGGGTATGTGCCCTTGGGGAGAAAGTGATCGTAGGCTTCTCTCTTGTTGTGATGCTGTCCCTTGATGTCGTTGTAGCCGCAATAGGGACATTTGCCTTCGTCGTTTGCTGTCACAAAGGCTTTGTAGTGAGCGTCGATCTCAGCTGTTCTGCTTGTGACAGCCTTTAGGTGAATGATGTCCTGGAACAGGCTCTTGCAGAATTTCTTTAACTCACTTTCCAGATTGTTGTTGAGCGACTTTATCTCGGCATACGTTCCTGGCATTTTCTGAGGTTCGTTTCCGCAGAGGGCTTCGATATCGTTGTTGTGGTCATACCACTGGCTCACTTGGTCTCGCTGATCCGAATCCAGTTGATCCTGAAAAATCGCGTCAATAATCTTGATTGGGCCGTCAAGGTGATCCTTAGTCAAGCTGTCATCGTTCGCGATCTCTTCGACTACAGCTTTCAAATCTGGGTGAAGCAGGCTGAGCGAGTACTCTCCGCCATTACGGCACCAGACTTTTTTGACGAGGTGGTCCAACCAGACCTGGAACTTCTCAATGTCGTGATTCACATAGCGATAATTGAAGAGCATGACGCTATTTTCCCTCCTTCTTCTTAATCGCCTGATTCACAAAAAGGACCTTCTCAACAGAGTCGCCGAGTTCCTTGCCTGCCTCTTTAATAAGCACGTCGGGGTCTTCGCCTTCTTCAAGACGCTTGCGTAAGGCATTAAGTGTTGACATCGCATAATCGCCGATGGTTTCGATTTGACCGAAGACCTTCATTGTAATTGCGTTTGCCGAAGCGCCAAACGTCTCAAAATCCGGCCTTTGCCAAGTTACAGCCTGGGTTTCGGGATTCGTGGCGAAGACGAGAACGTTCTCCTTGCGGCAATCCGAAATGATGAACGGAGAATGAGATGTCAGAAGAACTTCCCGCATCACGTTCTTCGTGGCGGCGTCGGCTTCCAAGGCGGCTCGCAGGGTTGAGATGTACGATGCTCGCCAATCGGGGTTGAGGTGGGTTTCTGGCTCGTCGAGCAGGAAGAGTGCGGATTCATGGCGATAGAGCAGACACAGTCCGATGGTATGCAGGAACTGGTGTTCGCCATCGGAAAGGGATTTGATGTAGAGTGGTCCCGTGACACCATCCTTGATCAGTTCACCTTCTTTGAAGCGGGTTATTCGTTCATGCGATGCCGGCGTGGAAATTGTCTCGTTTACGTAGAGGCTAGATGACTGGTACAGTTCGTCCTTGGTCTCTTCGGCAACCAAATAGTTATTGAGTGTAAGTAGTATCTGAAACGATTGAAATAGGTTGAGTGCGGACTTAGCTTTGTCGACTTCTGGCGATTCCCCGGATGCTTCTCCGAAGTGAACCTGAAAGGCGCGCTTTGTGGCATCGTTGACCCAGTAGTCTAAATACAGGTCGTACCCTTCGCCATCCTCATAGGAGGAATAGTCCTCGAAATAGGCGGTTGAGCATTGGGTAAGTTTGTCGATTAAGGCAGACAGCTTTGAGGTTAGCTCCACCGATTGTCCGGCAGAGGGTTCCTCTTGTGTTTCTGAATGCGTCTTCAAGTACTCTTCTATCAATGGATACCGGTGGTGTCGCCGGATGATGATACGGAACCTTTGAATTCCCCGTAGGCCGACTTTCTCCTCGAATACTCGAATTACGGGAGCGCTAGGAAACAAAAAGTGGCATATGAGAATCGCCTGGCTGAACTGCTCATCCAAGTAAACCATTCGACCTTCCGGACGTGAGTAATGATCGTCCATTACAACTTTGGCACGGTATTCGTCGAAGTGAATGAACCGCATCTTGAAAAACGGCAAGCTCAGAATCTCATTGCGTCCCGACGAATATCCTAGGATAAACCGAGGGAGTACAGACTTCACTTCGTTCCGCACTAGGCTCTTGTAGTCATCGTTCTTAAACTCCTTTTCGTTTAGCCACAGTACTTCGGGCTTGGTGTTCGCCTTTTTAACAATACGGATTCGGCAAGGCCTCTCATTCCCTTGGCTGTTCGGAGCAATCTGACTGAGAAACGAGATGGGAATGAAGTATTCCAGTTCAAATGCATCTGGTGTACAGGATTCCGCCCGGAAGGCATCGGGGTTAGTTTCTTTGTCGTATTCAAATCCCTCGGGACGATATTCGAGATGGATGCATTCGATGTGGTAAAAGATGGCAACCAAGGCTTCGAGGACATTAGATTTGCCGCTGCCATTACGACCGGCGAAACAGTACGGGTGGAATTCGAAGCAGCGGTCAAAGTCCCAATCGCGCAGGAAGTCGATCTCGAAGCCTGCGGGGAGGCTGCGAAAGGGGACATCTAGCTTGAGTCGAATTAGTTTCATGTCCCGGGCCTCAACACAATTTCCCGTTGTTCTTCGCTGAACTCCTGCTTGAGGACGCCTGCAGCCACATACTCGAAGACCTTGTTCTTGACGGTCTCATAATCTGGCTCGGCGAAATCCTGCTCCACGATGGACCAGATCTTTGCGAAGCTGAATGGGGGCTGGAGAATCTGGCTCAGCGTGCGGTACTTGAAGAAGTCTTCGGACCAAGGGAGCGGCTCAGCCTGTTCTCCCTCCAGCTTCTTTTCCATCGCCAGCAACTGCTTTTCGATATCCGCCGGGGCGATGAAGCTGCCGGGCCGCGTGTAGCGTCCTTCTGCGACGGTTGGTTGCGGCGCTGGTGAAACGATCGGTGATTCCGCTGCGGGGCCGAGTTGGAGTCGACTCAGATCCAGTTCACCGCGAAAGGCTCGCTGTTGGAGGGATGAAAACAACTTGTCCAGCAGCTTCCCGTTCTCTGTCTTGTCGAGCGTCAACTGACGCAAGTCTCGTGCAATGCGAGAAAACTCCTGCTGGAGGTCCAATTCTGGGGCCAGCGCGGGAAGCGGACGCAGCCTTTCCAAATTGAGGTTTGCGCGAGCAGCGTCAGGCGCGAGTTCCTTTAGTCTGGGTTTCCATAGACGCAGAAGGAACTCAAGGAACTCCGATGTCGCCTTGGTCGGATACGGCGTAACTCCTATGATGCTATCAGGGCAATAGACGGGTGTCTCGACGATGGCGGTCTCACCAAGTGTGGCACCCACGATCGCGATGACAACAGTCCCCGGTTGAAACTCTCGGCTGACCCGAATTCCCTTCTCGTTGAGAGTCTGCGTCCAACCTGTGATTCGTCCTTTGCTGCGGGTAATGTCGCCGGTCTGAATAAAGGGGAAATCGCCACTGTAGTAGGAAGGATCGTTCCTCGGTCGCGGAGTGAATTTCCCTCGTTCCAACTTCGCCAAGTTTTCCAAATCGTCGGTCGGCAGATTCTTGGGATTCCCAACCGGATCGCCGAACATGCTGAGGAAGACGGATTGCAGGAGCTTCTCGGTGAGTTGCAGCGATTCCTGGCGCTGGCGGCGGAGGGCATCGGCCTTGTCCAACACCGCCGCAATCCGCCGTTGCTCGTCCAGCGGCGGAACAGGGATTTCAATCTCCGCAACTGCTGCCGGTCTCGCTCGCTTGAGTGACCCACCAACTCCGGCGACCGTTTGCAGAAATGCCTTATGGAACTCATCGCCCACGAGGACTTTCGAGAGGTATCCTGCATCAACACGGTGAGTACGAAACACTATCCACTCACCTGATCCAATCATCCGATGTGTGGATAGTGTCTTACCAACTACCCAGCAACGACGGATGTGTGGCACAATCTTCGAAAGAAGTACGTCTCCTGGCTGCAGAATCTGTTTCGATGAGCCAATTTCGCTTCCAAGCAACTCTTCTGGAGCACCGTTGTCAAATGCAGGGATGCTGTAAAGCGAGAAGCGTTCACTCGGTGATTTGTCCGGATTGACCGTTCCCGTCTTGCGTGCCAACAGGTCTCCGACTTTGATTCGTCTCCATTTCATCCCAGGATCTCCTGCAACTCCGAGATCCCTTGCTGAATCTTGTCTTCCAATGCCTTTAATTGCTGGAGAAGAGACTTCGGATCTTCATGTTCCGTTTCATCATGCTCCACCTCGCCATAGCGGTTGAACGAAAGGTCGTACGTCTTCTCGCGAATCTCTTCCACCGGAACAAAGAAGCAATTCGATTTCCTGT
This sequence comes from Pirellula staleyi DSM 6068, assembly GCF_000025185.1. Taxonomy (NCBI): domain Bacteria; kingdom Pseudomonadati; phylum Planctomycetota; class Planctomycetia; order Pirellulales; family Pirellulaceae; genus Pirellula; species Pirellula staleyi. The sequence goes on from NC_013720.1 coordinate 5,788,627, forward strand.
CTCCTTTTTCCTTGGGGTTTCTAGCGTTCCATTTTTCGACAACGTCTGGCAGTTCGCTTCCGTCGACTCGCGTGCGACGATCATCGAGTGTCATCCCGTCGTTCGCCAGGTTGTAGAACCACGTGTGCTGCGTCTTGCCGCTGCGTGTGAAAACGAGAATCGCCGTGGCAACCCCGGCATAGGGTTTGAACACTCCACTGGGAAGAGATATCACGGCCTTGAGTTCCGCCTCTTCCACCAGCTTCTTGCGGGCTTCGACGAAGGCACCGGCGGCACCGAATAGCACTCCTTGCGGCACGATGATGCCTGCCGTTCCCCCTTTCTTGAGCAACGTGAAGATGCGCTCGGTGAAGAGGAGTTCGGTCTTGGTGGTCTTCAGCGTCAGACCTTCGTTGATGTCTCCTTTGTCAATGCTACCTGTGAACGGCGGATTGGCCATCACGATGTCGTATTCCATTTCCTCAGTGAAACTCTTGCTGAGCGTGTCTTGGTAATCGACATGTGGATTGTCGATGCCGTGCATCATCAGGTTCATCAAAGCCAGCCGAACCATTGTGCTGTCGAAATCGAACCCGTAGAGGCTTTGCTCCAGAATGTCCTTCTTGTTCTGGTCAAGTTGGCCGCTGACACTGGTGCGGATGAAGCCATCTTCGTCCGGCTCGAACTTCTGCTTCTTGACTTTCTTCCGCGCAAGCTGGGTGACGATGTACTGATAGGCATCGAGCAGAAAGCCAGCCGTGCCGCAGGCGGGATCGCAAATACGATGACCAAGCTGGGGATTCACCAGCTCGCTGATCAGCTTGATGATGTGCCGAGGGGTGCGAAACTGGCCGTTCTTGCCCGCACTGCTGATTTCGTTCAGCAGCATCTCGTAGACATCGCCCTGGATGTCCTGAAAAAGGTGCCCTTGCTCCCGAGCATCGAGTTCGATCTCGACGAAGATCTCTTCGATGATCTGCACCGCCCCCTGCAGCAGGTTGGCGCTGGGGATGATGAAGACGGCGTTCGCCATGTGTTTGGCGAAATTGCTGCCGTCGCCATTGAGTTCCTTGATGAAGGGGAAAACTTTTTGCTGCACATGCGGCAACATCTCGTCGGCCTTCATCTGTCGGAAGTGACTCCAGCGGAGCGTGGCCTTGTCGATGGCGAGCCGTTTGCGTTCGCTTTTCACTTCCGCCTCCCGCGCTTTCTTCTGAGCGGCGGATTCTCCGGCTTTCGGCTTGGACATCTCCTCGATGCGAGAACGGTCATTCGGCAGGAAATAGTCGCCGGAAAATCGCGATGTGTAGGTATCGCCAGTGAATTCGGCATCCTGTTCCCGCTTGAGATCAAGCTCGTCAATCTGCTTCATGAACAGCAGGTAGGTGATCTGCTCAATCGCGGAAAGCGGATTGGAAATGCCGCCAGACCAGAATCGGTCCCACAGCTTAGCGATCAGAGCCTTGAGCTTGGCGTTGATTTGCAGCATGAGTTAGGCAACCAGACTTTCGGTAAGGGCGAGGATTTCATTGATTTCTTTGGGCGAGAAGATGCCGCGAATCCCGCTGGGATGAATGACGGTAAACGGGGCTTGGATCAGGTCTCGCTTCTCGATGCCACCCCGTTCAATCAGAAAATCACGCAGCAACCGCAGGAACTGAAGCTGATGGCTGTTGAGTGTGGGGTGCTCGGCAATGAACTGATCGATCGACTTGGAAACCGTATCCGGGAAGCTCTCCAGGATTTCAATTCCCAGAATATGGCGGATGAACCGAATGAACGAAGCCCGCTGATGGTGATAGACTCGGCGAAGCAACTGCAACGTGATGTGCGGGTGCTCTTCGTGCAGTTGCGTGGCCAGGTCTTCGGCCTCGTCATCGGTGACGTTCTGGCCGTCGCGAATCTTCTGCAAGATGGGATTGCTGGCGGTCAGTTCGTTGACCTTCTCTTCGACCAGCTTGCGGTACTGGGCAATGCTGAGCGACTCGTGCTCCGGGCCGAACTCCACGTACTCCTTGGCTGTCAGGACGTCGGCAAAGTTGAACTTGGCGGGGCCATCGCTGGAACCTCGCCCATCCCGGTAGTGCATCAGGGGACCAAGTCGCTTCACGAGATCGTCGAACCCTAGATCGGTGATTGTCGCCCAATAGTGATTGGTCTGAGCTTTCTGAATCAGCCCCGCTTCCTGTGCGACGACATTAACAGAAAGGGGCAATTCACTGACCTGTGCGGTTAGGCTTTCCGTCAGGGCGGCGTACTTCTCCTTTTCGCCCTTGAGCTGTGCGAGAGAGGCTTCGAGCACGTCTTTCTCGAATCGCATCGCTTTGAAATCGACCTGCGAAACAACACGGAACAGCGGTTGGACTGCGTGGCGAAGGAACGCGATGCCATCCGCTGTCAACGGCAGCCAGAAAGCATCGGCCTCGCATTTCGCCAGATTGGCTTTCGATTCCATGATGGAGACTGATTTGCCCGGCAAAGCTGCGATTTGGCCACGAAGGGCGGCGATCTCTTTGTCCGCTACTGACGACTGACCAAGAACCTGAGCGGCTTCAATCTTGTCGATGCGAGCGCCAACCAGTCGAACCGGCAGCGGAACCTGAGGCTTGGGTTCTTTCCCTTTCGGGGTGAGCTGGAAGTAATCGAAGTTGTCCCAGCAATCGATGATCTGGAAGACATCCTTCTCGGGACACCATGCCTTGATTTTGTTGGATTCCAGGAGTCGCGTGCCGCGACCAATCATCTGCCAAAACTTGGTGTACGAGAAAACCGGCTTCGCAAAGACGAGGTTGACGATTTCACGAACGTCGATGCCGGTATCGAGCATGTCGACGCTGATCGCCACTCGGGGCATGTCGCTGCGAGTGAACTGGTCCAGCAATCCGCCCTTGCCATAGACGCGAGGATCGTCAGAAACCATGACCTTGGCGAGTTCGCCTTTGTATTCCGGATAGAGTGAATCAAAGATGCGTTCGATGCGTCGAGCGTGGGCGACCGACATGCAGAAGAAAATCGTCTTGCCGGGAAGAACGCCATTCGGGTCCTTGATGGATTCCTCCATGAACTCCTTCACGATGAGGGCGTTCGTGGCGTGGTTCGTGACCTTCTTTTCGAGGTCGGTCCCTTCGTAGACGATTTCCTCGATGTCCTTACCTTCGAGGATGAGCCGTTTCTGATCCTCCAGGCTGATGGTGCGTTTGCTGATGCCTTCGTCCTGGAACTTGGTTTTGATCTTCAGGACACGGAAGTCGCAGAGGTACGGTGGGACGTGATTGATGGCTTCATCGTAGGAAAACGCGAAGCTGGGGAGACCGTCCTCGCAGTGGAATACGGCAAACGTGTTGTGGTCGATGACATCGCGAGGCGTTGCTGTCAGACCTAGTATAATTGAATGAAAGTAATCGAGCACTTCTCCGTACGTGTTGTAAATCGATCGATGGCTTTCATCGACGATGACCATGTCGAAGAAATGCGGCGACAGTGAGTTCTCTTCGTCCCGCACGATGTTGAGCATCGTTGGATAGGTTGCAACGTAGATGCGGCGATCCGTGGCGATGGACTTCTCCCCCGGCTCCGGCCACCGTGGTTCGTCAGGTATGTGTTCCTTGAAGGCGTCGAGGGCCTGGCCACGAAGGGCGATACGGTCGACAAGGAAGAGCACTCTTTGAACGTACCCGGCACGCATCAGAGCATCGACCAGAGCGATGCAGGTACGGGTCTTTCCAGTTCCGGTTGCCATGACGAGCAGGAACTGGCGGCGGCACTTTGAAATGCCTTCCATCACCGTTCGGATGGCTTGGATCTGGTAGTCGCGTCCGGCAATATCCTTATTAATTAGCTCATCGACGAGCGGATTCTTGTTCTTCCGAATGTGAAGTAGTCGTTCCAGATCCTGCCGCGTTGGGAACCCATGAACTAATTGAGGCGGGGCTTCACCGATACTCCAGAAGTAGATTTCGTGACCGTTGGTGTAGAAGCAGAATGGAAGTTCTCCACCGTTCCGCCTCTGAATGTTATTGCAATACTGTTTTGCCTGTTCGCGGCCAAGTTCGGCATCCTTCGACGTCCGCTTTGCCTCAACAACCGCTAAAGGTTTCCCGTTCTTGCCCAGAAGGACATAATCACTGAGCTCGCGAGTACCGAAGGGAACCGAGTCCTCATTAACCTGCATTTCTGAGGCTTTGGCGAGGGTGAATTCCTCCACAACCTGTGTGCGATCACGAACGTTCCAACCCGCTTCTTTCAGCCGGTGGTCGATGATCTGCTGTCGGGTTGCGGATTCGTTTGACATTGTTGTTAATCAGCACTGTCAGGGAACTGAAAATTTCAGGGACACATGGAACAGACTTAGCGTTCGGATTCAGGTGTGTCATCTGTTGGCGTGACGCAGAAGTCGAGTCAGATCCTCTTTCTTGTACAGACGGTAATTGTTGACGGGATGTCGGTGTTCAATGATCCTTCCGTCGCGGCCCCAGTTGCGGAGTGTGTTCGGTGAAACGCCGAGGTATTCGGAGGCTTCCTTGATTCGCAGGTACTCGTCGAGTTTTTCCATCGACAGTCCTCCCCGGACGGTTGGGTGTTGCGACAGAGGCCATAACCTTCGTCAACCTTACCAAATACCCCTTTAGGTACAATCGGCCGGGGCATCTGTTTCTGCGGAAAAAGTGAATCCAGTTGGTTTTTAGTCTCGAAGTCCAACGCAATCGACTGGGCAGCAGGGAAACTCTGGCACGAGCGCCATCGTAGCCAGTGACGACGCACTCGAAATTCAGCCATTCACTTCGAATCACGTCGGCTTGATCTTGTCTGTTCGCGAAGAGTGGACATTCGAAGAGAACGATTCGCGAACGGAGTTCACTGCTGGGGCAGACCGGCTACCATTCGGCGCATGGAATGGGCGATTGATTCAGTGATCCTCGGGGCATCTGCCACTTTCGTTGAATGCCCGAACTTGGGGAATCGAGTTCCGTGTCATGTTGTGGCAAGGTGCGGTCGCGAGATGAAGTAGACGCAGGCCACTGCGGGGACGCGAACTCTGTAAGTGACGATCTTCGGTTTGAGCGATGCGATTAGCTCCATGATCAAGTCTACTCTAGCCCAGCTCATTCGACGCTTTGCGGGGTAGAGGGAGCAGTGGTGGCTGTTTCTTTCTGCTGCTTAGGAGCCTACGAATGTTGCGTGCGAATGTTGGACTTTCGCGAAAAGTTTCGCGTGATTTTCAGTCGACCGGTTACTCGATCAATCTCGATGGGGAAATTCTCTTCTCGGTCGATGATCCCGAAGCAGTGCTCGGGAAAGTGCAAGAGTTGTTCGGACTCGCTCAGGAAGCACTCGATCGGGAAGTGGATCGTGACCAAAGCGAATCTGCGATCGGCAGACGCGATGAAGAGCGTCAACCTCTCCCACCACCGGAAGCTCCACCTCGGCTTCCACCAAGTGCTGTCAGCAGTTCCAAAGCGAACCATTCGTCGGCTGCTAGTTCGACCCGTGAGGCAGCACCTCAGGCTTCACGAACAACGGACGAACCGGCAACCAACAAACAGATCCAGTTCATTTTGAACATGGGGAAGCGATTCAAGCTTTCGATGCTGCAGCTGGAAGCTCGTGTGGGTGACATCGTTGGTCGCAAATGCACCGTTTACGAGCTCACCAAGAAGGAAGCAGGACGCGTGCTCAATCAACTTACGCACTCGCAGCCCGTTTCGCAATCTGCCTAACTGACTGACAGTGATTTCTCGCGTCAGCTCGTTCACCTCGCAGTGTCTTCCAAGGTCGCTAACCTATCGATCGGTAGCGACCACTTTCTTCGATTGCTCCTTGCTTTCCGATCGCTGGGCAACTTGTGTTTGTTGCTCAAGTAGCGGGGAATCTTGCACATCTAACTTAAGGGGAGCTTCATGCATTGGCGTCCTCACTGGAGCTATAGCGCGATCAGCCAGTATTTGACTTGTCCGCTACGCTACTACTTTCAGCGAATCCTTTGCCTTCCGCAGCCTTCCATCAGTGCCAGCCTTATTTTTGGCTCCACGGTGCACGAAGTTCTGGCGGATTACCATCGATCGATTGTGAAGACCGAAACGAACTCGGTGGAATTCTATCGTGATCGATTTCGAAAAGCTTGGATTCGCCGAGAAAATGAGTCCGAAGTGACCTACAAAGCTGGCGAAAACACAAGCGATCTCATGGACCAGGGAATTGCGTTGGTCGAACTCTATCTGCAGGAAAAACCTCCCGAAGGAATTGTTGCCATCGAGGAAGAAATTCTCTGCCCAGTGCACAACAGTAAGGGTGAGTATCTGGAAAAACCTCTGCTCGCCGTTGCTGATCTGATTACTCGAAAGCAAGATGAACTAACGATTCAGGAATTCAAGACTTCGGGACGTGCTTACTAGGAAAGTGAAACCGAATCATCGCTTCAGCCCACCTGTTACGTGAATGCAGTGCAAGAGCGGTACGGAATCCTGGCGAAGGTGCAGTACACGGTCCTGGTCAAAACCAAGACTCCTAAACTTCAGCACCTGCACACCACGCGTGGTGTGGAAGATCTGGGACGACTGGGCGACATTGTGGAGAATGTCCAGCGAGCCATCGAAGCGAGTGTGTTCTATCCGGTCGAATCGGCTCTCAACTGCTCAACGTGCCCTTATCGCAGGCAGTGCCGAGCCTGGGGACGAACAGATGCAGCCCACCTCCCTGAAGTGCTGGAGGCTGAGGCTGTTTCATGCTAGCCGAACTGCATCGCAAGGGTGGATGTCTCTGCCAGCCAGCTCGCGAAGGCGCCCTGCACTGTCCACTCATCATTCGCCCTACGAGCGAAGATGTGATTACGGACCATCTGGTGCAGGTGATGCGAACCATCAATCCACGCTGGTGGCTACCTGACTTCTTGAATTCGGCGCTCGGAGCCCCAGCCGTTCACCCCCAGCAGTTTCGTAACCTTCGCATCGAGCCGTGGGTGAATAAGCCGACTTTCCCCAGGGACCTATTGCACTGGGACGAAGGGAGCACGCAAGTCGACATCGTGATCACGTGGGAGAACCCAGCGACAACCGTGTATGTCGAGATGAAATATTGGAGTGAGTTATCGGCTCGCACGGCAGAGAATCGTGGCGAGCATGGATTTGCATCGGACCAATTGGCACGAAACATTCGCGTTGGCTTACTTGAATGTGGCTATTTTGAAGTTCCTCAACTGTTCGAATTTTCGAAACGAGATTTTCTCCAGCTGGTGATTTCACCGGGAGGAAATCAGAAACTGGTTCAAAAATATCGAGATCCCAGCGAAGTCCGCCAGGCGATTCCCTATAGCCATCTCATCAAAAAGCTACCGAAATTACCGTTTGTGGGAGAATTGAATTACTTCGATCTGATGAACTTGTTTCAACTTCATCGTCGCATGTTTTCGCGTGCAGAACGTGTGGTGGCCGACCAGTTCGTGAAGTATCTGGCGATGAAATCAACTCAGAATCCCCGGCGAAAGAATTTGGGGAAATCGAGTTTCGAACAACTTCCGCTGGTGGAAGACTCGCCAGGGTAGAGAAGCTGTTGACCACCTTCACACTTTCTCGAGGAACAGCCCATGCCCAAACCGATGACCAAGCAATCGCCCCCACCAGCGCCCACTAAAGCGCAACCCATTCATGAGATCCGACTAGGATCTGTCAAAGCAGCCATCTGGGAGAACCGATCCGAGCATGGCACTCGCTTCAACGTCACTCTCGTTCGACTCTACAAGGATGAAGATCAGTGGAAGTCGTCCGACAGTTTTGGACGCGATGATCTGCTCCTGCTGGCCAAGGTAGCCGATCAAGTTCACAGCTGGATTTGTAACCAATTTCAAGCATGAAAAATCTTGCTGGAGAATCAAAGAATTCCTGGCTCGTGAATTTTGAATTTCGAGCCAAAAAGATTTGGAATCCAATTTCACAAGAGTGACGACGTGAAATCACGGGAGACCAAAGAAGATGAAGCGACGTCGCTGGCGTGCGATCGAAATCAGGCTGCTGTGTGAACGCTACACGATCGAAGGACCAAGGCTACTCGCCGCTCAGTTCGGCCGATCGGTCGACTCGGTAACGAGTTTTGCTCGCCGGATCAGGCTCACCACTCCCCGGCAATCGTACCAGCGACGCTCTCGCCGAAAGTCAGCCCGCTGCCATCCTGCGGACGATCTTCACTGACCCACTGCTGCCAGTGTGGCTTGCTACGGTGCACCCTTTCACTTGGAATTGAGAAGTCACGACGCGAATCGTGGCGCTCTTGTTTCGAGTGTATTTAGCCTGGTCGCACTTTGAAGCCACTTGCTCGCAGCTCATGAAAAAGTCTTTGTCCCGCCCGAAACGAGCAGTCCCCTCCGAAGCACCCCAGGGACGCTCGGAGACCGATCGGCGATTACGACAGGCTGATCGTTTGGCTCGTATCCTGCGACTTTTGCAGCTACTGCTCAGTCGCGGGCGATGGACTCGCAAGGATCTCGCTTTGGCACAAGAGTGTTCGGAGCGAACGGTCTATCGAGATCTTCAAGTGCTCGAACTGGCAGGCATTCCGATCCAGCTTGAGCCAGCCGGTTTGTATCGCATTCGGCATGACTTTCGGTTCCCATCACTTCCGCTGTCAGACGACGAAGCACTTGGACAAGCAGTTGCTTCGGTGATTGCTGCGGGACCAGGGCTCGATGTCACTGCCGGTGCAGCTCCGGTGACGAAGAAGATCGTAGCTACGGCTGGCGACGAACTCGCGCGGGTGATGCACGATGCCCAACAACTGATTCTTGTCCTCGATCTCAAGCTGGCCGATCACTCTCGGCATCGAGAAATTCTCCGAACGATCCAGTGGGGACTCATTCACCGCAAACAATTGTCGGGAAGCTATCGCAGTCCCCACGAAGAACATGCTGTAACACTGCAACTTCATCCCTATCGACTTTGTCTTATCAAGCAGGCGTGGTACTTGATCGCAGCTAATCGGGATGATGCCACACCTCGCACCTATCGAGTAGCTCGGTTTCGGACGCTTCGCCAGCTCGAAACATCGGCCCAAGTTCCCGATGGTTTTGATTTGAAAGCCTATTTGGGAAATGCTTGGAGTGTATTTCGAGGGGATACGTCCTACAAAATCGAAGTTCATTTTGCCAAAGCAGCAGCCCGGCTCGTTACCGAAGGAGTTTGGCACTCGACGCAGAAAATTCAAAAGCATCCCAATGGAACGGTTACGCTTAGATTTACAGTCGACGGACTACAAGAGATCCTTCGCTGGATACTCGGCTGGGGAGCCCACGCAGCGGTGATCCAGCCTCCTGAACTTCGTCAACTGGTGCGCGAGCAGTTAGAGCACACTCTACGCATCTACCAGCCATGATCGCCGACCGAGATGCCAATCTGGTGTGTGTTTCCGGTTATCTACCCACACGCCATCCGCAGCTCTTCGCAGAGTTGTCGGCGATCCTCAGGCGTCATGGCGTGCCTCTGCGAATACTCGCCGGCACGAGAGACATTTGGGCCAAGGACTACGCTCCCCTGCAAGTCGCAGCTGAGCGATTTGTGCAGTTCACCTATGCCCCCGATTATCTTCAACACCATCCGGAGCTTCGTACCGAATTTGATTCTGAGCGAGAACTTCCCGAATGTCTTTCGCTTCAACAGTCCCCCGTCATCATCGATGGTGGGAATGTGGTTAGTTCAGGTTTGAAAGCAATTCTTACGGACAAGATTTATCGTGAGAATCAAAATTGGAATCGAGATGCACTTCGAAACTATCTTCGAACAATCTTGGAGCTCGACCAGCTTATCATCGTTCCCAAAGAACCCTACGATCCGATTGGTCACGCGGATGGCATGGTCCGATTCATCGATCGCGATCACGTGCTGATGGCAGACTATGCTGGCATCGACCAACCTTTCGAGCAGAGACTGCTCAAGGTTTTGGAGCGACATCAACTACAGGTCACCAAGCTCCCAGCGTTGCATGTTCAGGAAGCCACAAGAGGCATTCCTTCGGCTGTCGGCTGCTATATCAACTTCCTGGTGACATCGCAGGTGCTCGTGGCTCCTGTGTTTGACCATGCGCTAGATACGGTCGCATTCACGACCCTGCAGCAGGTTTTTCCCGACCTGCCAATCGCTCCCCTCTGCTGCACCGAGCTCGCCCGCGAAGGTGGTGTTTTGAACTGCATCGCGGCATCTTATCGCGTCTGAATCTCTTCGGACCGATGCTCTGACGCAATTATGCACCAGTTGAACAATTGCGCGAGTCACGTTCGCGAAACTACTAGGGTGGTGCATCCACGTCCAAAATTTCGCCCCAGAGAGATAGATAACCACGCGGTATTGAAAGGAGACGAGCCAAATGGTTCCAACCTTCATTAACGGCAGAATCTATTTCAATGGGCAAACCAATGGACAATGAATTGAACGAACAGGATTTGAGCGGCAGCGGAATGATAGCTCAAACTACAACTAGCACATTCAATGGCAAGGGCCCAGATGCTCCCGTGGCTTGGTATGGCGGCAAGTACTATCTCGCCCGCTGGATCATCGAACTCCTGCCCGATCATCGTGTCTACGTCGAACCGTATGGCGGCATGGCCAATGTGTTGCTCAAGAAACACCCCAGTGAGGTCGAGATTTTCAACGATCTGGATGGTCGCGTGGTCAACTTGTTCCGTGTACTAAGGGATCAAGATAAGTTTGAAGAACTGAAGCGACTTGCAGAACTCACCCCCTATAGCCGTCAGCAGTTCGCGGAATTGTGCGAGATACCTGAGCCGACTGATCCGGTTGAGAAGGCGTATTGGTTTTTCGTCCGCTGCCGACAGGCTCGGGGCGGCATCGGCATGTCGAATATCACTGCCAATGCTTGGGCGACGAGTACCCGAACCAGGCGTGGCATGCCGGAGCCAATTTCAAAATACCTCTCTGCATTGGATGGACTCTCCGACGTTGCGGATCGGTTCCGCCGAGTCATGGTGGAATCGCTCCCTGCCATCGAGCTCATCAAAAAATACGATGGTCCAGAAGTGCTGTTCTATTGTGATCCTCCCTATCTCAGTTCAACTCGACACGATGGCAAAGCAGCAACCTACCACGTGGAGATGACCGATGCCGATCACGAAGCACTCCTGCTTCAACTTCAGAAGTGTGTCGGCAAGGTCGTACTCAGTGGCTATCCGTCACCACTCTACGACCGACTACTGAGCAATTGGCGACGCGTCGAACGGCCAATGAAGGTCCAGTTTTCAAATTCTGGTGCCGATCGTGTGGAAGTTCTTTGGATTGGGTAGTAAAGTTCCACTGGCAGGTAGTATTTAGTTTACATATCAACTTGTGTTCAAATGGGAATGGCAGTGAAGGCAGGGAAAATGACGATGAATACTGAAAACGCACAAAAAGATCAGGTTACCAAAGCGGCAGCGACAGAAAGCGAAATCCCATCGCAGGAAACGCGTCCCACTCCACCACCTGGAATTCAAGGAGCAGAAATAGAGCGATGGCGGACGTTTGAGCAAGATAAGTTGTTCCCTGTCACTCAAGCCGCATTCACAACCCAGCGTTTAGCTGTCTATTCCTACAAGATTAGAATAAGAAGTGACAATCTTCCACGAACCGTCTTTTTGGGATTTGACATAGATTGCGAATTTCCTCTACTGATTGTTTCCGCGACTGTGTGGTTAAAATCGCCCTATATCGGGAACAACGTGGAGTGGATTGAAGTGATTGAGTCACACAAGCGTGCCGGTTTCGCAACCGAGTTCTGGCATGGTCTCAAGGAACACCTTGGCGGAGAGTTGACTGGTACACCTGTCACCGAGTCGGGACATGGATTCCACAGCTCGTTGCAAGAGCAGAAATCACCAGTTTCAGCGTAGGGAACTCGCTAGCCCTCTGGCGATTAACGAGCGTGTCGCCAGGGTGGAGCATTGCCTCCAAAGCAAAAAAATTCCCGCCCGAATGCCAAGGCAGCAAGGCGGGCGTAGTCCGTAGTACTTGCGACTGCACATTCTTTGCTGACAGCCGAAGGCCAATCCTGGCAACGATGACATGCCGATCATTGAAAGTCGTCATTGCCCGGTTTCTACGCCATTCAGTTCAATCGTTAAGATGCTTCTTTCAGAAGAGCAGCTCGAAAGCCATTCTTGCGGACAAGACTTACCGTGAGTATCAAAAATGAAATCGAGATGTACTTCGAAACTATCTTCGAGCAATCTTAGAGCTCGTCGAAATTCTCATCGCTTCCCAAGAGCCCTTCGATCCGACTAGTCAACTCGGATCACGTGCTAATAGCTGACGATGGAGGTATCGACGAACCTTTCGAGCGGCGGCTGCTCAAGGTTTTGGAGCGACATCGACTCCAGGTCACCAAGCTCCCAGCCTTTCATGTTCAGGAAGCCACTAGTGGCATTCCTTCGGTGGTCGACCGTTACGTCTACCATCTGGCGACATCGCAGGTGCTCGTGGCGTTGTTTAACCATGCTCTAGATATGGTCGCATTCATGACCCTGCAGCAGGTTTCTCATGATCTGCCACCTTTGCCGCACTGCGTTGGCAAGTGCAGGAGGCGTTTTGGACTGCATCGGGGCATCCTATCGCGTCTAAATCACTAGGGCTCGATGCCCTCAAGCAATCGCCTTGGAGACTGCTCGCATCTCCGCTCTCGCCCTTTGCGACGGGTAGTTCGGTGGTCCCCCTTCGAGCAAACCCATGGCCAAAAAAAAGCTACCGAAGAACATTTTGCAGTACCTGATCCAAGAGGTTTGGCAGATTCCATCTGTTATGCGAGATCATTCGCATGTCGACACGTGTAACTGGCTCGACCATCCCGCTAAAGACGGTCAGATTCGAACCACCTGTCGCCAATGTGGCTGTTTCCTCGGCTACCGCCCCCGCAAGAGTGCCGAGCGGGGCTGGCGAACGATCAGTGCAAGACCACCAAAACCAAGTATCATATTCTCATGACCAAAGGAGTTGAACCCAATTGCTATCTCGCCGTAGACTCGACACGATGATGGAACTATGAGATGAGTGCATTATGTCCCTTGCACCAGTCGAACCGCCGGTAAGACTCCGAAAACGCGAGCAAAGCTATCTCGGGATTCAGCGAGACAAAGCACTGTGTGTCATCAACATCGATGAACTCACAAGACCTGAAACCCCAAGACCTTGCCGCCCCAAGGCACATCGACCTGAAGCTCGACTCGGACTCGTAAGCCAACTTGCTGGCGAGCACCTAGGACAAAGCTGCTTTCCTGGTGAAGGTCGACTTGAAGAGAGATGAAAGCTCAGAAACGAAGCGATTTCAAACGCTGGCGCGAAGAAGTCGATTAACCTTGCAACATAGCCCCATACAAGCCATACGAAGCTGCCCGGCTTTCACAAGGTAAAACCACTGAGGGAATCGGCGACCCGATGGAAATTGACACATGCAGTGGATTAGTCCATGCGTATGCCGGAAGAATTGTGTTGTTGGCCATTTTCCACGCCTCTTATATTTACTATGGACTGACACCTGGACGTTAATTCCTTAGCTGCTCAGGACTCGCCAGTGCGTCACCACAAACTTTCGCTGCCTAGGTTGTCTTCAGGCTGGCACAAGGTATCTTGAGCCTACGATGACGCCCCCCACACATGAGCAAATGGCCAACTTGCCCCTTGGCCGCTTCTTCAGCCATCTTCGGAATAACCAAAAATGTGGTTCTACGACGCAAACAAACTGGCAGGCGCAATTCTTAGGCTTTATTGCCCAGTCACTCTCTCGTATACGTCTGGAACAACTCTTCCGGACGGAGGCTTCATCCTGGCATGCAATCATGAGTCATACCTTGACCCTTGGTTTCTAGGGACTGTGTTTCCTCGCCGAATCCGTTTCCTCATTACGCATGAATGGTATTTCCGAAGCCGATGGTGGACTAACTTCTTTAGCGCACTGGGCACGATTCCTGTCAACCCCGCAAAACCGCTCTCAGCAATAAAGAGGGCCCGAGACCACTTGAAAAATGGTGATGTCGTCGGCATCTTTCCTGAAGGACAGATTTCATGGACGGGGGAGTTGCTGCCCTTCCAACCGGGATTGGATTTGCTGTCGAAAACTGCGGACAGTCCAGTTGTGCCTGTCGCCCTCGTAGGAGCGAGAAATGTTTTGCCTGCCAACTGCCGACTACCGAGACCAAGGAAAGTGAGTGTACTCATTGGCAACCCATTTCGTCGCACGGAGATTGCGCATAGCTACACCGAAACCTTCTTAAACGACTTCATTCGAAACGAGGTGTCGCGACTGCGCCTTTGTCTCTCGACGGTTTGCTGATTGGTTACTGAAGTAGAAACTTAACGAACCACGCTATCTGGAGCGAACAGTTCAATGGCATCATCACTCAAGTCGGCGGTCGCTCGGTCGCTCGCAGATGCCGACATCATCATCGGCGGATCGCGCGCGTGGGACATCACTGTGCACGACACCCGTATGTACACAGCCTTGGCGACATCAGGCTCTCTGGGGGCAGGCGAGTCTTACATGAACGGATGGTGGGACTGTGATGCACTTGACCAGATGGCAGAGCGGTATCTCCGCAGCATCTCAACATCGAAAATTGCCGGTGGTCGCTTTTATGGCCTTCTTGAGCGCATCCGCGCGAAATACATCGACCTGCAAGTCGGCCTTGGTGGGCGAGAAATCGCCCGAGTTCACTACGACCTTCCGTCCGATCTGTTCGAGTCAATGCTCGGTCCAACCATGAATTATTCGTGCGGATATTGGCGCGAAGCCAATGATCTGACGACAGCTCAAAATGCGAAAATGCATTTAATCTGCCGAAAGCTTGGACTTCGGCCTGGAATGCGCGTCCTTGACGTTGGTTGTGGTTGGGGCGGTCTGATTCAGTTTGTGGTACGTGAATACTCATGCAGCGTGGTAGGAATAACGGTGTCGGCCGAGCAAGCACGCTACGCGTCGAAGAAATGCAACGCCTCTTCAAGCGAAGTTTATTTACTCGACTACCGTGACCTTCGGCCTGAGACTCACGGCACCTTTGATGCTATCACATCCGTTGGGATGCTTGAGCATGTCGGTCCCCGAAACTACGCTCGCTATTTCGACATTATGCGCCGACTCCTCAAGCCATCTGGATTGCTCCTTGTGCAATCGTTTGGGAGAGAACGGAGCGAACCGGTGGACCGATGGATAAACCGATACATATTCCCCAACAGCTATGTACCAAATGGCACAGAACTGCTCACAGCCACGCGAGGCCGATTCATCGTCGAGGATTGGCACAATTTCGGAGCGGATTATGACCGCACACTATTGGCGTGGCACACCAACTTCGAGAATTGGGCAATAGACAAATGGAAAGTGACAGCCCCAAAACGATACCGAATGTGGCGCTACTATTTGTTGACATTCGCAGCTGGTTTTCGAGTAAGGGACCGCGTGCAATTGTGGCAAATCGTGTTGTCTCCCGAAGGTGTCCCCAAAGGCTACGTCTCACTGCGATAGTGGCGAACTTGATTGTCAATACTACACAACACCACGGTTCCGTTTTGCGACAGATACTATAGCACGTTCAGCACCCCGAAACACTGGGTTTGCATGCCACACAACGGTTCCAGCTTCAAAACTGATGTTATCAATATTGTCAAGCATCCAATCGCACGCGGTGATGGCAATAATTCTTGCAAGTGGTGCTCCAAGGCAATAATGCACACCCCACCCAAAACCCAGATGGCCCGACACATCTCTTTTAACGTCCATTGTCCCAGGCGATGAAAATGCATTTTCGTCACGATTTCCACTACCGAACAATAGAACGACATTGTTGCCCTGAGGAATGATTGTTCCAGACAACAGGGAATCACGTGTGGCTTGCCTTGCTGACATTTGAATAGGTGACTCTAATCTGGCAGTCTCCTCGATAGCATTCGGTAACAATGCTCTCTCGTCCTGCAGCAATGAGTACTGCGACTTGTTGCTACTAAAGAGTAACATTGCATTGAACAAAAGGTCTGTGGTTGTTTGAAGCCCAGCGCTAACCACCCCGACAACATTGGAGACAATCTCCGTCTCACTAAGTCCTCCGCCTGAAGCTCTGTGAAATATCCATTCACCAAGTATCGAATCTCGCGGAACTACACCATTGTGACGATGAATTAGCGGTGTCAAGTATTCGTCAACCTTCTGTGCCGCATCTACCGCGCAAATTAGACGCTGATCGAGCGGAACGAATGAGAATCCGAGAAACTCATAAATATCACTCGTCCATTGGCGAAGCTTACTAAAGTCTGCGGGGGGGAGTCCGAGCACTTGTGCGAACACGTTTGTTGACAGCTTGGTGCAAAAACATTCAACTGCGTTCCATGAATCATTTAGGTCGATGTGGTCGACAACCTTCTTAAGCTCGGATATCACTACACTCTGAGCCATTCGCATCCGGGCAGGCAGGAATGCAGCACCAAGAGCTGTCTTCAGTCTTCGTCTACGATCACCATCTGTAAATAAAAGTCGATGGCCAAGGAGTCGAAACAGACTAGCAGCGCTTTCGCGTACTGAGGAATCCAATTGGTTGTAGTAGTGAGTTAATCGGTTGGACGCGAAATCTTCAGACGCAAGTACCGTGCGAATGTCGTCATATCGGGCAACAAGCCAATACCCCATCTCGTCGTTATAGGCGATACCTGGCGTCGCTCTCAGTTGCGAGTACAACGCATAACGATCGATTGCAAGTGCGTGTAAAATGGACATGGTTAGTCGCCTTGGACGACTTTACTAGGAGTAGCGCGACAATGTGAAATGTCACGACATTGTGTGAGTATATCGATTAGCTTTTTAACTCCATACGCCTTAATCCGAGAGAATACAGCTGAGCCCTCGGACAACAACTCAATAAGCTTCGGACGAACAAACTCTGCATCGCCTTTGCTATAAACTGCCACTGACAATGCATACAAATAGTGAGCGAATGTGATTTCACGATGAACCTCGTCGATCGCGCTGTTCTGAATTTCAATGAATGCGCGCTGTAAGGTTCGGTTCATTGGTGAGATGTTCGTTCTTCCATGCTCCTTTTGACACATCAGAGCGACAACGAATGGATCTGGTGCCTTACCAATAGCTGGCCAGAGAGATGGATACGGAATATCACCCTCGGCATTGAGCTTCTTCAAGTAGCACCATGCCACACTTTTTACAATCGCTGATATTTCGGCTCCCGCTGGGATATTCTCCCCCTTGATCCAATCCTGAAAGCGAGTGATGACTAGATTGCGATAGAAGTTGTCGTCATTCCGTAGTGCGTTTCGCCCTACGCCAGTCGCAAGAACCAATTGGGTAATGCCAGTCAGTGGGGTAGCAGATGTGAACAATGCATCGAGTGCGGGACCGTCAAATCGAATGTTTGCGATGCTACACATTGCCAAGAAGTTTCCAAGCACATACGGAGCTGTCGAAGCGGCCTCCATGAACGTTGCGAGTGTTTCGAGACTGACGGTAAACTCCTTGAGTCGTTCCCCAGCCATGCGGAACATAAGCTCGGTGCACGCCCCAAACGACAACTCATCAGGCTGGCTCCCTCGTGTGCAGCTCGCCAAGTAGAGTGCGGCCAATTGTTGCACCCAGTTGTCATGTGGAATTCGGTAAGTACGGCCGCGATACTCTGGCTCGCCAGGAATAGGATCATCTCCAAGTCGGGCGAAGACAGTCCTGTTAAGCAATGACCTAAGGATGGAATCGTCAGCAAACAGGGGGAGCAACCGGGAGAGACGTGCGCGCTGAGACCGCACCTCCGGCGATTCAACGCCAGTCGGCGTATGTGACCAGGCCTGGACGCGGGCAATCGCTTGAGACTGAATGTTGCGAAAGGACTGGCTACCTGGGTTGCTGCGAAAGAACTCCCAAGCCACAACAGAGCCCATGTCCCTCCACTGTTCTTCTGAGATCGCGGGAAAGGATTCGTTCAACCTTGAATCCCGTATCAACCATGAAAATGCTTCGTCGTAGATCGCTGTGACGGACTGCATTTGTTCATCTGGTATCGATTCAATATGAGGTCCGAGAATGGGCAGTATCAACGGTGATCGCACAAGTGGCTGTAGGGCCGGAGGCACTCGCTGCAACTCTGATCTCAGGCGAGGATAGACGGTAAAAGCCTCTTCTTCGTTCGGCGCGCGAACAGTAAACCGCATCTGAGCCGAAGCAAGAGACTCACATTCGGGCAAGGTGGATCGAACGAAACTCACTAGGCGTGTCGCATTATTCAGCCCTGCTCCAGCAGGGTGCAGAACAACGCTCTGTATTACCCGCCTGATATCCGCCACTTCAATCACGTTATGGTGACGGTCCAAAAACTCATCGACGGACTCAAGAAGCAGCAAACACTGTCCGTTATGCATCCAACGATAAACCCATTCGATCGAAATAGTGATGGGTGGTAGTCCGAATCGTTCTTTACTCTGATTCACTAGCAAGGACGCCATCTCGCACCAGGATCGAATGAGAAGATCCCACGCATGATTTGCATTCGCCTTAGGGCCGGAAAAGAGCGTCGCAACGTCTGTTGACGATATGTTCAACTGAGGTAGCAGCAGAAACATTGGCAAATGTTCTGGTTCAGTTGACAATTGGCAGTATCGCAGGCACACGTCGCGGGCAAAGAAGCGAGCTAATACTGACTTTCCAACGTTTGCCTCGCCCTTCACTACCGCAATTGCCGGGCCATTGCTGGCTTGTCGGGCAAATGCATTAAGCGTACTGAGTACTGCTACCTGTGGTCCGTCTTTACCCTGATTGTCCACTCCAAAAGGCTGAACACATCGGAAAGAAACCAGGAAGTCGTCCGCGCGACAAAGGGTCTCCCATGCAACGGCCAATGCAACTCCATCAAGCCAGCCCGAGAGGTGCCGTCGCAGGTGACTCTTCACGATATCGAAGTATGACTTGTTGACCTGCCGTATCGACGTGTGAGTCCGGCGAAAAGTGGCCGTTTCGGCATCCGTCCTCACCCAGAGTGTCTTGCCGTCCACTTCGCTCCGGTCTGCATAGTCTGTGACATGCGGCGCAATGACATTATCTGCCGCCGCAAGGTACTCAATTGCCAACGGGCGCGGCAGTCGAACCGCATCAAGGTCATTGATCAAGGAGACATACCGTTCCTCCAGTTTCCGAACATAGTCCCCGTGGTACTCCAATTGCCGGACAATCCGGTTATAACCGAAGTTCATGCCAAGCACGTTCAGCGAACGTAAGAGCGGCCAAAGCACCCACTCATAGACTCCGCCCCAGAAACGTGTCTTCCATTGATCACCACCAAAGTGGGGCACATCAAAATTGATGATTTGCCGCACAGCGAGAACTGCCAATCTCATGTCGCGGACAGGGGTCAATTCATCGTCGCTACGCCGCCCGGAAAGTTGACGTCGAAGCGAGATCTGAGAGTGCAACGCCTCTTCGTCAACGTCATTGCAAAGCCACTCCTTGACGACAAGTCCACCTGCGCTATGCGCGAGGACCAGGAGGTGCTGGTACCGGTCGAGTTCGGGCTTTATCAGGCTATGCAGTTGCCTGCCAGCCGCCGACAAGTCTGCCTCTTCAGTTAGCCCCGCCGGATAATTGAACAGCAGCGCATCGCATTCCAGCTTTAGGTGTTGTTGCACGGACAGATGGAGTTCGTCCCACGTTAAGCAATTGCTCCGAAAGCCATGCACCATGATCATCAACAGGTCGGCGCGGTACCGTGGGCTATCCTGATTAGGGTAGTACCACCAGCCGTCCACTCCTGCGGATCGGGTGCATCCTGGTGGTGCGCCTGGAGTAGCCGTCCGTTCCGGTCTCTCTGGCTTCTCGTCAACATTTCCTACTCGGCTTTCCTTTCGGCTACTTCGAGTCGCACGAGGTAACTTCGGGAGATTGAGAGTGCCATTCGTTGTTGCCGAGATGTGACGGGATATTGCGGGGAAGAACACACCTTGATTAGCATCGACCTCAGCTCCGCAATGCAGTGCAAGAAGTCGACCGTCCCGTTGAATACAGGGAGATCCTGAGGACCCGCCTTCCGTATCGACTGCATAGAGAACCCGATTCTGGTCTTGCAGCACGTAGCGACTCGCGATGGGCCCATCGGCAATCTCAACGGGACGGCCATCTGGGCATTGGATTATGCATGCATAGTCGCATACATCGAGGTTTATCGACAGTGAGTCGTCGACCGCGAACCACCCGCGAACATCTCCGATGGGAACGGATAAGCGTACCAGCGCGTAGTCTAGTTCGTTTACTACACTGAATGAAACAAGGGCTTCTACTGCTGCCGGCAGAACAACCTCACCATCTTCCTCACGAACAGAATGCTCCTTGAAGTCGAAGCGAAAAGCTATGCGGTGGTCGTCACGAAGTGTGCCATCGTCGATCTGTGATCTTAGTACGTGATAGTTGGTGATGATTAAATCGGAACCGACGAGAAACCCACTGCCAATCGCAGATCCGTCAATTTCGACTCGACAGACCTGAGGAATTCCTTTTTGGTAGATGGAACCGGGAATGAATCGATTCCGTTTGGTGAGCCGATTTTGCAGAACGTTACGGTATGCGCCCTTTGCCTCCGCCCGCAATACTTCAAGCTTTCCCGCGTGTTTGGTCAGGAGTCGCGATACCACCCAGACTTCGCCAACCAGCCCTTGGGCCTGCGCTCGCTGAAGGATGTGTGTTCCATCACAGGGTGAAACGACCTCGCCAAAAACGTACTCAGATAGGTGTCGCAGTTGATGATCTTCAAGTGTCTCATCAATTGCTACAATCAACTTGGACACGAAATTGTGTGAGCTGGTCACTGCAGACCTCGTTCAAAGGCGATGTGTGCGGCCAAGTCTGGATGATCAACTAGCGGATTCCTATTTCCTTGCGCGGCAAAGATCGCTTGATTGCGGTGGCGTTCGTATTCACTGACTGGATGGTCCTGGTGCCATTGAAGGAGCGTCTCAAGTCGATCTGGAGTGTACTCAGAAGTCGACGAATTGATTTCACCGGGGTAGCGGAGGAGAAAGTAGAGCGTTGCTCGGGCAACCGTTCCTTTTCCAGCGTTCGGTTCGAACTTGTTGGTCTCGCTCTTGCCGCAGTCAGAGCGGATGGCCTCGCCAAAGTTGGTGAAGTCGAAATAGGGGGTGTTGCTACGAAAACTGTTGCACTTGGATTCGCAAGCAAACAAATGATGCAAGTCTCCTCGCATCGGTTGTCGCTTGTTGAACCATGACTGCGGCACCACGTGTTCACAGTTGTAAGGAAGATCGGCTTCCAACGATTCCAAGAATGCTGCTTCCAAAACTGGGTTTGCGGCTGCTTCCGATCTTCGGAAGCGATTCATACGCTCACGACGGAGTCGAGCAACTTCGAGGTCACGAGCAATGAACTCAGTCGGCTCAAACATCTGGGTCGAGTAGATGCTGCGAATTTTATGATTCGGCTGCAGGTCCACCCACGGGTACAGATGAATCGCTGGTTTGTATCCCAGTACCTTTATGTGCGTGTTACGCACGAGTTTGCTCAATGCATCAAATAGCTGCGAAGGGTTGAGAGTTGAAGAGATGCCGGAATAGTACGCTTTTCGTTCAGCGGCATCGGTGTTTTCGTCGTAATAGGGGCGACTGCGGGACTCTTCGAAGATCTTCCTCGCTGCTTCGAAGTCCGCATCTTCCGGTTCCTCGGATGAGCGACTGGCTGCAAGAGACGGCGTAGCTGGAGGAGGGCTGGATGTGACAACTGGCGTTGCGACGCTCGGCGCTCCCCCAGTAGGAGTTCCCAATGTGACTGACACGGTTAGCGGGATCGTCCAGGTAGCCGTTCTTGAGGTTTGGCGAGCTGAATCTGAAGGAGGTTCGTTTGGAAACATTAAGCAACTCCTAGAAGACAATCAAAGAGTCCAATTTTGCAATCAACCGACATCCGACACCAACTACAAGTTTTAAGCGATCACTTCATCGCCTCAAAGAATCGCTCTATATCTAGAATTCCATAACCAAAGCTGTTATTATGCCGTCCATTGTAATGCTTTGTAGTCTGCCAAAGTGCCTTCTTGACCTGAATCGCATTTGGCATTGATGTGCCATTCTTGCGATGAAATGAGAAGACGAGTGCAATGGCACCTGTCACGTGCGGGGCAGCCGTACTGGTTCCTGACATTGAAATACATTTAGAAAATGTCCCTGCTTTAGCGGCCTCAATTGAAGCACCAGGTGCAACTAGATCTGGCTTTGGATTAGCGGCATCATCTAGTCTTAGCGGCCCAAATGACGAAGAAGGCTCATTTTGTCCATTCTCGTCAATGCCGCCCACAGTGATTACGGAACGAGCAGTTCCAGGGATTGATAATGTGTATGATTGAGAGATGTTATTTAGAAATCTCGTCGGTCGCACGCCAGATCGCTCGAACCACGCATGTATCCATCCCTCAGATTTCACATCAATACCTCGCACTTTAAGTTTCCATTCTCCTCCAGCGATCCTTCCATATCGATTCGGACGCACGGTAATTTGAAGTCTGCTATCTCCATTGTCATGGTGACGGTAAGAAAGGTCAATTATTGACTTGGTTCCATCTTCGCAAGTTAGGACTTGTCGCGGTGAGTATCTGGATACAATACGTGACTCCTGTCCGGTAGGACTAAAGAGAACAAACTCGCAGATATCAGAAGAATTAAACCAGAGTTCCAAATAGTCTTCTGGTCGGTGAATTTCTGGATCAGAAAGCCACTCCAGAAGATCGGTCCGACCGTTGGCGATCTGAATCAACGCGTGACCGCCAGCTGCACGTTCATTTCCTGCGGACTTAACGATCGCAAGCCCTGGTGCTGTGCCACCGTTTGTGTAAGCATCGAATGCCGCCTCAAGTAGCGATGATCCATCATGAGCACCGGCATTCATTCCAAGGCTGACATTCACGACCAGCGGCAACCCAAACGAAGCAGCACGTGATTTGAGATACGCCAGGGCTTCCACATGACTTGCAGAGTATCCGAGGCTGTATGGATCACTGGACATGACAGAAAGTTTTGGTATCACCAGAACGATTTTAGCGTCAGGTGCGACTCCACCTAGATAATCCCCTTCGGCCTTGCCAGCTGCAATGCTTGAAACATGAGTGCCATGACCGAGGTCGTCTCGCCCCAATTTTGCCGGAACCCTGCCTTCCCTCACGAAACTTCTAATCCGTTCCATCGAGAACACTGTTCCATAATTGAGAGAGGCCAAATTTGGAAACTCCTGAGCTGGGGTCCTCCCGTACTCGGCTCGCTGATCCCAAATTTCCAAGACGCGACTTTCGCCAGTTCCATCGCTGGTCAGGAATGCTTTATGTAAAATATCAATTCCAGTATCAATAATGCCACAAATACAATGACAACCAGTTTCGCCTGCCGGCGAGGAGTGAACTGCCGGAGCTCCAACATACGATGACGAGCTCCATTCAAGTATCCCTGCAGGCCGACTGGCTTCAATGCTCAGTACATTCTGGTCCTGGTTCAGACTACTTAGGGAGGCGGCTGTTCCAGAGCCTGTTATAATTGTTCCAATTACCGATCTCTCGATGAAACCGATCGGACAGGTCCAATCCTCAATTGAACGAACCTTTACCAACATTGGAAACACTGGATCATTCACTGTAGGCGATCCTCGCTCAGGTTCTGCACTCTTTAATGTAGTGGTGAGGCAGGACTCCTGTACCTGGATCATATTTTCTTGTCTTCGCAAAGCCGCCTTTGATTCAAATGCCCCGATATGGTCCAAATATGTATCGTGCTTAACTGTCGTTAACTCCGGACTTACTACAGTTCGTGCTGGTTTACTCTTTGCCTCAGTCGGTTTCGGTAAGTTGCGATTGAGCGGGACTAGCTCGCTGGAACAAGTTTTCAAATCATTCTGGAGCGGACTCCCAATTGTGACTGACACGGTTAGCGGGATCGTCCAAGTAGCCGTTGATCCTGCGGATGCCTCTAACGGAGTTTCAGGAGCTACCGTGCTAGGGAAACTTACCTGAACCGGGGGATTTCCAGGGACGGGCTCTGACTCATGCGGAATCGGCTGTGGGTTCAACACCACATCTCGCAGCGTTCCTTGCGTGGATGTCAGGCCTCCCAGTCCTGAAAGGTGCTCGCGAATCGCCACAACGCGACTCCCTTCGTTGGCGAATGCATCATGGCTCTTGCACCAGTCGAGAGTCGCCAATCCGAAGAGTAAGTCTTCGATTTCCTGAATTGAGACCTGATAGGGCTCCCAGTCTTCGGGCACTGCAAATTCCAGCGGAACCCCCGTAAGCTTTTGCTTGAGCACGAACCCAAACGCCTTCGGGCCGTCTTCGGTTTTTGCGATGACGATTTTCCAGAACTGTCGCGGAATTTGGATTTTTAGCGGGCCGCTGGAGTCTACGCCATTGAATCGCTTATCGGAGGGATCGAGAACAGGACCTGCAAATACAATTACCCGCTCTGCAGTCGTTTCATCCTCGATTAGGTTTTCAAGATCGCCCCAGTTATCGACCCCTTTAGATGCCTGATTAAACTTGGCTACCTGCGGAGAACAATTCGTTGTATGAAAAGTGTCACCGTTCCCCTTTTGCATGTCTAAGAAGGAGTCGCCCCATGCGACATCGTCGCGACGGACGAGATGCCCACGGTCGAAGGCCCCTTGGTCATTGATGAGGAACTTGTCGTGGAGTTGTTCCTCAAGCGGAATACGATCGTCAGTGGCCCAGCTTTCAATGGTGTAGTCGTTATCAAATCCATTGAGTTCCTTCCGGGTCGGCTTGTGGCCATTCGACAGCATCTTGTCAGCTGATTGCCAGC
Organism: Pirellula staleyi DSM 6068; assembly: GCF_000025185.1. NCBI lineage: Bacteria > Pseudomonadati > Planctomycetota > Planctomycetia > Pirellulales > Pirellulaceae > Pirellula > Pirellula staleyi. Next base: position 5,813,412 of record NC_013720.1, read on the forward strand.
TGACGTTTGCAGCAGAGAATAATGCCAGTCGACGCTGTTTATGCATGACGACAGAAAACTTGTGATACTTAAGCTCGTGGCTGCCATCGGCCAGAACCGAAGTGATGTCTCTTCCATCGGAGGTGAGTTCTGGCATTGGAACCAACTCGCCACCATCGAGTTCCAGAAAGTTGGGGTCGTATCCAGTGCGTTGTTCAAGGTTGGGATGAATCACTGGGACTTGAAACGTAGCTTCGCGCGCCGCATGGACGGGTGCTGTTGCAGGGGCAACAGTCGCGATGGATAACGGTTGTCCGATGGAGATCGACACTTGGATGGGAATCGTCCAGGTGCCCGTCTGGGAACTACCTGTGCCGCTCACGAACGGAGTGGATGGTATAGGTGCGGATACAGCACCACCACCCAGCGACTCAACGCCGCGCCACGCGCGGTCCCATTCATCGGTGGGCGGAACGCTGCCCACAAAGTTGATGCCTGAATCCACAACCCGAGGATCACGTGCCAGCTCAAATAGTGGCACTGAGTAATTTGCTTTGAGTGTTATGCCAGCAAAATGCAATCCTACAACCTCACCAGTTTCCACATCGATGATCGCCGAACCCGAATTTCCGGCCAATGTCGAGCTATCGTGTGTCATAGCTGGAACGACATAATCGAAGCTCTCAACACGCTCTCGTACTTCGATCTCGCCAGGAGCCAGCCTCTTGACCCCAAACGTTGTCCCAAAAACCTTTCGTTCTAGTTGTACAGCACGTCGCGACCGGTCATTTCCGCGCCCTGGGTAGCCAATTGCCACGATATTGCGTCCGACCAAATCTTCGGGAGCTCTCACCGATAGTTGGAGAGCTTTGTGCGCTGCCGAAAGCCCTTCGACGCGGAAGATCGCCATATCCCAGTAGGGATGCACCATGACCACATCCGTAAGGTGCAAGCTGGTGGACAGATCGCTCGGGTCTAGACCGCTCTCACGCCTGAAATCGATCGCAGACTCAATTCCTGGAACGAATGAAAGTTGGTCGCGGAATCGCCCTACTCCACGCACGAAGGCCTCCGCGACGTGACGGTTCGTCATCATCAGATTCGGGCCAACGATAAAGCCAGTGCCGATATGTTGTGGGATGCCGCCAGAAATGTCTTCAATACGACCAATCGACGGAATTAACGCATTGATCCTTGACCGAACAGGGGCTGCGTTGAATTGCGTCCACGGCTCCGGGAGCGTGTCAAACTGATCATCGATGACGAAAACTACTGGTCGGCCATCTTCCTCGACGATCGCCTCGAGATGCATCCGCTCGCGAGGCGAGACGTCGTCAAAATCGCCGTTCTGGAGCTTACGTAATGCCACTGTTTCTAAATCGAAGCTCCGCAGAACAAGATCTTCGCGTCCACTAGAACCGCTGGCTAGGCTCTCTCGAGTCCCATCGCGAGTTGGCGCAGAGGCTCTCTCTTTGGCGAGAGATTCCAGATTGCCAGTGCCAGCAACCTTGGACAATTTTCTGCGAAGGGCTTGGAGAGAGGCATCTCGCGGCATGGCATGGATCCTATAAATCCAGAGGGAAAGACGTGTGTGGAATTTGGTCAGAGATTGGCTTTCGCGGCAATCTTGGCGATGTATTTGTCCAGACTATGATCGCTGACGCTCGGGATGAGTCCTTCGGTTTGCGGCATTGTGTGTGACTCAGTCAAGGGACGATTGACGCTGACAACTTCCTGACCAATCCGAGATTGCAGTCCCTGATACTCAGCTTCGGTGAGCATGGGCGGACCGGGTTTGAACGCCTCATCGTTTATCGATTCAGCGAATGCTCGCTCGGTGTTCGGCAAGGATTGGCCGTTCTGTAAACGACCTTGGGCATCAAAGTGTAGCAACCGACCGACATGCTCATAGCCAGGAGGGACACGTGGCACGATGTCATCGTCGTTAACGAACCGGAAGAACTTTCCGGAGTAGTTTTGCGAGAAGAACATTCGGAAAGAGCCACGCCCGACAGCCGGTTGCCCAAATGTGACACCCCAGGAAGCAGGCATGAAGTGCTGCCACTCTGCTGCCATTACGGTTGCGAGTGCTCCACCCAGGCTGTGGCCAGTTAGGATGAGCGTTTGCCCGGCAATTCCCGAAAGCGCCGACCTCAACCGCGACTCCACAGCCTGAAACGCGCCAAGAAATCCCCTGTGCGTAACTCCGTACTCGCGCGTTCGTCCCGCAACATTGATGTTTCGGAGCCAATCGCCACGACTCTCAGTTCCGCGAAACGCGACCAAAGCTATCTCGGGAGTCAGCGCGACAAAGCATTGTGTTTCATCAACATCGATGAACTCACAAGAACTGAATCCCCAAGACCTTGCCGACCCAAGGCACGTCGACTTAACGCTCTGCTCGGACTCGTAAGCCAACTTGCTGGCGAGCGCCAACGATAAAGCCGCTTTCCAGGTGAAGGTCGACTTGGAAAGAGATGAAAGATCAAACGATGCTGTGTCAATCGCTGGCGGTGACGTCGAGATCTGGCCTTCTTGAAGGCCCAATGGAGTATTCACAGGAGCCGACACTCCCGTGCCGACCAGCATCGGCCGACCGATCTCAACGGTAACGCGCAAGTCGAGTGGAAACGTTGCTATCGATTCAGGCACGACGCAATGTTCTTTGTCTTGCCTAGTGCATTCTCGCAAGTTGTTCGACATTCTCGTCGCTCCAAGTGTTACAGAAGACTCATCTACGGAAATTGCTCTACTCCGTGCTGGATCGGTTCCAAAAGTGCTCACAGAACCCCTGATTCTGTGTTTGGCTCAATAGGTCGAAGTACAGTTTCGTCGGGTCAAACCCAATCATTCCCTCGCGAACAATTCTGAGCAATACAAATGCAAGCTGGCAGAAATAGCTCACTTTGTGATCTTTGCTCCAACTCTTGCTGAATCGGCGGATCGACTCCCAAAGGCACCCCTCCGCTTCCTTCATCTCCCCACTTGCAATGTGCACCATAGATAGAGCACAGAAATACTCAGCCGCGACCTCCAGCGAGTACGTTGCTAATAATGGGAAATGAACAAGCACTACTGACTTGGTACGCATGTCTTTTAGGCAATCAAGTCTCTCGTGTTGCCAAGCCAACCTGATTCGACGAGCTGCCGCCCGCACTCCGAGTGAGCCCTTTTTAAGCTGTCGTTCCAACTCTACCTGGAAGGACTTTGGTGACCATTGGCTATACTTCCACCAATCAGCGCGACATGCCAGCGTTCTCGGATCGTCAATTTCAACGGTTTTCTCCAGAATGTCGAGTGCGCGTCTAAGATCAAAACGATTCTGACAGAAGATGTCGTCTAACTGGTGCTGTGAAACGGCGTCGGAAGAAGCACGAGCTTCCGCTACGTGCCGAAGAACCTCGGTAGCAGACTGGTGCAAGATTACAGCAGCTTCGGGCAAGAATGGTGCAAGGTCGGGGCTGTCCGCGATTTCCTGGATGGCCGTATCGCGGTTTTGACAACGCTTTAAACATTCAACAAGCTGAGGTTCCAGTTTGGGTAGATTCCTAAACGCTTCAACCTCAAAGAGGGCGGCGGGCAAACTCTGCAAGAGTTCCTCGGCAGATTTCTCGCCTTGATTCATCCGGAACATCAGATAATTATCAATGACATTTTTAGTGGCTCCAGACCAGTGAGCATTGTCGCCCGAAAACTTTGCCAATGTTTCGGTAGCGCTGGCATAGAGTCGTTCGGCTTCCTCCGGCTCGAGTGTTTCCAGCGCCTTCGCAAGTTTCGCGGCGGCTACAGCGTATTGCGGATGCAAGGTGTCGTAAACTTTCCGAGTCACTTCCAGTACCTCTCGTCGCAAGTCTAACGCCTCAGCACCTCGCTTCTGTTCCTCGATTGCGGATGCCAGAAGGCTCGTCAGCACACTTACTCGCTGGAGGTCGTCTGGAAAAAGCTTCAAAATGGTCTTTAGGCTTTCTCGTATTTGCTTCTCGGCTTCTGCAGGTCGTTTCAGATCAATGAGCTCTTGGCCGAGGCACATCAGAGTAACCGCAACTTCGTGGCTCTCACGGCCATGAGCTTGCTCCAAAGCGATCAGCGTTCGCTCCAAAATCGGCATCCAATTGCACTGCTTGGCGAGCCCACTTTCATCATCAACGCCCCAGTACTTCGCAAACTGGTAAATTTGCAATTGCTGTTCATGGGCTTGCGGCGAGTCAGCACCAAACTTATCAGATTGAATGCTCCAGGCACGAAGGTATAGCTGCGCGGCGTCCCTGTTACGTGACGTGTCCCGAAGCAATTCGGCAAGACGCGACAATGTCTCGGCTACTTCAGACGAGTTCGGTCCAAATTCCTGTTCACGGCGAGCTAACGCTTCTCGGAGAAGCGGTTCTGCTACCTTCATCTCACCAATAGCTGTGAGGTAGGTTCCATAAGAAGTGAGTAATCGTGAAAGTGGTCCAGGATTCGGAAACTTGGGAAGATGCGAAAGAACTGATTCGACATGTGGACGAAGTCTCCTGCATAGCGGCCACTCAGAAACGTATCTGGAATTCGCTGGAAACGATTTGGCAAGCATTCCAACTGCCAAGCGAAACGTTTCTGAAAGATGATCTGGCGAGTCGTGTTGGGCTCGCAAACGTGTGAATTCCTGAACCAAAGAATGAACGCTTATAGCTTTAGTCTCGTTTGCTTCAAAAGCAAACGAACATCTCTTGAGAGCCTTTAGCGCGACTCCGACATCGAGACCCGAAGATGCCAGGCAATCCAGGTTTTCAAGTTGAATGACGACCCGTCGATCAAGCTCAGTCGAGGCACACCACGAAAGAACCTCCAAAAGTACCTTGGCACTATCAGCAAGTGTCTCCCAGCTTGTGTCCCAAGCAGTTGCAAGAGTTCGATGCCAGTCGTCACGAATGCCATGCATGCCCCAACCTCGAACCGACTGGTTGCGCTCACGGTAGAATCGCAGGCACTCGTCCAGAGGCTTGGCCTGACCGTCGATCCAATTTGCGACGATTTTCAGTGCCAGCGGCAAGCCACCGAGGAGCCGACTGAATTCTGCCGCAGAGGCATCATCATCTTGCAACGACTTCGTTCGGCGCGGGGTGGCATCAAGTATAAATTGTGCTGTCTCCGACTCGCTCAAACCTCGCAATGCAATTGGCGTGGTAGGTGTGCTCCAGAAAGACTGGTCAAGACGAGAGGTAATCAGGAAACGCCTATTTTCCCCGAATTTCCGAACGAACACACACACGGCGTCGCGAGATTGGATTGTGTCTGCACCGTCGATCACAAGCAACCAATTCGAGTTGTTTCGCAGCCATCTCTCTACAACTTCCTTCCTTCGCAATTCCGACGCCGAGGGATCGCAATCACATTCGCTAGAACTGATTTCGTTGCCGACAAAGGCCGCCAATCCGGCTTGAATTGAGCTGTCAAGTGACACATTGACGTACAGAAGTTTGTCATAATCACACTTGTTGTCGCAACCAAATCGTCGAGCTACCGTGGATTTGCCGACACCTCCGATCCCGGTTAATACAACTGCCGCCGATTTCACAAAGTGATTGCTAATCTGCTCAAACACTTCTTTTTGAAGGACGAAGTGCTCCTCGCGAACCGTATCTAAAAACCAATCGCTCATCACAGTCGAGTCTTCCGACCTCAGAGCAACTGGTTCATAACCCAACTCCTCCAGGCGAAGCAAAATGCTCTTGAACGACACTGCCTTAAGTTGCAGCCTCTCGTCATATCGTGCTCGATGAAGGCCACACAGCGAATAATTCTTGCCTTCCTTGAGAAAAACTCCACCGCCACTCATACCCGCTCTTGAACCAGTACCATCGAACGTCACTAGGCCGTTGGCGGTCTTCTCGACCTTCTGAAGGTTGTAACCTGGCTTCGGGCGGACGTTATTGTCATTTCCATTGACATAGCCACTGAAGCCTTTGTGGCCTTCTGGATACCCAGAGATCACGCATTCGTTGCCTGCGGCCAATTCCTGATTAATCCAGTTTCCGGCGATCAACTTCTTATCTTGGCAGTTGCGCCACGCCCTATCGTCGAAACTCAAGAGTGCCCAGTCCGCATTTTCAACATCGGCGATCGGCTGATCGTAAAAGTGTGAACCGGCATAGGTGGTCAGCGGTTTCACCGCCGTTTCCAACTTGACTGGAATTCCCTTGATTGGGTCGTAACCATACCCGGCTGGCGCAACCCAAATATTTTCGTGTTGGGGGCCAAGCTGCTGGGGGGTACTCCCCAAACGCCGAATTACATGGGCACATGTAAGAATGAATGTCTCTTCAGTGCCGGGCTGTCCCTTCTTTCTTAATCGGATACCAACCCCGGAACCTTGTCCAATCTCGCCTTTCGATGATGCTTGGATGTACCACACAGTACTGCTCGGGTAAGGAATCATCTCGCTCATCCCAGTCCCTTTTCAAAATCAAGATGCTGGGCCCAATCTGGATGATCAACTAGCGGATTCCTATTTCCTTGCGCGGCAAAGATCGCTTGATTGCGGTGGCGTTCGTATTCACTGACTGGATGGTCCTGGTGCCATTGAAGGAGCGTCTCAAGTCGATCTGGAGTGTACTCAGAAGTCGACGAATTGATTTCACCGGGGTAGCGGAGGAGAAAGTAGAGCGTTGCTCGGGCAACCGTTCCTTTTCCAGCGTTCGGTTCGAACTTGTTGGTCTCGCTCTTGCCGCAGTCAGAGCGGATGGCCTCGCCAAAGTTGGTGAAGTCGAAATAGGGGGTGTTGCTACGAAAACTGTTGCACTTGGATTCGCAAGCAAACAAATGATGCAAGTCTCCTCGCATCGGTTGTCGCTTGTTGAACCATGACTGCGGCACCACGTGTTCACAGTTGTAAGGAAGATCGGCTTCCAACGATTCCAAGAATGCTGCTTCCAAAACTGGGTTTGCGGCTGCTTCCGATCTTCGGAAGCGATTCATACGCTCACGACGGAGTCGAGCAACTTCGAGGTCACGAGCAATGAACTCAGTCGGCTCAAACATCTGGGTCGAGTAGATGCTGCGAATTTTATGATTCGGCTGCAGGTCCACCCACGGGTACAGATGAATCGCTGGTTTGTATCCCAGTACCTTTATGTGCGTGTTACGCACGAGTTTGCTCAATGCATCAAATAGCTGCGAAGGGTTGAGAGTTGAAGAGATGCCGGAATAGTACGCTTTTCGTTCAGCGGCATCGGTGTTTTCGTCGTAATAGGGGCGACTGCGGGACTCTTCGAAGATCTTCCTCGCTGCTTCGAAGTCCGCATCTTCCGGTTCCTCGGATGAGCGACTGGCTGCAAGAGACGGCGTAGCTGGAGGAGGGCTGGATGTGACAACTGGCGTTGCGACGCTCGGCGCTCCCCCAGTAGGAGTTCCCAATGTGACTGACACGGTTAGCGGGATCGTCCAGGTAGCCGTTGATCCGGCGGCGGCGACCGGCGAAGTTGCAGGAACTACCGTGCTAGGAACACTGACCTGAACCGGGCGCTGTCCAGGGACGGGCTCCGACTCTGGGTGAATCGGCTGTGGGTTCAACGCCACGTCTCGCAATGTCCCTTGCGTGGACGTCAGGCCTCCCAGTCCTGAAAGGTGCTCCCGGATTGCCACAACGCGAATCCCTTCGTTGGCGATCCAGTGAATTCGCTCGTCCCCCATCTCTTCTCGCCAAAGCAGGCCGTCAGTCGTCAGGAGGCGTCCAAGGTTGTCCCTCTCAGGAAAACCCGAGTGATGTAGAGCCACCACCTCCCATTGATCGTTGAAGACTGGAGCACCGGATGAGCCCGGAGTTGTGTCGGTCTCGTAGTACAAAAACCTGTCTTCGGTGTTGGGGAATCGCAATACGCGATTTTCTCGCAACGCAATCTGCTTCAGGTCTCCGCCTGGGTGTTGAATCACCGTGACGCTTTCACCAGCCAGGATTTCCCCTTCGCTAGCGGAAAGTGGATTGAACCCAAAAGTCGACAATTGAGTACTTGAGTCCCCTTCGGCGGCTTCAGACACCGTGACAACCGTCAGGTCGAGTTCTTCTTCTGGACTCGTCGTAAAGAAAAGGTCGGGACGCAAACGAAATCGCGCGACGGGCAGTTCGCGGCCATCTAGCCCAAGTTGAAAATTGAACTCCACGACCGCGTTTCCGGCCCGGGCAGCGGAATCCAAGACATGACTGTTCGTCATGAAGAGGGACGGAGAGATCATCGAGCCTGTCCCGTAGCCCAACACGGATCCCGAGCTCGACCGAATGACCACTCGGGCTACAGCACGACCGGCCATTCTGCCCGCGTCGAGATACCGAACCGACAGTAGTTCGTTTCTGCCGATGATGCGTTCAAGGCCAATTCGACGCGAGTCGAATTTCCCCTCCAGTGCTGGACCCGAGCCCGTCGCACTGCGGATGATGTCGGTAGAAAATCCCAGCCTTCGAAGTCGCCGTTCTATAGCGTCTGACGGATTACCTCTCAAAAGCTCGAACTGAGTTCGCGACTCAAGTCGTGCTCGGAACGATTCATGGCGAATAGCAGGAGCGGCCTCTAGTGGCACCGTCGACTCTGTCCGAGTTGCCGACTCACCAAAAACTCGGCGAAAACGGTCAGCCGTGGCCTTAAGCAATTTCGAATGAGCGACAATAGACGTCTGGTCCATAAATATCTCGCTTTGACCCCAAATGAAACACGCTTGACGGGTGTATTCGCAGACGCACCGCCGCGGCACTATATGGGTTCCGCATTTACTTTGGAAGCAAGTACATTCAGACTTTTTCCAAATAAATGCTATTCTCTCGATTGATTTAACAGGCCCTTAATAAGGACAGAAGCCCCCCCTTGCAATTAAAACCAAGTGTTGATCGCCTCAAAGCCCTACCTGCTCAGGAGTTAGGCGTCGGACGCATATGGCCCGAGTGCCGACGATGAGGAGCAAGCATTCGTACTGAATCATGCAATTCCCCGAGAGCCAACGACAGCTTGTGGTTCGTGTTGCGACCAGACCTTGATCAAGCTCACCGATATGGATTCGAACTGAAATCGTGACTTCTTATTCCCAAGTACGCATCTGCAGCCTAGATCGACATAGCGGATCGCTTCATCATGTGTATGTAGATAGGGCTTAGAGCGATAGATTCCCATTCGTAAGAAGGTCAATTTGAGACCAACGGTAGCGAATAAGACGGCAAAATTGGCTAGCGCCCACGCAGGAAAGCCGAACGAGGCTGGCGAACAATCAGTACAAAACCGCATGGTCGATCACGATAGCGAGACGATTGAGGTGCGATGCCCCTTAGCGCCACAAAATCGACGGAGAGTCCTGCGACGAGCGTAGAAATCCGACGGGAAGTCGTGGGATTCCGAGGATTTCATTGGCGAGATCAAACCGCTTCCAGACTTCGGCGTCGTCCGGTGGGTCAATGATTACCAGGTTCGTTTCTACGCTCTCGAAGTTCTTGGCAGGGAGCCACGACTTGCAAGTAGGTGGTAGTAGGCCAAGCTCAACGTACTGCTCAACAAGCGTCTTGATGCCTTGCGATAGGTACTCCTTCGCCATGGAGAACATGTCACGGTTGAACGCAGCCTCTTGGCAGCCCCAGTACAGACTTGGAAGATTCGACCCCAGCATGAGTTCGAAGCAGACGAGTTGTTGCTCCGGCCCAATTGCCAAAATATCAACCGCTCGATTGAGAAACCCGTTTTCGCCCCAGTTAGCTCTATCTTGCTGCTGCAATTTTGCTCGTTTGGCAAGCTGCTCCTGATGGAGCGGGCGATAAAACGCATCCTCTTCCGCGTCGGTTTCAAACCGGATCGACGACCAGCGATCAAACATTAACCAGGGTGAATCGGATTGCCAGCAAACTCCATAGGATTTCAGAAGCTGGTTGGTCCAGTAACCTTCCTTGCGATCGCGGAAGAAACGTTCATCAGCCAGCAGACTGGCTGCTCGAAGGTATTGATCGATACCGGTAGCAAGTTGATCGGAGTCAAGCGTGAGCCCCATCACGTAGAGAGCTTCGTGTTCGGGTAGCTGGCGATAGCGGCGTGGGGCATTTAGCTCGATCCTCTCGTCACCTGTCGACTGCACAGTGAGCAGGCGTTCGAGCCCATGGTAAATCTCTAGCGAATCGCCTCCTCGTATTCGGAGGTCGAATCGACACTCTTCTGTCGGATCAGAATTCCCAGTGAGCGCGATCAGCTTCCGCAAACTCGACTGCTGAAACTCACGCAAGAAACGATGACTCCAGGTATTAGGAAACTGCATGGCTACTCCTCAGCCCAATGACAACGTAAAGCCTAAGCGGGTGAGTTGCAATTCTTAGCCCGCGTCATCGGCAGCAGTGGGTCAGCCTCGGTCGTTTCTGATGGCAAGGGGTTCTTTATGCCCCATCAAGCCGTCTGCCGAAATTCGTGCAACCGCCACGTCACTACTGCCCCACTGCGGTCATTGAGTCTGGCGAGAATCTCCATCGCCATGAATCAGCCGCAAGGGCTAGCCTCGCGGGGTAATACGCTCAACTTCGACTCAGCGCAAGGAACTAGCACATGTTTGATGACGATCCAGTGGACCCGATCAAAGAGGCCATGCGGCAGCACTACCGCAACAACCCCGGAAAAGCTTTTGCCGAGCATGGGCAAGCCGTCATCATCTTTGTTGTCATTCTGATTGTCGGTGCGATCGTAGGATCGATTGCCAATTTATTCCGCTAAGTCGTGGTCGCCTGATCCCAGCTGGCGACTCGTCAGTGATTCGAATTCACAATGGACGTTAGTTCTGCCGAGGAAAGATTGGCTGGATGAGAATTACGATTCATCGAGGAACAAAAGAAATTGGTGGCTCCTGTGTCGAGATTGCAACGACATCGACCCGAATTGTGCTCGACCTGGGACTGCCGATTGTGGATGCCAATCGAGAACCATTCGACTCGCGACTGGCACTCACCAAATCCAACGAAGAGCTTCGGGATGAAAAAGTTATTCCCGCTATTGCGGGACTCTTCGACGAATCTCACGCACCTCCCGATGCCATTCTGTTGAGTCATGCGCATCTCGACCACGCAGGGTTGCTGCACAGGTCTCGCACCGAAGTGCCCATCTACACCACAGCTGGCACGAGCAAGATGATGCTTGCTGCTGGAGTATTTGCTGGTCAAAAATCACTTGATCGAAACCGGTTTCGTCCGGTGACCAGCCAACAAACCTATCGCATTGGCGATTTCAGCATCACTCCGCTTTCCGTCGATCACTCGATCTTTGGAAGCGTTGCCTACCTCATCGAAGGTGATGGCAAGGCCATTCTTTACACGGGAGATTTTCGAAATCATGGCCGCAAACCAGGCATGATGCGCGACCTACTTGCCTTCGTTCGAGGCAAATCGATCGATGTGCTGATTGTCGAAGGAACACATTTTGGTGGCGAGCGAGAGCAAGGACGATCGGAGTTTGAGCTAGAAGTCGAGATCAGGAGTCTGATCGAATCAGCACCGGCTCTCGTGCTGGCCTGTTTTTCTGCACTCGACATTGATCGGCTGGTAACGATCTATAAGGCGAGTCAAGCCGCAGGACGAACCTTAGTGATCGACGCCTATGCCGCATTTGTGCTTCATTTGCTTGGCAGTTCCGTCAGTACGCCCAAGCCGACGAAGGAATATGGAATTCGAGTGTTTTTCAACGCGCATTTCGAGAAGAGAAATCTCGTTGAAATTCGCAAGAGGTTTGAAGAAGTTCAGATTGAACTTTCCGAAGTGCTTCGAGATGAGAATCGCTATGTAATGATGTTTCGTCCATCGATGCTCGCGTCTGACTTTGGTGGATCACTGCCTAAGCCTTGCCGATGCCTCTACGGATACTGGAAGGGTTACCTCGCAAAACCCGACTGGCAGGAACTTCAAAACGTGATTGAAGGTGCCCACGGCGACTTCATTCCCGCACACGTCAGCGGTCATGCTTACATTCGCGACATCATTGCACTTGTCGCTGCCATCCAGCCGCGCCACATCCTGCCGATTCACACCTTCTCGCCCGAGAGCTTTAACGAGCACTTTGCGAATGTAGTAGCTATCGAGGATGGTTTGCCGTATCAAGTGAACTGACATGCGGTTCTTCTCCCCACAAAAAACGCCTATCGTTGATAAAGGTAACTTCCTTTATCGAATGCAACATCCACTTATTCTTTCGCCTAAAAAATACACTGCAGAGTGTAGTTGACGCATGCAAGTTGAAGAAGGGCGAAGTGATTGTCAACTTACTTCTCCCATCGCAGCAGCACTCCGCTAAAGCGGTTAAGCCAGCTGTGAGTACCCTTGACGACCCAACGCCTAGGGCGAACCCGCCTCTTTCTCACAACTCTTGATAGCGTGCGTGGATGTGAGCATGAAACAATAACTGACCTTGCACACACATGCGACCCCCTTTTGAGTCATAAGATTTATCGAGCAGCAGGCGTTCATAAGGAGAGTAAGTATCTCGCGGTAATATTAAAAGGCAGTTCTCGAGTGTTGCTTAAAGAAGACGTGACTTGTTGGTATAGGTTCCGGAGATGGCGAATCCAACGGGGATGCCACGAGCATCGGCCATGTGAGCACTTGGTTCCCGGCTTGGTCAGATCCGCAAGGTTTTTGCCGGTTGTTTCGCAACCGAGGGGAGATTTGGTCACCGCACCATCGATACCTTGCCAGCGCCAGTCGAGTCCCACGAGGTCGTCAAGAGGCTCAATCGCTATTTACCATAAACCGTTGAATATGCCTTACTTTACACATTGCTGACAGTAGCTGTGGGCAGTGCTGTCAGCGGCAAGGCACCATAGTACGTTTTCAATTGACAGCCTGCGCACTTTCGGTAGAAGATGCCTTCCACTCTGTCGCTTAGCACGGTTCTTGGCCGTCCGCCCAACGGCGAAGGAACGTATAGCGACAACAGGAGCTGAATCTGCTCCCGTGATTTGTAGAGCATTCGTTAGGCATCAAAAAGCTAAAGCACAATCCAAGGCGGGTCTTCTTGTAAGGGTGCGAGTACGATAACTCTCCTTTACCAAAAGGACTCACCTCTTTTCAAATACCAGTTTCGGGTTGCCGGATAGGCTCTACCTCAAATCACACCTTTTTGTGATATGCATCGCCTCACCCCATGACAGCAACGACTCCTCTTATATATATACTCCAGAGAAATCCGTTTATGCCACAAACACAAAACGCTCACGCATCAATCCGAACCGTAGAACGCTCTTCAGCTTCGTAGCACATCAAAGTCGCAATAACATCTGACACAAAATCGAGGCAAAACCTCTGAAACGTGAACTCCTCTACACTAACCTGATCCGACCACGTTTCACCACCAAAGTCAACCATTTCCCCTTTTTGTTTGTCCCATTTAAAATTATCGCCCGCCAAGTATCCAACGGTATGCATACCGAGACGGGTACCCCTGTCGGGATGATACTTCTGTGGCCCAACAGGCGCGACGATCCACGGACTACCTGGAACCTTATGGAAGGCTGCGACACTTGGATCAGGTGCACCACCAAGAGTAACATGATCTTGAATACGAGCATATGGATCATACTTTGATCGACTCACTGTATATTCCACATATGCATCGGAATCACAAATAACACTTCCACAGTAGCCATTATCACTGACATGGCCTGGCGGGGACGCATCCTGCCTATCTTGAGAGCCAACGCAGATCGCACCTTGACGACGCCCACCTCCACACCTATTCAAAACAAATAATCGAGCCCTTTGCAACCCACACTCTGGCGACACAAGCGCCGACAGCAAGCCATCAATAACGCTACGACGAAAAGTCGCCACCTTAACCCTTTCGCCCCAAGACTTCCCTTCATCAACTGGACTAAGCTTGTCAGCAACTCTTTGTAAAAACTGAAGCGAACGTCCGTTTGTAGTCGCAGCGTAATTCGAGGATTCAGGCTCATTTGCGAGAAGGTGAAGTATACGCCTTGCCCGCTCGAGACCACGCCAAAACCTTTTTCTCCAGACTGGCTCGGACTTATTAGGCAAAGTGGTCCGTTCATAAGATACCTGACCAGCAAGCCCCGACCACCCAACAAATACCCCCGCCGTATATCCTCGCACATGAACAGGGAAGGCATAAATCGGACCTTCAATTTGAAAGAATTCTTTTCCCCTCTTGGCCATAACTGCTGGGCAAGAATTCAAGCACATCTCAGCATCAGCCAGCTTAATAGTTCTCCGCTCTCTAAATGCTTCACACGCAAGAGACTGCTCTTCAAAACTGTAATCCCAGAGATCTCGCCCCGCCCTCTCCTTCTCTGAGTCAGTCCTTAGTGGAGCTTCAAGCTTTCCGCGAAATGGATCGATCTGATACAACAGGCATTGCAAATCAAGATCATCTAGATCACGACTACGCCGCAGAATCTCCTGCAATTTTATCGGACTATCGCTGTATTTCTTAAGGCACTTGGCAGAGTCGGAAAGTCGATTTGCTTCATATCTCGCCGCACCAATCCTTCCAGCAAAGTCTCTAGCTACTTCAAAATGATACTTGGAGAACATATATCCAGCGCCAGCCTCTAATGTGAGAACTCCCGATCGTCGTCCATCGACATATATTGGCACCAAAAGCGCGGTTTTCGTACTAGGGTTCTGTGGTTTGAAATGAATATCGACAAACCCCTGGCGATCCAACTCAATAGCACTATGATCGACACTCTCAATTAAGGCGAAGTCGTCATCTATTTTGCGCTGCAAGAAGAGTCGGCTTTGGATCACATTATTTGGAACCTGAACTGCGGAATATGATTCCTGACGCAATCCAGTTGGCTGTTTCAAATCGACTAAGTACGTTACAGTCTGATCAGTTTCTCGATGCGAGAACATCCGATAAATTACACGATGCTCCGCTAAATTCGGCATAGTCATGCAAACATCTCCGTAGGGAACACCTAGACGAAGCATTAGGGTTTGCAAGAGCCAAGAGGTCTGTAGTCGTTCGCTCGGAGCCTTAAGGTGGGTCGAAGGATCTGGTAAATACTGCGCCCGGCCGAAACGAAACGGTTGTGAACGTCCGGAAAACGCAGCCAATCCCCCTAAATGCGCAATGGTCGCGGCGACTCCACCGGTAATTGGATCGTTGGGTAATGAAGGTGCATTTATCTCATTAGCAACTATTGTCCGAATATTGTATGATCGCTCCAGAACTTCAGAATAACCTGGGTCATAAAACCTTCGAGGAAATATTGCGTAATGCGGTCCGAACACATCTCCGTATAGCGACTTAGCTTCATCCATCAGGGACAGAAGATCGGGATCGGAAAAGCTTACCCCTGTGAACAGGAAGGTTCGGGTAGCCAAGAGCATTCGAAGACAATGTAGTAACGATTCGTTTACCTGCATCAAATCACGGTAGTGTGAGCGAGCAAGAACAACGGATTGTCGTATTGCATAGTCTCCATGCAACTTTAGAACGCAGAAGATTCCAGACCTCAAGTTCTGGAGTACATCATGTGGATTTTGCCAAGTAAGGCGAGGAACCGATGAGTGATAGGCAGACTCTAGGAGGCAGTCATAGTTCGTAGTGATAGCCAAAGAAAATGGAATGGCCGCAATTGTTCGATGAATAGCGGTTGGAACTGATGCGTTCCCAAATACTCTGTGAGTTAAGTTTTGCAGACGATTGCCTAGTACGTTTTGCAACATCTCTGCGGCAACTAAAAAATCTCCCGATGCAATTCGCCTAGATATGCTTGCTGCAGTCGCCCTCGAGTAGAGCCTCGCCTCTTGCTCTAGTGTTTCGAGAAATCCTACCCAACCAGGTAAACCTGCCGCCAAAGAGGCGCCAGCACCTAAGTAGACGACGCTATTCCCACGAGCAATCGCCTCAATTAACTCTGTTGAACGGGCAGTCAATTGTCCAGACGCCTCAACGGTTTCCGGATTCTCCATCCGATCCAATATACTATGACTGCGGCGTTCTTCTAAAGGTGTATTCCAATCTCTATCGAAGAACATGGTAGTTGAAGTCATTTTGAGCACCTCGTCGAACTGATTCTGCAGAATAGCCTTTCTAAGTTTCGCTCATTCCGACGAGGTTCTACCGCAAAAAGGCAGCTGTTGCAAATAGAAAACAGCTACATTTCGAACGGCTAAATAATTGTGGGAAAGACTGTTCGATATTCCAGATCGCGGTAGGTATTAATCCTCGAATCTCTGCCCTTGACGGATGCGTTCCCTTGCCTCCCCATGCCGCTCATCTGAAATTTTGCCTATGAGCTTCTGGTACCGATTTTTAGCCCAATCCGCTACTTCGCTTCTTTCATCACTCTGCAGCGGAATCATCAAAGCAGACCTAGCCTCAAGTATCGAAGCCCTTGAACCGCTCCATGCTAAAAAGTCAAACAATGACTGCGAAATGCTTTCCAGAGTCAAAACCGGGTTCGGACTCTGATTGACGATCACCATCGCTATGGGCCTCCAGCACATCGGTTGCCCTGCCTCTCCTTTCACGAATGACGTGATGCATGCAGCGATCTTCGCGTAGCGTACGTGTGGCTCACGACGGCACCAATTCAGCAACTGTTCATCTGGTATTTGGTCGAAGGGATTCCCGTAGGGCCCCCACAGCATTTTGTACATGCTCCAATCTCGTCGCCTCTCTGCGTCGCCATCGATGAAGCTGTCCAAGAATAATGCCGGTCGAGCATTCGCGAGTTTGTTCATTGTTCTCGGATAGTCATATCGTGAAATGCTGTGACGAGTAATCCCGGCTGACAAGCCTTCGCACAGATTTCGAGCGGCAACGCCCCCGGCTTTGGATGTGATACAATTCTTTATAAGCCCCCCAAGGTGATAGTCCCGATCTTGACTCCGTGAGGTCTTTTCTGGGAATTTAAATTGCGAGAGAAAATGCCTTGCGAACCGTAGAATCTGATTTCTCGTCCGTGGACTGTGATCATTGCTCAGTCGCGAATCCAGAGCTTCGATCACAAAGTCGGCTCCACCTTCCAGTTCCATCACTACTCGCAGGAACTTGACTAGCTCCTTGTCTCCAAGACTCACCTGAACCCCAGCGTAGCAGAGCCTTCGCAAAGAATTGACATCCTGAAGTCTGCCTTGCAAAGCCTTTCTCAGCCGACTGAGCGATTCCGCATTCAACGGGAAGGCCAGTTGCAAATCTGGAAAAACCTGTGAAAACGTGTTGTCGGTAACCAAGATGTCCATTGCAGTACCAAACAGACTGCGATCTGAATCATGAATGCCTGCCAAGTAGCCGTATATGACTCCAAACCGGCGCTCTTTCGGACTCGCGCTAACATACTCATACCTCAATTGTGTTAGCAGTTTGAGATAATCCGAAGCTCCCTTCGCCAATCCTCTTCCGAATGCAAACACTCGCTGGCTATCGCAACGGACAACCTCCGGCAGTAGCGACTCTAAATCATCGGCAAAACCGGAGGCCAATTGACGACCGCAGTCCTCTGCAATCTCTGCCGCCCTCAGATACGCCCCTTCAAAATCCATACCGTCGCTATCCTCAAGAACAAGCTCAGTAGAATGTCGACTGCTGGACAGGGCGAAAGCCCGAGTCCTAGCAACAAGATCCTGCGGTTTCAAGATTTGCTCAAGCTCCTTAGCAGCATCTACACTCTCGGTCGGCAAATGCTTGCGACGACTCAGTATTTCCCGCACAGTGACCCAGCCTTCGTACCACCCTCGATACTCATGTAATTGTCGCGCTACCGCGATGATCTGATCAAACTGCCGCGTGTGAATCCAAAGTCCAAATAGGACTTTTGCGAAACACTCACGTACCGCATTCGAATCGCCATCCTCCCTGTTAGAAAACTTCTCCACAACGAGCAAGAAGGCACGCAGCCACTCTCTTAGATCAGCAGTTGACGTAGGTGAGTACCCAGAGTCTCGAATGCGGGCACCGAAATCGTACTCGTAAGACGAATCATCCCTTTCTGTCTTCAGCGCCGACTCAAGCATTAACACTCCTAACCGTCGTTCCTTAGCTTCTGTAGATTCAAGTAGCTGCGCTACGAAAGTCGCTCTCGCATTGGGTGACGCATGAGTGCCAGAATGCCGAATTTGCAACAAAACTGAGAGGAAGTGTCGCGATGTTGAACCACTCTGCTCGTCTTCATGCATTGCGAAAGCTACGAGAATGGTTGCAGCTCGATGAAAGAGTGAGGCGTCAAACGCCAAGTGCCAAATCAACTTCGTTAACTTCGGTCTGTGCGAACTGAGCGTAGTCCTAGCCAGGGTATCGTCCTTCGCGATCCCAACCTCAATAGCGGAGAGCGTAGCGCTTGGAGCAATGGGTGCTATGTTCTCGAAAACCGCGAAGCCGAGATCGTTCAATTTATCAACAGCACTCCCGATCAACCCTCCAGGCTGCAACCAGTCAGTTGCAATACGTGTCGCAACCGAAGAATGGTGAAGAAACCCTAGTCTTCGGGCAAACGATTTTAGCAGCCTCTCGTCTGACGTTTGAAAGTGCCTTACCAGGGTCTCGGTCGGAATCGAAGCCAACGCCCTGTTGGCCAGATAATTCGCGATAGCGTGAGGGAGAATCGCGCGCCATGGACCTCGAATCTGCACAAGGTCTCGGCGTTGCAGCTCCGCAACTTGTCGATAAAGCTCGGAACTCGAAGTTTCGATTAGGATGGCCAGTCTGTTCAGCTCTGAAGTTGACTCCACGCCTTCTCCGTTGAAGGAATAAACCAGAGAGCACGCCTCAGCGGCCCGAAGCAATGCTTCGTTGGGTTGATGGCGTTGCCAAAACAGTCGGACGAATAGATCGTCGTTCCGGAGTGATATGATTGATTCGCCGAGCGATACGGTGGATGCCAACGCAATGGCGATTCGATAGTTGCCGCCAGAAAACTTAGCAATCTTCTGAGCGTTCGCATCGCCGATATGAGGAAAACGCTTTGATAAGAAAGTGTCGATTACATCTTCACTTGCTGGCCGTAGTTTAACGGCATTCGTATTCTCCGGAACGTCATCTCGAACATCATACTCGACAGTAAGCAGACTCAATAGGCTTGGTTCGCAGGTGCAAATGTCTGCCAGATGCTTGTGAAGCTCTGGCGGACAGTTGTCGACAATCAGAATTGCACGACGCTTTTCTTGGACCAAAGACTCGGCAAAGGTAATCGGATCTGGCATGAGCCGACTGGAGTTGTCCGCGTATAGTGCTAAATCGCGATTCAAAGAGAACTGGGAAAGGCGTTCATCAAAGAGCGCCTGTACAAAACGTGTCTTACCTGTACCCGAGAGGCCAGTCAGGCGAATTGCGGTACGGGGATTCGATAGTTGCGTGGATAATGAGTGCAGAGCATCGACGACCGAAAAATCGGTATCGAGTGATCGAGCGAAATCCTGCACAACAAGAGAATCATCGATTATGTATTCGTCCTCAATTCCACCAAACGCATGTGCCCAGTTTTCATAGCCCTTCCAGCCCGTGATCGGTCTTCCACACTTGGTCCGAACCCAGGCAGCAAGAGATGGATGGCACTTCACCCACTGCGCAACGCGATCTGCCCCGAGGAAGTCAATGTGGAAAGACTTTGGTCGCTTGGCCCAACCAATTGCATGCTTCATGGCGTCCCTTCGACCACGTAGGCCTTTGTCAGTTGGCGACTCCTTCGAAGTTACGATCAAGTATGAACCGCCGTTTGTAGCGAGATCGCGAATTGAAGTCCTCAGGCTTCCATCTGGCCGCATCTCGCTCATGATCGCGGATGGGGGCATCCTGGATGTCTTGACTTGAATCCCGGTATACGAACGAGGAATGAAGCTCTTCGTTGGAAGCGGGCCGGCTGCCTTAACTACTACGTCGAGTCCGCCATCAGCGGCATCCTGGTGGCCCCCTGCAGTAATCGAGGAAAGTGAAATGCCTGCATTGCGAATTTCAGCTTCGCATAATAAGACGACCAGGGTGCGAAAGTCTGCATCTCCTAGTTTTTCAATGTCTTTGCGATCAATTTCGAGAGGATTACTCATTGCTTTTCAAACGCCCGCCGATGCTTCCAATGATTTCGATTTCCTCCGTTGCAGTAAGTCGATGCAATGTAACTTGCGCAACAGATGGGCAACAATCCGACCGAGCCAAATTTTCAGACGCCGAAAACCTTACTTGGTCTATTTTAGCAAACAAGTGGTTACCGCTCAGGCCATTTTGAGGAAGCGGCATAACGCCTCCCCCTACCAACTGCGCAAGTTCTTCCGTCAGGAGGAACACACTAATTGCACCGAAGTTAATTCTCCACATTCGCAGCAACATCGCCACTCGGTGAGTCCACACAATGACGCCCCCTGGGAGTCCCGCTGGCACGTCCATCAAATGCCCTGCCCAGGTTTATCGCCGATATTGGACAAACGCGTTAAACAAATCCACTATGATCATAATACCTATCAGAGAGCAAGTCGTGTACCGGACCCTAAAATCGGGAGTCCCTCATTGGCATCCCCATCAACTTCGACATTGCTTGTTGCTGTACGTAGAACCCATTGCAAGACTGTCCAATTTTTAAATTTTCGTTCTTCCTAACGCGGTATATAAATAGTCGTTGAAGGAAGTCTCACGATAGCTGGAGAGAACACTTTGATCATGTTGATCCAGCAGAGGGAGTTGTTTCGTCCTCTGTCCCCAAAGCATGAATCATCGGCACGTGGCGGCATGTAGCGAATAGCTAAATCTTCCATGTCTCGATGGAATCTTGTGGGGGGCGCGTAGTGGAGCCTGCTAGAAGGACCAGCCCAGCACTTTCCTTCACCAAGCATCTGTTAGCGGCTACTTGCCGAGTGAGAAGATGCTGGTGCATCTTTTTGAACGCGACTTTAAATGAACGCTTCTGGGAACTTAAAGGCTTAGGCAGTTCGTCCTCTTCGTCTTTCCACTCTTCACCTCAGATCGGGGCTCGCCAGCAGCTTGGTGCATCTGAAGTATGGCTACATCTGAGTGATGGTTGTCGACTGAAAATCACTTGCGCCAAATACAACTCGAACAGATGGAATGAGTGTGTCGCCAATCGATGCAATGAACGGCCATTCTTTGCCCCGGATACTCCGAGCGTTGCGGCCCAAGTAGTAGCTTTCGGGAGCGAGCACAATGAGCAATGGCCGAGCATCACGGCTGGGAAGAGTTTGCTCAAATCCAGCAGGGATTTTGCGTGCTGGTTTCATCTTCCAGCGTGCGAAACCACGCAAGATTTTGTCGAAGTTGGGTTGGCGATGCAAACAGGCAAGATAATCGAGGCCTTCCAAAATTGCAGTGAGCGGAGCGTTGCCGTTGACCAATTTGGCTTCCAGCACAACGAGTCCGCCGCCCGCAGTAATACCGATCAAGTCGGCTCGTCGTCCCTTCTCGGCTGATCCACCTTGTGTTGGCCACTGATAGCCAAGTAGCCAGATCTTTTCGCTGCCTAGTGTGAGGCAGCCATCTCCGGCGTGTGCAGCACGAAACAGCCTGGCGACCTGTCGCTCTTCACACTCACCATCTTCGAGCGGATGGGAATCACGATCGATAAAGACTTCGCCGCTATAGCCAACTTTTAATTCGCGTTGTCGCTGAAACTCGGCGTCGAGCATCGCGCCGAGCAATACCGGCCAGAGCGGACGATTTCCACGCACCTGCTGAAGTTCCAACAGCCAAGTTCGAAAGCCAGTTGGCTCGACACTTTTGGGGACCATTTTGACGACCACTTCGCGAAGGGACTGTGACATCCCCTGGCGAAACTCCGCATCTCGTCGGCTGCGATGTCGTGCAATAAGCAACGCAACATCGCATTCCACGATGCCACCAGTAGGTCGATGGCATAACTGCCCCACTGTCGTCAGAGCGTGGCACTATGTTCGTCGTTTTGCTCCAAACCAGCGAACAAACGATTCGAGCATGGCTAAAAGACGAACGGAACGCCCCGATCCAGATAGGCGGCTGCGCCAAGCGGAAAAGATCGCCAGACATTTGCGGCTACTCAAGATGATTCTTGGACCAGGTAGGTGGGATGCTGATTCTCTGGCTCGCGAACTAGATTGCAGTGCTCGTACGGTGCACCGAACATTGCAGGCACTGACTCTGGCTGGAATCCCGTGGTTCTTTTGTCGCGAGACAGAATCCTACAGAGTGCGAGATGGATTTCGATTTCCAGGTCTCAAAGAGTCTTCAACGGATGAATCGTCGACAACGCAATCGACGGTTTTGACTCCTGCTGTAGTTGGGAGACTCAAGCGACTTTCTGCCAACGGGAAAAAGCTAACCTCCATATTGCAAGTAGTCTGCGATGAAGCCGAGGAGCTAAGCAGAATAATAAGTGCCTCGATTTAGCTTTTTTTTCAAATACCTCAACCGCATCCCCATCGCGATCTAAGAAACACTAGATGGATATTAACACCCAACGATTTGTCTTTGATTCAATCGCTTTAAATACAACTCCCAATTTCATTGCAATCCCTGTGTAAGGCGTCTTACGGATTTCGTTTATTCCACAGCGAAAAATGCGACTTTCAAATCGCCATTTTGCTCGCCGACAAAAACGACGCTGTAAGCCCCTAGCCTGCTCCCCCGAGCTTGCTCGATGTACCACGAAGGTCTTAACCGCTCCTCAGGGATAAGGGAAAAACTTTTTGGCGGGTGAAAAACCGCACAGGCAGCCACTTTTCGCCCACCCTGCGAAGAAATCTTTTCTAACGAGACTTTTCGTGAATTCTAGCTCCGATAGAATGAATTTAAAGTTGCTATAAAGCGCACCACCGGTCTTCAGAGTATGTCGATCGTGATCCTAAACGGCGGGGATGACAACGGTGCGTTTTCTAAAGAGTTGTTGGGCTTGAACATGACAACGCGGGTGTTCCCTGCTCGCACCATGGAATTGCCAACATTTACCGCGATTATTCGCGGCATGTTGGGAGTTTCGTATGCGTTACGTAAGTCTTCAAGAAATTGCGCAGGTTTTTGGCATCTCTGTTAGGACCCTCTACCGCCTGAGGGCCGCAGGTAGACTTCCTCGCCCGATCCAAATCGGCCGACGCATGTCCTACTGTGTTGAGGAAATGCATCGCCATTTCCAAGCAGGAAAATGCGCACCCTCGCGAACTATCAGCAAGGGAGGGAAGTCCTAATGACTCGAATCGAGAAAGTCACCACAACTTGCTACCGGGATCCAAGCGGCAAAAAGTGCCGTCGCTCGGATGCTGTATCCGATGCCGGGACACTCAAAAAGGGCTATCGGCGAGAGACCGGACAATCGAAGAAGTGGTACGCCCGAATTCCCGACGAAAATGGCACTGTAAAAAGGGTCGTGCTTTCCGCTGACAGGAGGGTTGCGGAACAGATTCTCCGCAAAAAACTAGACGAAGCCGAGCGGGCGAAATATGGACTCGGCGATCCCTTCGAAAAATTCGACAAAATCCCGTTAGGGACTCACGTCCAGGACTATTCCAGACGTCTTCGTGAAAAGGGAGATACGCCAGAACACTGCAAACAAGTTGAGGCACAACTCCATCGTGCTTTTCGAGCCTGCGGCTTCGACAGCCTACGAGATCTTTGCGAAGACAAATTCGCCTTGTATCTTGCTGAATTGCAGCTCCCCATCGAAAAGGGAGAGCCACTGGACCGCAGGAAGACTTTTTTCACCTTGGGCGAAGCGGCTAGAACACTTGGAATCAGCCCAACCGCCGTCAGAGCGCTGGTGAGTCGTCACGGCCTCTCAGCCACTGGAAACGGAAGGGCGCGCCGCCTTCCTCTGGCCACAGTGGAATTCTTGAAGCAGCGGTCCCGACGTGGTCGGAGCGTCCAAACGACGAATCACCTCATCACCTCCGCTAAAGGATTCGGGCGATTCCTGAAGCGGCGCGGGCGAGTTGCCAAGAACCCTTTTGAAGACATTTCAAAAGGAAATCCCGAAACCGACCGACGGCATGTGCGGCGAGCCCTCACCGAAACTGAAACACAGCTACTAATCCGGACAACTCTTGGGAGCAAACGCGTTTTCCGAGGACTCAATGGGAACGACCGAGCGATGCTTTACGCGGTCGCCATTTACACTGGATTGCGTGCTTCGGCTCTCGCGAGCCTTTCGCCGGCCTCATTCCAGCTCACCCAAGAGCCATGCTCACTCATCCTCGCCGCACGATTTAACAAAAATCGCAAACGACAAGTTCAGGCAATTCCTGCCAGTTTAGTTCCGCAGCTGCGGAACTACTTGGCCAAGAAGCAACCTGCTGCACGAATCTGGGATGGAACCTGGGCATCGGGACATCGCGGCGCAGAGATGCTCCGCCAAGATCTGAAGGAGGCAGGAATTCCTTGTCTCGGGGTTGGGCCAGATGGTCCAAACGTGCTGGATTTTCACGCGCTGCGGCACAGCTACGTTACGCTCGCAGCCAAAGATACCGACTACCGCACAGCACAGTTATTGGCGGGCCATAGCAGTCCCAAACAGACCGCTACGTATTCGCATCGCAATTTGAATGAGCTTGCGCACGCCCTTCAAAACTTCCCAAACTTGTTTCCAAACGAATCGCAGGAGGGAGAAAGGGCTGGCACGGAGGGCGGAGAAAACCAAGATCTGGTTTGCCACCGGCTTGCCACGGACCGGACCACTCAGGGGCAGTTTCTGACAGTTGATGGCACAGCTGGCCAGAAACAAGCGACCGGTCAAGAAACGACAAAACCCCTGGAATACCAAGGGTTTAGTCATCTGGTGTCACTGTCAGACACTAGGAGTCAAAAGCGAGGCCGACGGGGCTCGAACCCGCAACCACCGGATCGACAGTCCGGTACTCTAACCAATTGAGCTACGGCCCCTCGCGTTGTGTCACCAATTTTAACGCACGGTTTGTGGCTCGCAAGGGTATGAGCCACGAACCAGCAGGTACTCCGGGCGGTTTTCGGTAAGTTGTTGCCGGATATGCCACTTATAGCGACAACTTTGATCCCCCAAGGGGCCCGAGGTCGTGGCTTGTGGCCAGATCACAGCAACAAAATGGATGGCCGCTGGGGAGTACCTTGGCAGACAACCTTAGTAGACCCCTCCCCTGCCTGAAGGTTCGCGGAAAACAGCCGACAGTTGCCCGAAAATGATCAGCAGTCAGAAGTTACCAGCAATTACTCGCGACAGAACTCCCACGACAGAAGTGCGAGCTACGTTTTCAAAACGGCACCGTGCTGCGCGGGGGAAATTTCCAGCCGCAGACTCGCCGGAAGTGCCGCTGCTATGCAAGCAAGGGTTCTGTCATGCTCTATCAACTGTCGTACTACCTTCACAAAGTGACTTCCATGGCCAGCCACCTCGAGCGGCAGCACTGGATTTTGCTGTCGGTCGGCATTTTGCTGCTGGGGATCGTTTGCATGCGTGGGTTTGGATCGCGCACGCAGTACTAACAGCCCCGTCCAGCTGGCGGCTGCAGAGCGAGTGACAAATACCAGCTGCTGAGGCAGCTTCTCTTAAAACAGCGTTTCGTCGGGCTCGCGACCGGCAAGTTCTTTGGCCTTCTCGAAGTCGGATTTGCGGGCCGCCTCGTCCTCGAGTGCGCCGTGGATGAGCGAGCGGTGGTAGTAGATCACCGCCATCCCTTGGTCTTCGATTTTCTCGAGGGCCTTCTCTTCGCGCGGATCAACGATCCGAGAAGCGTTTTCAGAGCGCAAGATGCTCATTTTCTCGCGCAGCGTTTCCTGAAGCGCAATGGCTCGATCGAGATCAGCCTTGGCCTCTTTCTGTCGGCCGAGGCGGTAGTAGATGAACCCGCGAGTGTCGAGCATCGCGGCACTTTGGGGATCGATTTCGAGAGCCGCATTCACGTCGGTCAGTGCTTTCTCGAGGTCAATATTCCCCACCGCACGCGCGTAGGCCAAGCCATTGAGCGCTTCGACACGTTCGGGAAAACCAGTCGCCACACTGCGACGCTCGAGCTCTACCCAGTCGGCAATAGCCGCTTCATGCTGCCCCAAAAACTGGCGAATCTTCGATCGTTCGACGAGCAAGAAGGGGGTCTCGCCCAGTTTGTTCACTGCGGTATTGATGTCGGCGAGTGCGGCGTCGAATTGTCGCATTTCGGTTCGCCAGCGAGCACGTTCCACCAGGAATCGGGGCTCTTCGGCGTCCCACTCCATTGCTTCTTCAAGTTTCGCGAGAGCAGCCTCTTGCTTACCGTCGGCCCACGCTTCGACAGCAGC
Organism: Pirellula staleyi DSM 6068; assembly: GCF_000025185.1. Lineage (NCBI taxonomy): Bacteria > Pseudomonadati > Planctomycetota > Planctomycetia > Pirellulales > Pirellulaceae > Pirellula > Pirellula staleyi. Next base: position 5,839,550 of record NC_013720.1, read on the forward strand.
TGCATACTTCCACCGCGCCACCTCCGAAGGAATCTCGATGATCGACACCACACCCAGCACGATCATGGTGGTGATGAGCCACATCCGCCACCACGTTGCGAAACCAGAACTGGGAGTGGCAGGTTCGCGCGATGCTGGATTGCCAAGAGCGCGGGGCTTACTCCCGGGCGATGCTGGGCCTTTGGGTGACGATGAAGGATCGCTCGACAACGTTCTAGTCCTCTCGAAAAATCTCGCTATCAATCGACTCGGCAGCCGATTGCGACTTTGCCTTTACCCTATTTAGTGTAGGCGAGATGGGGAGCGATGACTTCAGGTCGTGCGCAAGAATCTCGCCGGTTGGAAGTGAGATTGCGCAAGCTCTTCGGCCAACGATCTTTACGCGAGAGCCCGCCTTTGCCTCGCGACACTCCCTACGCTCGGAGGGAGCTAGCGGCCCCATCGCGCATTCTTCATCCCCAGATAGTCGTGCAAGATTCGAGCGGCACTGGTAACATAAGTCAGGGCATCGACTCGAACGTATTAGCGGAGATTCTGTGATGAAACGACTCAACCTGGCTCGGGCGACTTGGAAGCTGGCAATCGCAGCCTCTCTCGCGCTGCCTGTCGCGAGCAATTTGGCGGCTGATGAGCCCGTTTCTCCAACCGCTGAGATCGCGCTTCCCACCCCCGTTTCTGCCGAGCAAATCGAGCAGTGGGGGGCGGAGATGGATTCGAGTAGTTTCTCGGAGCGCCAGGCCGCTGCCAACAAACTGGGCGAACTTGGCAAAACGGCGTTTCCTACGCTCGAAAAAATTGCGGCAGGCGAGAGCCGCGAAGCATCGGCGCGGGCCATGGAAATCCTGAAGCGTCACCTCGACGACGGGGACGAAACCACACGATCGGCTGCCAAGGAATGCCTCGAGCGACTCGCGAAGTGCGATAACGAAGCTTTAGCTCGCCGCGCCACGCAAGCGCTGACACCTCCCGAAGAGGAACAAAACGCCCAGATTTTCGCCCCGCAGATTGTTCCCGCGATTCGGATTGCTCAAGCGCGGGCACAGATTCAAATCCGTGCTGGTGGCAACAATGTCAAACGAGTGACCATCAAAAACAACAACGGCATTCGCGACATCGAAGCGGAAGAGAATGGTCGCAAGGTGAAGATCACCGACGATCCCAACAACGGGATCAAGATGGAAGTGACCGAAAAAGAAGGGGCGAAGGAAGTCAAGAAAGAGTACAGCGCCAAAAATGCGGCTGAACTCAAAGAGAAGCATCCCGAAGCTCATAAGATTTATGAGCAGTATGGCAATCAGGGTGGCATCCAAATCAACGGTGGCGGTGGTATTCAAATCCAGCAAGGGGGTTTGATTCCTGTGATGCCAGCGCCGGGTGGTGCTGTCGACAAAGATGCCTTGAAGCGTCAGCTCGAGAACATCAATCGCATGATCGAGCAAGTGAAGAAGACCCAGCAAGATATGCAGCAGCGCGGGCTTCCCAACGGCAACTTCGACCCCATCATTCAGCGGCTCGAAGAAACGAAAGCGCGGCTCGAACAGCAGCAAGGTGCCGCCCCTGCTCCGGCGGCTGAGAATGCCGAGAAACCGGCTACGGAAGAAGCTCCGAAGAGCAGCACGCCTGCTCCGAATACCCCTGCTTCTCAGGACCAACCAGAGGGGGCACAAGCAGCGGCTAGTGCTTCCGCTTCAGCTTCGGCCAGCAGTGATGGCCGAGAAGTGAAAGCGGAAGTGAAGATCGACAAATAGAGGTCGCTGCTTTTGGGATGTCGCATGATCGGACTATCGCTTCGTAGCCGATCAGCAGGCTCGGCGAATCTTAGTACGACCCCACCACTTCGCCCGAGCCACGTGTGACGAGTGCTCGCCACACCGAAAGCTGGATCGAGTTGTTGATCAGCTTGACCGATCCATCGACCAGGTTCACCTGTGCTCCGGCTGGGTGATAGCTGCGCGAGGTCACCGCTGCGTAGGTGAGATTCGTAGCCGTTTCCCCTTCGCGATACGAGTTGTAGTCGATGTCGTAAAGCTTCCCCGCATCGGTGTGAGGCACTTTCGTGTTCGGAGCAAACAGGCCCGTGAAACCGGTTTGATGAACCCGCGCGTCGACCCATTCGGTATGTCCCGAATCGGCTTTGAACGAGCCCCCCATGCCGCTGATATCGGCCGGACCGGCTGGGAAAGCCGCACCGGCAGTGCTTGGGCTTCCGCTATTTCGGAAGTAAGGCTGATAGGCCTTTACTTCAGCAAACGCGATGGTATTGCTCGTTCCGTCGGTTACCGAGCTAAAGCCAAGCTGGCTGTTGGGATATGCTATCCCGTCGCCACCCGACTGATTCGTGGGGTTAAACACAAACCAGACACCGCTGTTCACGCCGTAGCAAAGCGGAAAGTGCGTGATGGCTCCATCGGGACGTTCGCGCATCGCGTTGGGATCGCTCGGGCATTGATAGACCGGCACACGTGTCTTGGCCACTTGCACCTGCGAGGAGTAGGGCAAGTTGAAGTTGATCAAATTGTTGAGATTCGATTGCTCGAGAAACGGGAGCAACCGTGCCTGCACCGACCAACTGGTGACTCCCGAAACTCCCACGGGATATTGACCCGACGGTGGAAACATTCCCATCGTGTCGTGGAAATTGTGGAGCGAAAGCCCAATCTGCTTCAGATTGTTGCTGCAGGAACTACGACGTGCAGCCTCACGAGCCGCCTGAACGGCTGGCAAAAGAAGCGCCACCAAAACCCCAATGATGGCAATAACAACCAACAGCTCGACGAGCGTGAAACCAGTTTTGCGAGACATAGGGTGAGTGATTTTCCGTGCTGGCCACTGAATTGGTCGCAGGCGACCAGATGTCAGTGGCGTGCTAGGTGGGTGATGGCCGGCAATTGCAACTGCCGCACAACGCGAGACCAAGCGTCACAAGTTGATAGCGAGTCTCAGTAGCAAAAAGAATAGCGAGCCCACGCCCAATTGCAAGGGTCGACCGGGGAGATTTGCGAAGCAAATTTCGTGATCAGCGCCTTACGAAAAATTGTTGACACATTCCCCTGAACGGGTAAATTCCGGACTGCGTCGAGCCTCCCCTCCCCATCGCGCAATCAACTTCGACCACGAGGCTGCTTATGAGCGCCGAATCTCGTGTCCTGGCCCGGATTTTTGCCGATCACGCTGCCAAACGGCCCTGGATCGCCATCGTTCCACTCCCCCTCACACTGATGTTTCTGGTGCTCGAATATGGCAATGCCCAGACCGGCCAGCTGGCGAAATCAGCGCCGGTGAAATCGGGCGAAGTGACGCAGGTCTACAACGCCTCGAGCCTCCCCTTTCGGCACGATTGGTGGGCCCAAGTTGCCGGTGGCGAGCAACCGGTGGAAGTGAAACTGCTCTATAGCGAATCGCGCATGCTCGAACCTGGGTCCACGCTCAATTACATCGAAGTGAGGCCGTCGCAATTCCTCTCGGAGACAGAGGCTAATCGACTCGCCAGTTCCGTTCGCTTCGCGACCAGCGGCATCGGAGTGAACGACTCGATGATCATCTTCGCGATCATCATTTCGATGCAGTTTGGCTGGCTCTTCTTTGGCAAGCAGTTAGTGGCATGGTCCGACAGCGTCGAGGCCGAGCGATTGGCCAAAATCGAAGCCGACCAGCAGAAATCGGAAACCGCATCGCCGTCGTAACAGCAGCCCGCGAAGGGACTCATGCCATCTTGCCACGACTCACCGAGAAGTCGATGCTGTAGCATGCCCGTCTGCTTGACGGGTCGACAGCTATAGTCCTTTCACTTTCGGCGAGCCACCGATGCCCGATTTTGCCCTTCGTCGCGATAAACTCCGTAGCTTGGTGAAGAAATCCGGCCTCCACGCTTTGCTGGTGACCAACTTCACCAACGTTAGCTACCTGACCGGCTTTACGGGGGACGATAGCTATTTGCTCTTGTCGCAACATGGCGAGGTGATCATCAGCGATCCACGCTACACCGAGCAACTCGACGACGAGTGCCCGGGACTCGTGCAGGTGATTCGCCGCCCACCGACCAAAATGTCGGACGCCGTGAGTGCGGTGCTGAAATCGACCGGTGTGCAGCAGGTGGCGATCGAGGCTGCGAGCATGACGGTGGCGTTTCGCGACACGCTTGCAGCAGGTCTCGGGGATGTGCAACTGCACAGCAGCAATGGACTTGTGGAACAGCTGCGAGAAATCAAGGATAAAGAAGAGATCGACGCCATTCGGGCCGCAATCAAGTGTGCTCAGCAAGCCTTTGGCGTGATCCGCGCGAGCCTTCGCCCCGAGCAGTCGGAAAAGCAGGTCGCCGACGAGCTTGAGTATCAGATTCGCTTGTTTGGCGGTAAGAAAACGAGCTTCGAGCCGATCATCGGCGTCGGCCCCCGTGGGGCCCTTCCGCACGGCCGTCCGAGCGACAAAAAAGTGGGTGAAGACGACTTCATTTTGATCGACTGGGGAGCCCGAATGGGGGGCTATATCAGCGACTTGACGCGAGTTTTGGTGACCGGTAAAATCTCGCCCAAACTAGAACGCATTTATGGAGTTGTGCTCGCTGCCCAGCTCGCTGCCATTGCAGAAATTAAGCCTGGCGCGGTGATGAAGGATGTGGATGCAGCAGCCCGCGGCGTGATCGAAAAAGCAGGGTTCGGCCCGAAGTTTGGGCACTCGCTTGGACATGGCATCGGCATGGAAGTGCACGAAGCCCCGAGGCTCGCTGCTGATCAAGATCGCCCGCTTCGGCCGGGCATGGTGGTGACGGTGGAGCCAGGCATCTATTTGCCCGGCTGGGGTGGAGTTCGCATCGAAGACGATGTGCTCGTCACCAAAAGCGGTCACGAAGTGCTCTCTTCCACGCCCAAGCAGCTTCAGGACTGCATCGTTACGGCGTGAAACCCGTGATGCGGCAGGTGCCGGGCGCGATCGATTCGCCACGATCTCGTCAGCTGGTGGAGCCGCCGGAAACAAGCACTCCCTGGCACTGGCCGAATGGCCCGACTTGTGACGTAACTACAAACGCTTGAACACTTAAGACCTAGGAGCTTGCGAACCAGCAAGCTCGCTTCCGGAAAACACTTATGACAGATGCTTCCAGCGGAACAGACGGCCAAGAGAGCGTGTTTGAGGTGCAGCGAATTCGCCGCCTCGTCGAGCTCATGAAAGAACACGACCTCAGCGAAATCGACCTGCGCGAGCAGCGTCACCGTATTCGCATTTGCCGCGGCCCCAAATTGGTCGCCGCCCCTGCTGTCGCTGCCGCACCAGCAGCTGCTCCAGCCCCGGCAGCTCCCGCTGCTGCCCCATCGGCTCCTGTCGCCGCTGCTCCTGCAGGCGATGGACCGGGCGTCATCGTCATCAAGAGCCCGATGGTTGGCACGTTCTACTCCAAGCCCAACCCTAAGGCCGAAACCTACGTCAAAGTGGGAGACCGCGTTGATAGTGGCACGATCATTTGCCTCATCGAAGCGATGAAGGTCTACAACGAAATCCCCGCCGAAGTGAAGGGGAAGATCGTTGCCGTGATGGTCAATGACGGCGAAGCAGTGGAATTTGATAAGCCACTCTTCAAAGTCGATACCAACGGTTAATTGAGACATCACGAGGAGATAACCGCAAGGTTATTTCTAGCGAGGGGCTCTGCTAATTAATACTTAGTACAGACCGAAGCCTCTTCTAACCACCGCGATCTGAAATTCTCTCCATCTTGCGCACGTATTTGAGATTGGCGTCTGCCACCTATGTATAAACGAATTCTCATTGCCAACCGAGGCGAAATTGCTCTGCGAATCATTCGCGCTTGTAAAGAGCTTGGTATTGAGACCGTTTGCGTCTACAGCACCGCTGATCGTGGCGCGCAGTATCTCGATCTCGCCGACGAGGCATATTGCATCGGCCCTCCGAAGGGGATGCAAAGCTATTTGAAGATCGATCAGATCATTTCCGCCGCCGAGGTGGGGAACGTCGAAGCGATCCATCCTGGCTATGGTTTTTTGGCTGAGAATTCGCACTTCAACGAAGTTTGCCGCAGCTGCAAAATCGACTTCATTGGCCCTACGCCGGAAGCGATGGATTCCCTCGGGGATAAGAATCGCGCCCGCGATATGGCCCGCGCTGCCAAGGTGCCTGTCGTTCCCGGTAGCGCCGGTCTGATCGAAGACGAAGAGGAAGCGGTCCGTACCGCTCGCGAAATCGGCTTTCCTGTCCTCATCAAGGCGACTGCCGGTGGTGGTGGCAAAGGGATGCGCGTTGCGGGGAACGAACTGGCCCTGAAAACTGCCCTGCAGCAGGCGAAGGCCGAGGCTCAAGCCGCGTTTGGCAACGGTGGTGTCTACCTCGAGAAGTTCATCGAACGTCCTCGCCACGTAGAAGTGCAGATGATCGCTGATCACCACGGCAACGTGGTGCACTTGTATGAACGTGAGTGCAGCACGCAGCGTCGCCATCAAAAGCTGATTGAAGAGAGCCCAGCACCACGCTTGCCTGCTGAACGTCGCGAGGCGATGTGCCAGGCCGCAGTGCGACTCTTAAAGCAAGCTGGATATACCAACGCTGGCACTGTTGAGTTCATTGTCGATCAAGAGAATAACTTCTACTTCATTGAAGTGAATGCTCGTATTCAAGTCGAACATCCTGTGACCGAAATGGTCACTGGCGTCGATTTGATTAAGACCCAAATCATGGTCGCTGCTGGCGAAAAATTGCCCTTTACCCAAGAGGATATCAAACCTCGCGGTGCGGCGATTGAATGCCGTATTAATGCCGAAAACCCTGACAAAGGTTTTCAGCCCTGCCCGGGTCTGATTAAGCAGATGTATATTCCTGGTGGACTCGGTGTGCGGTTCGATTCGCATGCTCACGCGGGGTATAGCGTTCCACCTTATTACGATTCAATGATCGGGAAGTTGATCGTCCACAAGCCGACGCGCGAAGAAGCGATCGCTTGCATGATCCGCGCGCTCGACGAACTGCGTGTCGAAGGTATCAAGACCACCGCGCCGTTCCATAAAAAGGTCCTTAGCCACGCAGTGTTCGTCGACGGCATGGTCGATACCGGCTTCGTCGAACGGGTGCTCCTGGCTGGCGATCACTCCTAGTCGCAACGCCCTTCTCAGTTCGCCCTGGTTGCCATCGAAGCAGCAACTCAGGGCTATGACTCTCGACAATCTTTCAAGCGCTGCGCGACAGTGCGGACAGCCGCACCAAACGTGCGGTTATTTGCTTGCATCTTGCTACCCGTTCAGGCTAAACTCACGCCTGGATGAAGATTGGCTGCGCGCACTTTGGGTGCGTTTGGCTCGAGTGCTGCCGCGAAATCAGCGACGTGCGGCTGAGTGCTCCTCGAATCGAGTCCACCCACCTCTCGCGTTGCCCGCCCGTTTGTTCAGGAGTTCGCCCTGTGTCCGACGCTTCTTCAAGCACACCTTCCGTTCCAGCCACCAAACCTTCGCGCCGCAGTTTCCTGGGAACCAGTGCTGCCGCTGTTGCCGGTGGTTCGATCGCCCTTTCGATGGTCACACCACCAGCTGTTCATGCCGCCGGTGACGACATCCTTAAGGTAGCCCTCATCGGTTGCGGTGGTCGTGGTCGCCAAGCC